>JBBRZC010000145.1:0-9242 GCA_038237075.1 Actinomycetales bacterium
CTCGAGGGCGGCGTCGTGGCGGAGAAGGTCCGCCACCTCGCGAAGGGCCACGGCCTCAACGCCGCGACCGGCGAGTACGTGGACATGCTCCAGGCGGGCATCAACGACCCGGTCAAGGTGACCCGGTCCGCGCTGCAGAACGCCGCGAGCATCGCTGCGCTCTTCCTCACCACCGAGGCCGTCATCGCCGACAAGCCGGAGAAGAACGCGCCGGCGATGCAGGGCGGCGGCGACGACATGGGCGGTATGGGCTTCTGACGAAGAGCGGAGTGCGAGGAGGAAGCCCAGAGGGTATGGGCTTCTGACGAAGCACCACCGGCCAGACCCAGCACTACCGCAGGGCGGTTCCCCTCTCGGGGGGAGCCGCCCTGCGGGGTTTCCGGACGCGTATGCCGGCGGCACGGCATACCCGGTCGTCTCAGTGGGTGAAGAGGCCGCGCACCCCCTCCTCGGTCTGCTGGTAGCTGCCTCCGGCCCGGGCGGTGAGCCCGGCGATCTCGGCGAGGTCGCCGCGTACCCGCTGCTGCAGGGCGGCCCACTCGGCCACGAGGCCCTGGAACTCGGCGGCCGCCGTGCCGGTCCAGGCTCCCTGGAGGGCGATGAGCCGGGCGTGCATGGCGCTGACGGAGGACTCGATCTCGCCGGCGATGGTGGCCATGTCGCTGGACGCGGCCTGGATGCGCTCGGTGTCGACGGTGAACGGCATGGGTTCTCCTGGTGTGAGGTCGTCGGCGCTGGTCGCCGATGTCTCGACGGTAGGAAACCCTGGCGACCGGTCGCTGAGGTTGTCCACAGGCGCACTACCGTGAGCCCCGATGAGCATCTGGATCGACCAGCCCCTGTGGCCCCGGCACGGCACGGTCTTTGCGCACCTGGTCAGTGACGTCTCGCTCGACGAGCTGCACGCCTTCGCCGACCGGGCCGGCCTGCACCCCCGCTCCTTCCATGGCGACCACTACGACGTGCCGCAGGAGCGGTATGCCGTGGCGCTCGCCGCCGGCGCCACCTCCGTGGCGGGGAGCGAGCTCGTGCGACGGCTGGCGTCGAGTGGCCTGCGGATCCGCAAGCGCAAGGGGGACTGGCCCGTCGCGCGGGTCCGGGGCGTGGTCTTCCCCGACGGTGCCCGGGCCGATGTCGACCTCGTCGCATCCCCTCGGTTGCTCGACCTGCCGACGGTGTTCGCGGGGATGGTGTTCCTTCGGGACGCCGACGGCCGGTTCGCCCTGGTTCACAGCCCTCGGCGCGGTTCGTGGGGCTCGCCGGGCGGCTGGCGCGAGGCTGGCGAGCACGTCAGCGGGACGGCGGCCCGCGAGACCCGGGAGGAGACGGGGATCGAGGTCGTGGCGACGCAGCTGCGGCCGTGCGCCTACGAGCGGTTCGAGGTCGTGGGGGAGGTCCGGGGGCGGTGGCTGCCAGGGCGCAGCTACCTGCAGGCATTCCACGCGACCCTGCCGGCGTCGAGGCCCGAGCTGCGGCCGAGCGAGGCCGACGTGGACGACGCGAGGTGGGTCGACGTGGCCGGCTTCGAGTCCCTGTGCGGGCACGAGTTCTGGTGGCCTCTCGTGCCGCACCTCTTCGGGCGCTGAGCGTCTGCGTCCCCCTCCGTGTCGCAGCCCGGGCAGGCCGGGCGGCGGGGTGGCTCCGTGGGGAAGGTTGACCCTGTCAGGGCGTCAGGTCTCCCCGTTGACGTCGGTGGGCGAGCGGGGCGGGTGGGCGCGCGTCAGGCCAGGCGGTCGAGCTCTCGGCGTAGGTTGCTCCGGGCGGCTCCGCTCCAGGCGGCCTCGCCGTGGTCGGTGAGGTAGAGGCGGTCCCGTCGCAGGAAGTCGCCGAGGATCCGCGACCTGGCCGCCCTGAAGGCCGCCTCGGGGACCACGGCATACTCCTCGCGCACCTGGCGGCAGTAGGCGTCGAACCGGTCCTCGGGCGCCGACAGGATCCACAGGTCTGCGTCATGGAAGGCCCGCGTCAGCGCCCTGCCGTCGCCGTCGCCGTGCCCGTCGGTCAGCCGTACCAGCGCCACCACGGTCGTCACGTCGCCCTCGGAGCAGCCCAGCCCTTCAAGCACCGAACGAGCCAGCTCGGCACTCGCCGCCTCGCTCGCCCCCGGCGGCGCTGCCGGGTCGTAGACGGCGTCGTGAAGCCACCCGGCCACCCGCCCCACGGCGCCGTCCCGGGCGGTGACCTCACCCGCGGCCTCGAGATCCTCCAGCGCCCAGAACATCTCGACGAGATGCCCGGTCGAGTGGTAGCGCCGGTGTGTCTCGGTCCACCGGGACAGCAGGTCGGCACCCGCGGCGGCGACCACGGTGGGTGCTGCGGTCGGGCTCAGGTCGGCGAGGTCCTGGGTCCACCACGTGATCAGCGCGGGCATGACGGCCAGTCTCGCAGAAGGGGTCACGCGAGGGCGGCGGGCAGGTCTTCGGCGTGGACGATGGTCAGCGCGGAGACGGCCCGGGTGAGGACGACGTAGAGACGTCGCAGCCCGGTGCGCTCGTCCGGCTCGTCGGCCGCGATCCGGGCCGGCTCGACGAGGACGACGTGGTCGAACTCGAGGCCCTTGGCGACCGCGGCGGGCACGAGGTCGACCTGGTGGTCCACGTCGCCGTGGTCGGACCCCAGGGTGCCGTGCTCGACGCCGGCCGCGGCGAGGGACGCCTCGATGCCGGGCATCAGCGACGGCGACGCAATGATGCCGACGGAGCCCGGTTGCGCCATGAGGGCACGGGTCACCGCCGCGACCCGCGGAGCGAGGTCGGCCGCCCGCGCCACCCGGGCGAACTCCAGCCGGCCCGGGTTGCTCCGGACCGAGACCGGGGCGCCGAGCCCCGGCGCCATGAGGGGCAGCAGGCGAGCGGCGTAGTCGATGACCGCGGCCGGCACGCGGAAGCCCCGGTCGAGGACCTCGACGTGGCTGCCCGGCTTGCCGAGGTGCGCCAGCGACTCGGCCCACGAGCTCGTCGCCCACGGGGTCGTGCCCTGGGCGATGTCGCCGAGCACCGTGGCCGACCCCGTCGAGCACCGCCGCCCGACCGCCCGCAGCTGCATCGGGGAGAGGTCCTGCGCCTCGTCGAGGACGACGTGGCCCAAGCTCGGTGTGCGCGTGCAGAGGTCCCCCAGCTCGTCGAGGAGCACGGTGTCGGCGAGGGTCCATCGCGCCGACCCCTTGGACCGGGCAGGTCTCGCCCACAACAGGATCCGCTGCTCCGCGGGGGTCAACAGCCCCTCGGCGTGCCGCGCCAGCTCGGCTGCGTCGCTCCACAGCGTGAACAGCACGGCCCGGGCGTCGAGCGCGGGCCAGACGGTCGCGGCATACGCCCTGACGCTGGCGCTGCGGGCGACCGCGTCCTGCACCTGGTCGTCGGGGGAGTCGCCGCTGCGCTCCATGGCGAGCAGCACGTGGTGGGCCAGCCGCTGGGCGAGCACCTGCCGCGCGGCGTCGTAGCGGATGCTCCGACCGCGCAGCTCCTCGAGCACCTGCGAGACCTCGTATGCCGCGACCCGCCACCGATGGGCGCCGCGCGGCACGACGAGGGGCTCAGTTGCGGGCTGCACGTGGCTCCAGACCGCACGCCGGAGCACGTCCGCCATCCGCGCATCGCCCTTGAGGGTCGCTGCGGCCGTGGAGTCCGTCCCCCGGACCGGTACCGACGCCACGAGCTCCTCCGCCGTGGTGTGACGCACCTCGACCTCGCCGAGGGCGGGCAGGACGGCGCCTATGTGGTCGAGGAACGCACGGTTGGGCCCCACGACGAGCACGCCGGAGCGGGAGAGCTTGTCGCGAAAGGCGTAGAGCAGCCACGCGGCCCGGTGCAGGCCCACCGCGGTCTTGCCCGTGCCGGGGGCGCCCTGGACGCAGACCGTGGTCGCGGCGTCGGCGCGGACGATCTCGTCCTGCTCCGGCTGGATCGTCGCGACGATGTCGCGCATCGGACCGACGCGTGGCCGCTCGATCTCGTCCGTGAGGATCCGGCTCGTGCCGCCCCCCAGGTCGTCGGGCTCGGCGACGCCCTGGAGGAGCTCGTCCTCGAAGGCGGTGAGCCGCCCGTGGTCGATCCCGAACCGGCGTCGCAGCCGCACCCCCATGGGCGTCGTGCGGGAGGCCCGGTAGAAGGCGCCCGAGAGGTCGGCCCGCCAGTCGATGACGAGGGGGTCGCCCTGCTCGTCGTTGACGTGCCGCCGCCCGACGTACCACGTCTCCCGCCCGTGCTCGGCGTGGTCGAGGTCGATGCGTCCGAAGAAGAGGGACGACGTCGGGTCGTCGACGAGCGACGCCGCCCGGCGGTGCAGGGTCATGGCGAGGAACTCGCCCGAGACCCGGTCGCCGGCGGCCGCCCGCATCCCGAGGGTCTTCTCCCGCATCCGGGCCAGCTCGGTCCGCGCGTGGGTGAGATGGGCCTGCTCCCGCGCGAGCTCGTCGGCAGGCATCACGAAGGGGCCCTCCTCGGGACGCGTGGCTCAAGGGAAGCGACGCACCTTACCCGTGGAGGGCTCCTCGTGGTAGCCGGCCCGCGAACCAGGGGGCGGGCCGGCTGCCTACCCCTGGCCGGGACGGGCGGCCAGGGTGATCTTGAGGTCCTGCCGGGTGCCACCGCGCACGACGGTGAGGGTGACCGCGTCCCCGACCTTGCGGGCGTGGACGTTCGCCACGAGAGACTGCGACGAGTCGACCGGCTGGCCGTCGATGGCGACGACCGCGTCGTTCGGCTGGAGGCCCGACTTCGCCGCCGGCGTTCCCGTGGTGACCTGGCGGACGAGGGCCGCCTGCCGCTTGGAGCCGCCGTCGGTGACGGTGGTGTCGCTCGTCGTGACGCCGAGGAACGCGTGCTGCGCCGAGCCGGTCGCGATGAGCTGGTCGGCGATGGACTTCGCCTCGTTGGAGGGGATCGCGAAGCCGATGCCGATGTTGCCGCTCTGGCCGCCGGACGACGACCCCAGCGAGGCGATCGAGCTGTTGATGCCGATGAGCTGGCCGCTGGCCGTGACCAGGGCACCACCGGAGTTGCCGGGGTTGATCGCGGCCGACGTCTGGATCGCGTTGGTGACGACCGGGTTGCCGGCACCACTCTGCGCCGCCTCGGACGCGCTCGTGGCCACCGGGCGGTTGAGCGCGCTGACGATGCCCGTGGTCACCGTGCCGGCGAGGCCCAGTGGGTTGCCGACCGCCATGACCGGCTGGCCGACGACGAGGGCGCCGGAGTCACCCACGGAGATCGGCGTCAGGTCGGCGGGCGGGTTGGCCAGCGAGAGCACCGCGAGGTCGGTCGTCGGGTCGGTGCCGACGATCTTCGCGTCGTAGCTGCGCCCGTCGCTGAGGGTCACGCTGATCGCCGCGCTCGCTCCGGCGCCGGTGGCGACGTGGTTGTTCGTGAGGATGTGGCCGGCCTTGTCGATGACGACGCCCGAGCCCTGGCCCTCGGCCTGGCCACTGGCGACCGTGATGGAGACGACGCTGGGGGCCACGGCCTTCGCGGTCGCGCTCCAGTCGGGCGTGCTGCCGTTGGCCTGCACGACCGGCGCCGCCGGGTTCTGGGCCGCGCTGGTGCTCGGGTTCGCCGTGGGAGTCCCGCCGTCGGCATACCGGGTGGCGGCGAAGGTGCCGCCGCTCGCGAGCGCTGCGGCGAGGAGGGCGACGGCCGACATCTCGGCGATGCGGCGCACCGGCCGGTTGCGGGGGCCGGGCGGAGGCGTCGGCGGCGGGTATGCCGTGGAGCCGGGTCCGCTGCCGCCGGGCGTCGCGTAGGGGTCGGACGTCCAGCCGGGGCCCGTGTTGGCGGGGACCTCTGTCGTGTGGTCAGGTGCGGGCGCGAACGGGTCGTAGCCGGCCGTCGGCGGGCGCCATGGCGTCGGCTCGCCGTACCACTGAGGAGTGGTCGGCTCCGAGGTGGCGGGGTGGGTCTCCTGCTGGGTCATGTCGGTCTCTCTCTTCCCCACGGTGGCGTGGTGGTGGTGGCGTCGTGGTGGTGGCGTCGTCGTGGTGGCGTCGTCCGCCGTTGATGACCACTAGACCTGCGGCTCGTCAACCTCGGCTTTGGCGTTGCTGTGTAGGCGCTGTGGAAGCTCGAGGACGAACGTGGCCCCGCCTCCGGGTGTCTGGGTCACGCCCACCTTGCCGTGGTGGGCCGCGACGATGGCCGCGACGATGGCCAGGCCGAGGCCGTTGCCGCCGACGCCTCCGGCCCGGCTGCGCGACGGGTCGGCGCGGTAGAACCGCTCGAAGACGCGCCGGGCGCGCTCGGGGTCGACACCCGGCCCGTGGTCGCGGACCTCGACCGCGGCGGTGCCGTCCGGCCGGATCCCGAGGGCCACCTCGACGGGCGTGCCCGGCGGGGTGTGGTTGAGCGCGTTGGCGACGAGGTTGCCCATGACCTGGCGCAGCCGCTGCTCGTCGCCGGTGACGTGCACCGAGCCGAGCGGCCCCCCGAGGCCGACCAGCCGGATCCGTCGGTCGGGGGCGAGCACGCGGGCGTCCTGGGTGGCGTCCCCCGCGAGGACGGCGAGATCGACGTCCTCGGTGGCGAGCGGGCGCTCGCCGTCGAGCCGGGCCAGGACGAGGAGGTCCTCGACGAGCCCGCCCATCCGCGAGGCCTCGCTCTCGATGCGGGCGAAGGCTCCGGTCACGTCCTCGGGGCGGTTGACCGCGCCCTGGCGGTAGAGCTCCGCGTAGCCGCGCACGGTCGCCAGCGGGGTGCGCAGCTCGTGCGAGGCGTCCGCGACGAACTGGCGCATCCGCTCTTCCGAGGCTTCACGGAGGGTGAACGACTGCTCGATATGGCTGAGCATGGCGTTGAGGGACCGGGAGAGGGAGGCGACCTCGTCACCGGTGTGCAGCTCCGGGACGCGTTGGCTGAGGTCGCCGGCGGCGATCGCGGCCGCGGTGTCCTCGATCTGGTTGAGGGGGCGGAAGGCGCGGCGCACGGCATACCAGCCGATGAGCATCACCGCGACGAGCACGGCCAGCCCGATGAGCGCGGCGTAGCCCAGCACGCTGTCGAGCGTGTTCTCCATCTGGCGCAGCGGCACGGCTACGACGTAGACGGCGTCCTTGCGCTGGTTGACACCGGCGATGACCCGCCACTGCAGCTCGTCGTCGTCGGACGTGACCGAAGGCACGGTGAAGGTGCGGTTGAGGGCGACGCGGGGGTCGCGGGCGGTGAGCGGCGGGATGAGCGGCTCCGCACCCGTCTCGGTGGCGGCCTCGGCGACGCGTACTCCCGAGGAGCCGTCGGGCAGGTAGAGCCGCACGGTGAAGTTGGGCTGGATGGTCTGGGAGCCGCCGCTGCCGTAGGCGACCGAGGCCGCGATCTCGCCGTAGGTGCGCAGCTCCTCGTCGGCCCGGTCCAGGAGGTAGGCGCGCAGGAGGACGTTGACGATGAGCCCCGAGGCGGCTAGAGCCGCCGTGAGGAGCACGACGACGACGGCAAGCAGCCGCAGCCGCAGAGGCATGCGCTGGAGGCCGTCGCGCAGCCGGTTCAGGGGCTGCGCCGGCGAGGTCACGCCGGGGGGCTGCTCGGGGGCAGCCGCAGCACATATCCCACGCCGCGCTTCGTGTGGATCAGCGAGGGCTCGACGGTGTCGATCTTGCGTCGCAGGTAGGAGATGTAGGACTCGACGATGCCGGACTCGCCGCGGAAGTCGTAGTCCCAGACGTGGTCGAGGATCTGCGCCTTGGACAGGACCCGGTTGGGGTTGAGCATGAGGTAGCGCAGCAGCTTGAACTCGGTGGGCGAGACCTCGATGACCCGTCCGCCGCGCCGGACCTCGTGGCTGTCGTCGTCGAGCTCGAGGTCGTGGAAGGAGAGCGTGGCCGTGCTGTCGTCGTCGCCACGGGTGCGCCGCAGGACGGCTCGGATCCGGGCCACGACCTCCTCGAGGCTGAACGGCTTGGTGACGTAGTCGTCGCCGCCGACGGTGAGGCCCTTGATCTTGTCCTCCACGGAGTCGCGTGCCGTGACGAAGACGATGGGCAGCAGCCGTCCCGACTCGCGCAGCCGGCGCGTCACCTCGAACCCGTCCATGTCGGGCAGCATGACGTCGAGGACGACGAGGTCGGGGTTGTGCTCGGAGGCACTCTCGAGGGCCGACTGGCCGTCTGCGGCGGTGGTGACCTCGAAGCCGGCGAACCGCAGCGACGTGGCCAGCAGCTCGCGGATGTTGGGCTCGTCCTCGACGACGAGGAGGGAGGCTTCGGGGATCGCGGTGTCCGTCACGCGCGCCAGTCTGGGATGAGAGCCTGTGAGTTCGCTGGGAGCTTGCCGCATGCCTCCAGTATGCCCGCCGCCGCGGTCGAGCTGCGTCCGCCGGGCCGAACGCGAGGAGGCTCTCGCCGGTCAGTCGCGTGGCTCGACGGACCGGGTGAGCCCGGCTGGTCGCGGCCGGGCACGCCGCGGCATACCCGGCTGGTCCGCAACGTGCGCTGTGCGGAGGTCGAGGGCCCACACGACGGCGACGTGCGGGAAGGTCAGGGCCAGCAGCACGACGACTTCGGACTGGAGCCCGAGCTGAGCCCGACTGGCCCAGAGCGCGCCCATCGCGCACAGGACGACCGCGGTTGGCCAGAAGGACGCCCGGGCGACCCGGGTGACCGCGCCCCCGAAGCCCCGGTCGTGCGTGCCGTGGCATTGCTCGTCACGGCGAGCCAGGTCGAGGAGACGCCCGGTGTGGCGCACCGCGTGCCACGCGCCGAAGTAGACGCCGAAGGCGGCCAGGGGAGGGGCCACCGCGAAGGTGGCGACGAGGAGGACCAGCTCGAAGCCCTCGAGAAGCCGTCGGGCGCGAGCCAGCACGAGCAGACCGTGCACCACGGCGGCAGCCACGGCGAGCAGGCCGACGGCCCGGGTGGGTCCGAGGGCGTCGGCGAGCGCCGGGGACAGTGGTCGCAGGTACGGCTCGACCAGCGTGGGGTGGGCCCAGAGCAGCAGCCCGACGACGGCGGAGCCGACGGCGGTCGTGACCGGCCACTCCTGCCCGGTGTGCGGCGTCGGCCGTCCCGCGCGCTCCGCCGACGTCACGACCTCGCCCCGGCCGAAGTGCGCAGCCGACAGGACGAGGAAGGCGACGAGAGTCGGGGTCGGCGCCAGCCGGAACGCGGCGAGGGCGAGGGTCGCGATGAGGAGGTAGGAGGCGACGAAGCGCACGAGGGAGCGGACCCTCGCGGCACCAGCCCCCCGGGGGGCCTTCTCGCCGGCGGCCGGGTCCCACCACAGGGGGACGAGGTGGTCGACCGCGCCGTGGGGCACACCGAC
>JBBRZC010000146.1:0-9194 GCA_038237075.1 Actinomycetales bacterium
ACCACGCCCGCGGCGGACCCACCCACGCCGAGGCGGACATCCTCAGCCAGACTGACGTTCAACACCGAGAACGGCCAAGGCCTCTGCGTGCGCTGCAACCACACCAAACAGAACCCCGGCTGGTCCGCCCGAACCATCACCCGGACCGAGGCCGACGTCAGAGCCGGCGGGCGGCATACCGTCGTCACCACCACCCCCACCGACCACACCTACCACTCCACCGCACCCCCACTGATCCCCGGACTGCCACCCGAACCGGACAGCGAAACCATCAGCCTCCTCGAACGCCACTTCACGAACCTGCTCGCCGCCTGAACCGGGTCACCATCGAGCACGCGTCGCGGAGTCGCAGGGAGAGCCAAGATCAGTGAAAAAGGGCTACGGCTGGGCCAGTTCGAGGACTCAAACGTCGATGGGCTGCACTCGGCACGAGCAGTCGGTTCCGGCGGCTACCCGGCGTAAAGGCGGGCGAGGAGATAGACGACCACCCCGACCACGAGCAGCGACGCGGCGCCTTCCGCCATCTGGCCCTGGAGGGCTGCGGCCCCGGGGAGCACTGAGAGCACCCGGCGCAACGCATGGGACACCGCTGCCACGCCGAAGCCGACCAGGGCTGCGGCGAGAAGCGGGATGCCTTGCAGCAGAAGGGCGGCGCAGACGGCAGCGAGGACGGCGAGCACGACGACCGGAGCGGCGAGCCAGCCGCCGGCCGGCCGGCGAGAGAGGCTCCCCGCGAGCTCGACGAGGGCCGCGGCGCCCAGGGCCACCATGGCGACGACGACCCAGCGGCCCCCCTCCGCTGAGGCTGCGAGCGCGGCGAGCGGTGCCCCGGAAGCAGTGAGCGCGAGGGCCGAGATCGAGACCGCGACGCCGTAGGCCAGCCGCGGCCGCCCGCCCCCGCGGCCGAGCTGGTTGAGGAAGGCCACCATCATGCTCACGGCAACGGCCACGGGAACCCACCGCAGATGGGGGTCGGCCCGGGTCAGCCCCACCGAGGCCGCGATGGCGATGCTCCCTGCCCCGATGACGACAGCGGCGCTGCGGGGGCTCGGTGCGTCCACGAGCACGGGCCACCCCCACGCCAGGACCACACCGGAGAAGCCCAGGGCCACCGTGGTCAGGGCCGCCCCCGAGACTCCCGAAAGGGCCACGAGCAGGGCGAGTCCGACCGTCGTCGCGACCGTGAGGGGGTGTGTCGCAGCGGCCTGTGCCTGAGCCGTCAGCGCTGGTGCCGACCCGGCCGGCTCGCCATGCGGGCCGGTCGGTGGGTCGGTCGGTGGGTCGGTCGGTGGGTCGGTCGGCGGGGTCGACGACGGCGGACGCGAGGGCATGGCGTCAGCGGCGGCGGGTGGCACGTCAGGCATCCTCGCATCAGCCTCCGGCAAAGGGGGGAAGCACCTCCAGGGTCGCGCCGTCAGGCATCCGGTCCGTCCGCCTCGCCGCAGCGCCGTCGACGAGGAACGTCGCCACGGCGAGCACGGGCCGCAGGGCCGGCCGCAGGATCGCGACGGCGTCCGTCACCTCACCAACTGACCCGCCAGGCACCTCGTCGCTCGCCACGCCCGCGGCGGCGCGGGCACCGGCCCAGTAGCGCACGGTGACGAGGGCGGGCGTGGCGGGCGTGGCGGGTGTGGTCGGCACGAGGGTCCGTTCTGGCCGGGGAAGGGGTGCTGGGGGCTCGGACGAGCCGGGCGTGCAGTGAGCCCGTCGCCGCTGCGACAAGTCTCACGCTGCAGACGACCGGGCTCTGCCGCGGAACGCCTCGATTATCCTCGTGAAATGGTCCACCTGCTGCTCCTCACCAACGCGCTGGCCCCCAGCGCCGAGGTGCTGCCAGCGCTGGGGCTCCTCAGCCACCTCGTGCGGATCCTGCCCGCCGAGCCGACCGCCCTCGTGGACGCGCCGGCCGGTGACGTGGTCATCGTCGACGCGCGCAGCGACCTGGCCCAGGCGAAGTCGCTGTGCCGGGTGCTGCGGGCGACCGGGCTGTCGAGCCCGCTCATGGCGGTGCTCACGGAGGGCGGCCTCGCCGGGCTGACCAGCGAGTGGGGGGTCGACGACGTGCTCCTCGACACCGCCGGGCCCGCCGAGGTCGACGCGCGGCTGCGGCTGGCCCTGACCCGGTCGGACTCGGTCGAGCTCGAGGAGCCCGGGCCGATCCGCGCCGGTGACGTCACCATTGACGAGGCCACCTACTCCGCGCGGGTCCGCGGGCGGCTCCTCGACCTCACCTACAAGGAGTTCGAGCTGCTCAAGTTCCTCGCGCAGCACCCCGGTCGGGTGTTCAGCCGGGCCCAGCTCCTCCAGGAGGTCTGGGGCTACGACTACTTCGGGGGCACCCGCACCGTCGACGTGCACGTGCGCCGCCTGCGGGCCAAGCTCGGCAGCGACCACGAGTCGCTCATCGGCACGATCCGCAACGTCGGCTACCGCTTCGTCGCGGAGCGCCCGCGCCTGCTCGAGACCCTCGCCGACGCCTGACCGCGTTCTTCCCGACCCCAGCGACAAGGAGGGGTATGCCGGGCGGTGACCACCCGGCATACCCCGCCTGTCGTGCCTCGGGCTAGCGCACCGTGCCGCCGATGCGGGTCGGCGCGGCCGGCGTGTAGGGCGACACCGTCGAGAGGTACCGGGCGAAGGCGTCGATGTCGAGGCCTCCGAAGAACCGGCCCGTGCCGTTCGTGAAGGCCTTGAAGTTGTCGCCGCCGTCAGCGAGGAAGTTGTTCGTCACGACGCGGTAGCTCGCCGTCTTGACGACCGGGACCCCGCCCATGGTGACGCTGCCGTCGACGGGGCCGGTGGGCGTCATCGTGTAGGCGAAGCCCTTCGACACCTGGAGCGTCCTCTGGCCGGTGCCCGAGTTCGCCCCGGTCACCTGCTGCGTGAGGAGCGCGTAGATGTCTGCGCCGGTCAGGGTCATCGACACCAGGTAGTTGTTGAAGGGCTGCACGGTGAACGCCTCGTCGAAGGTGACGTCACCCGGCGCCTCACCGAAGGTCGAGCTCGAGAAGGTGAGGTCGGCCCGGATGCCACCGGGGTTCATGAAGGCGATAACCGGGGTCTGCCCGCCGGTGACCGTGCTCGGGTCGGCGAGCTGCGCGTCGGCGATGAGGTCGCCGAGCGACGACTCACCGGCTGAGTTGAGCGCGGCGCCCGTGCGGCCCACGTCGGCGGTGATGTGGCCGAGGACCTTGCTGGCGATCGGCGTCACGAGGGTCTTGTACCGGGCGATGAGCGTGGTCTGCACGGGGTCCTTCGCCACGTCGCGGCTGACCACCATGTTGGAGCCGGCGACGGAGGCCCGGACGATGTCCTTGGTCCGGCGGTCGTAGGTGAGGTTGGTCTCGGTGAAGAGCCGGCCGAACGAGGAGGCCGAGGTCACCAGCCGCGGCTGGCCCGCCGGGTCGGGGATGTCGCAGACATAGGGCTGGTGGGTGTGCCCGGAGACGACCATGTCGATGGCCGGGTCGAGGCCCTTGGCGATGGGGATGATCGGCGACGTCGGGTCGAGCGAGCCGCCCTTGGCGCAGGTGTAGTCGTAGGTCGGGTTGACCGTGTAGGGCCTGTTGTTCGCGTCGAACCAGACCTGCTGGTTGGGGCTGCCGCCCTGGTGGATGAGGACGACGATGGCGTTGACGCCCTTCTTGCGCAGCACCGGGACCAGCGCGTTGGCGGTCTGGACCTCGTCGGTGAACTGGAGGCCAGCCACCCCGGCCGCGGTGACGATGCTCGGGGTGTCCTTGAGGGTCATGCCGATGAAGCCGATCCGGGCGCCGCCCACCTCCTTGATGGAGTATGCCGGGAGGATGGTGTCGCCCTTCCTGGGCGCCTTCCGGTGGTCGTCTCCGCGGTGGTCGTCTCCGTGGCGGTCGTCGCCGCCCTTCTTGCCGGCCGGGCCGGCTGGTGCCGTCGGCGTCGTCGCGTACTTGACGTTGGCCGCGAGGTAGTCGAACCTCGCGCCGGTGAAGGTGTGGTCGGCGCAGGAGTTCTGGTTGTTCGCGCCCGCCCCGTCGTCGATGCAGCCGCCGAACTGCATCCGCTGGAGCTCCTTGTAGCCCTCGTCGAACTCGTGGTTGCCCACGGCCGACACGTCGAGCCCGAGCGCGTTGAGCGACTCGATGGTCGGCTCGTCGTGGAAGGCCGCCGACAGCAGGGGCGACGCGCCGATGAGGTCGCCGGCCGCGACGGTCAGGCTGTTCCTGTGGCCTTGCCGGGCCTGCGCGAGGTGCGTCGCGAGGTACTCGACCCCGCCGGCGTCCTGGGTGACGTCAACGGCCTTGGGCGGGGTGGACGCGTCGAGCCGGTGGTCGATGACGACCCGCGCCGACGACCCGACCGGCGGCTCCAGGTTTCCGTGGAAGTCGTTGAACGACAGGATCTGGATGTCCGTCGTCGACCCGCGGCCGTGGGCCTCGGACGTGCCACCGGTGGCGGTGACCCCGGCGAGGGCGCAGGCCCCCACTGCGACGGCGCCGACGAGGCGCCGGGATCCGGACGGGCGCCGTGATGATGTTGAAGACATGGTGCTCCTTGCTGACGGTCGAGACACTGGCAACCAAGACAGGACGGTCGAGACACGCGCGTTTGAGACGAGATCTCGCAGGCTATCCCCGGAACGACCTGAGGTGGGGTCCGGCACGTGGCCGCGGTGTCAACGGCACACAGCCGCCGGCTCCGTCCCTCGGCTGCTGGTGGACGCGCGTGGTGGAATCGCCCCATGACCGTCCAGCGCGTAGAGACCGTCTCCGACCTCACCGACGCGCAGCGCGAGGCGGTGACCCGGCTGCTTGCTGCCGCGACGACGGCCGACGGCGTACGTCCGCTGTCGGAGCAGTTCCTCCTCGGCCTGCGCCCCGGGTCGGGGTCCTCACACCTCATCGCGGGGTCCGCAGACGTCGCCGAGGTTGCCGGCTACGCCCAGGTCGCCGGCGACGCCGCCGAGCTCGTCGTCGCGCCCTCGCACCGACGTCAGGGGGTGGGCACGGCTCTGCTCGCCGCGCTCGCGGATGGGGTGCGGATCTGGTCGCACGGCGACCTCGCCGGCGCTGCGGCCTTCGCGACGGCCAGCGGGCTGGAGGTCTCCCGCGAGCTCTACCTGTTGTGGCGGCCGCTGGACGACGCCGACCCGCTCCCCGAGCCGGTGCTCCCGCCGGAGCTCGTGGTGCGCCACTTCGAGCCCGGCCGCGACGAACAGGAGTGGCTGCGGGTCAACGCCGCCGCCTTCCGTGACCATGCCGAGCAGGGCCGGCTGACCCGGGCCGACCTCGACACGCGGATGGCGCAGCCCTGGTTCGACCGCCGCGGACTGCTGCTGGTGGTCGCCGCCGGCGAGGAGGACAGGGTAGCGGCCTTCCACTGGACGAAGGTCGACCCGGTCGGGGGACGAACCGGTGAGGTCTACGTCGTCGGCGTCGACCCGGCATACCAGGGGCAGGGCCTCGGGCGGCCGGTGACCCTCCTCGGTCTGCACCACCTGCGCCGCCACGGCGTGAGTGACGTCGTCCTCTACGTCGACGGCGACAACCCCGCGGCGCTGCGCGTCTACCGCTCTCTGGGGTTCACGACCCGCGGACTGGACCGGATGTATTCGCGCACGGTTCACCGTGCAGTGGAACGATGAGCCCCATGAGCGCCGACGTGACCGAGCTGACCTCCGACACCACGACCCCGGAGGTCGCCCCCGACTCCCCGAGCGCGGTCCGGTCGGTCACCAGCGCGATCCCCTCGGCGCGGGGCTACCAGCCGCGGGCGGCCAACGGGCGGTTCGTGCGGGTCGAGAGCGCCGACGACCTCCCGGCCGACCGCTTCCTCGAGCGCGAGATCTCGTGGCTCCAGTTCAATGAGCGGGTCCTGCAGCTGGCGATGGACGAGGACGTGCCGCTGCTCGAGCGGGTCAAGTTCCTCGCGATCTTCTCCAACAACCTCGACGAGTTCTTCATGGTCCGGGTGGCCGGGCTCAAGCGCCGCATCGCGACGGGGCTCGCGGTCCGCTCGGCGTCGGGTCTCGAGCCGCGGGAGGTCCTCGAGAAGATCAGCGAGGTGGCCCAGCAGCTCATGGGCATGCAGGCCGCCCTCTTCCTCGACCACGTGCGGCCGGCCCTCGAGGCCGAGGGCATCACGATCGCCCACTGGGGCGACCTCAGCGAGGCGGAGCGCCAGCCGCTGCACCTGCTCTTCACCGAGCAGATCTTCCCGGTGCTCACCCCGCTCTCCGTCGACCCGGCGCACCCCTTCCCCTACATCTCCGGCCTGTCGCTCAACCTTGCGGTGACGCTGGTCAACCCCAAGACGGGCAACGAGCACTTCGCCCGGGTCAAGGTGCCGCCGTCGCTGCCGCGGCTGCTCCAGGTGGGAGGCGAGAACCACCACGACGGCGGGTATGCCGTGCGCTTCGTCCCGCTCGAGGACGTCATCGCCGCGCACCTCGACCAGCTCTTCACCGGGATGGAGGTCCACGAGCACACGACCTTCCGGGTGACCCGCAACGAGGACCTCGAGGTGGAGGAGGACGACGTCGAGAACCTCCTCACCGCCCTCGAGAAGGAGCTGACCCGGCGCCGGTTCGGACCGCCGGTGCGGCTCGAGGTCGAGGAGGACATCGACGACCACGTCCTCGACCTGCTGACCCGCGAGCTCCAGATCCGCAGCAGCGAGGTCTACCGGCTGCCGACGCCACTCGACCTGCGGGGGCTTTTCCTCGTCGGCGACCTCGAGCGCTCGGACCTCAAGTATGACGCGTTCGTCCCCCTGACCCAGTCCGACCTCTCCCCCAACGAGAGCTCCAAGGCCGGCGACATCTTCGCCTCCGTCCGGGCCAAGGACATCCTCCTGCACCACCCCTACGACTCCTTCTCGACGTCGGTCCAGGCGTTCATCGAGCAGGCGGCGGTCGACCCGCGGGTCCTGGCGATCAAGCAGGCCCTCTACCGCACCTCCGGTGACTCGCCGATCATCGACGCGCTCATCGACGCGGCCGAGGCGGGCAAGCAGGTCCTGGCCGTCGTCGAGATCAAGGCCCGCTTCGACGAGTCCAACAACATCAACTGGGCGCGCAAGCTCGAGGAGGCCGGGGTCCACGTCGTCTACGGCATCGTCGGCCTCAAGACGCACGCCAAGCTATGCCTCGTCGTGCGCCAGGAGGCGGAGGGCCTGGTCCGCTACTGCCACATCGGGACCGGCAACTACAACCCCAAGACGGCGCGCCTCTACGAGGACCTCGGGATCCTCACCTGCGACCCGCAGGTCGGCGAGGACATGACCCGGCTCTTCAACCAGCTCTCGGGCATCGCACCACGCAGCCGCTTCAAGCGGCTGCTCGTCGCGCCACGGACCGTGCGGTCCGGCCTCGTCGAGCAGATCGAGGCCGAGACCGACCGGCATCTCGCCAGCGGGCGCGGGCGGATCGTCTTCAAGCTCAACTCCATCGTCGACGAGCAGATCATCGACGCGCTCTACCGGGCGTCGCAGGCGGGCGTCCGGGTCGACATCTGGGCCCGGGGGATCTGTACGCTGCGACCCGGCGTCCCGGGACTGAGCGAGACGATCACCGTGCGCTCCACCCTGGGCCGCTTCCTCGAGCACTCGAGGGTCTTCTGGTTCGACGGCGGCGGCGAGCCGCAGGTCTACCTCGGCAGCGCCGACATGATGCACCGCAACCTCGACCGCCGGGTCGAGGCGCTGGTGCGGGTGACCGACCCCAACCACATCGCGGACCTGCGCGGCCTGCTCGTGCGCGGCTCCTCGGACCACTACTCGCGCTGGGAGCTCAGTGGTGACGGCCGGTGGACGCGCCACCATCGCACCTCCGACGGTGAGCCCCTCATCGACGTGCAGACCGCCCTCATCGACATGCACCTCAAGCGGCGCCGCAAGGCCCGGCGTCGCTAGGTTCGCCCGATGACCGCCATCCCCGCGGCGGGGACCGTCCCGTGGCGTCGTCGGCGTGGCGCGCTCGAGGTCGCCATGGTGCACCGTCCGAGATATGACGACTGGTCCTGGGCCAAGGGCAAGCTGGACCCGGGTGAGGACTGGCCGGTGGCCGCCGTGCGCGAGACCGAGGAGGAGACGGGTCTCGAGGTCCGGCTCGGCATCCCCCTGCCGCCGACCTCTTACACCGTCCTGGACCGAAGCGGCGAGCCGGCGACCAAGGAGGTGCGGTACTGGGCCGCCGAGGTGACAGGAGGCACCGGCGAGCTCGAGAACGAGATCGACGAGGTCACCTGGCTCGACGTCGCCACGGCACACGACACGCTCGACTACGCCCGCGACCGCGACCAGCTGCGGGCGCTGGTGCGTGCCGACGCAGCCGGCGCCCTGACGACGTGGTCCCTCACGGTGATCCGGCACGGCAAGGCCCGCTCGCGCAGCTCATGGCCCGACGAGGACCCGCTGCGCCCCCTCGACGCGCGCGGGCTCGCCCAGGCGGCGGCCCTCGTCCCCCTCCTCGCCGCCTTCGGCGTCGTGCGGCTCGTCTCCTCGCCCTCCTGCCGCTGCGTGGGCACGATGCGTCCGTATGCCGCGGCTCGCGGGCTCCCGCTGCGCCTCAAGGAGGGACTCTCCGAGGAGGGTTTCACGGCCGACCCGGACCGCAGTGTGCGCCACCTCCGTCGGCTCCTCGAGCGCGGCGCCTCCGCAGCCCTGTGCACCCACGGACCTGTCCTTCCCACGCTCTTCGAGACGCTGCGGCAGCACGTCGACCTCACCGCCGACGACGGTCCGGCCGCGGACGCGGTGCTGAGCCAGGTCGCCGACGAGCCGATGTCCAAGGGCGAGGCCGTCGTGTGCCACCTCGCGGGCGTGGGCGACGCGGCCCACATCGTCGCGGTGGAACGGCACCGCGGGTGACCCGCGACGCCGCGAGACCACACGGCATACCTGTGCGGTATGCCGTGTCGAGGGCGATGTCCTCCGCGGGCAAGGCGGACGCCCCCAGACCGACGCCCTGCGTTCACCCGCCGTTAACCCGGCAGGGACAACTCGTCACCCGAGCCGCCTATCTTCGCTCGCGGGGGTCGGACCGCATGGGACGGTCCGCGCCCACCAGCCACTTGAACCTCTCGAGAGGGAAAACCCCGTGCGACTCATCCGTACCAGCGCTCTCGGCGCCATCGTCCTGACCGGCGCCCTGGCGCTGTCCGCCTGCGGCAGCACCAACAACACCACCACCCCCCCCGCGGGCGCGGGTGGCACAGCAG
>JBBRZC010000147.1:0-9163 GCA_038237075.1 Actinomycetales bacterium
CAGGTCGCGGTAGACCCGCCGCAGCGCGGAGCAGGTGACGACGGCCGAGCGCCCCGCCACCTCCTGCTCGGAGACCCAGTCGCCGATGAGCCTCAGCCAGGGCCACCGGTCCTCGTCGGTGAGCGGTATGCCGCTGTGCATCTTCTCGACGTTGGCCTCGGGGTGGAAGGCGTCGCCCTCGGCGAACAGCCAGTGCATGCTCACGGCGATGCCCTTGGCCACGGTGGTCTTTCCCGAGCCCGATACACCCATGACGACGACGAGATCCGGGTCGCTCATGACTCCAGACCCTAAACCTGTGAGAACCGTGAAAGTGTCATGACGCTGGCCGTGTTGTGGGCTCGCCCCTGACGGAGTAAGTTGCGGCGACTGTGCGCCAGACAGCCGTTGCCATGTGGGTCCTGGCCCGCGCCGGCTTCCGCCGCTACTCCACCTACCGGCTGGCCACCCTCGCCGGGCTGGCGACGAACAGCGTCTTCGGGCTGATCCGGGCCTCGGTCATGCTCGCCGCGATCAGTGTCGCCGGGGCGAGCATCGGCGGCTACACCCCGAGCCAGGCGAGCTCGTTCGTCTGGTGGTCGCAGGGGCTCCTCGCCTCGATCAACCTCTTCGGCTGGACCGAGGTCTCCGACCGGGTCCGCTCAGGCGATATCGCCGTCGACTTCGCCCGGCCCGTCGACCCCCAGCTGGCCTACCTCGCCCCGGACCTGGGGCGCGCGACGCTGCAGTTCCTGGCCCGCGGGGTGCCGAGCCTGCTCATCGGCGCGGTCACCTTCGGGATCGCCCTGCCGCAGAGCCCATGGCTGTGGCCGCTCGGGCTGCTCAGCACCGCCCTCGCCGTCACCATCTCGTTCGGCTGCCGGTACGCCGTGAACCTCACCTCGTTCTGGATCGTCGCCAACCGTGGCCCGCAGCTCGTGTACCTCGTCGTCAGCGGGTTCCTCTGCGGCCTCTACCTCCCCGTGCACTGGTTCCCGGACTGGCTGCAGATCGTGGCCCGGTGCACCCCGTTCCCGTCGATGCTCCAGTCCCCCATCGACCTCCTCAGCGGACGGGCCGCGCTGGCGGACGCCGCCCCGACCCTGCTCGTGCAGATACTGTGGGCCGTCGCCGTGCTGGCGCTCGGGCAGCTCCTGACCCGGCGCGGGCGGGCAAAGCTGGAGGTGCAGGGTGGCTGAGACCGCACCGGCGGCACCCGCCACCCCCCGCGCGGCGCCGACGGGCGCCGGGCCGTGGACGGCATACCGGGTCATCCTCGCTGCGCGGATCCGTGCCCAGACCACCTACCGGGTCTCCTTCGTCACCGACGTGCTCGGCACCGTCATGGTCGGGCTCACCGAGCTCGGCGAGGTCTACGTCGTCTTCCACAACGTGCCGCGGCTCGGCGGCCTGACGTTCGGGCAGGCGCTGCTCGTGTTCGCCCTCTCCAACATCGGGTTCTCGCTGGCCGACATGGCCGTCGGCCACGTGGACGGCCTCCCCACCTACATCCGGGCCGGCACCGTCGACGTCTTCTACCTGCGCCCGCTCCCGCTGCTCGCGCAGCTCGTCACGAGCGAGGTCTCGCTGCGCCGGTTCGGGCGGCTCGGCGTCGCGCTCGTCGTGCTCGTCGTGGCCCTGACCGTCAACGCCATCGACTGGTCCGCGGCCGTGGTGGCGATGCTTGTGCTCGCGGTCGTCTCGGGCGCCGCGATCTGCTCCGCCCTCTTCGTGACGGCGGCGGCCGTGCAGTTCTTCCTCGTCGAGGGCTCGGAGGCGACGAACGCCTTCACCTACGGCGGCGTGTATGCCGCACAACAGTCGACCCAGGTCTTCCCCAACCCGCTCAAGGTGTTCTTCACCTTCGTCGTCCCGGCGGCGTTCGTCGCCTACCTGCCGGCCGTGGTGGTCCTCGAGCTGCCCGGGGGCGACCTGCTGCCGGGCTGGCTCGGCTGGCTCGCCCCGGCCGTCGGCGCCGTGGCGTGGGCGGTCGCGCTCGGCCTCTGGCGCGTGGGCACCAGGCACTACCAGGGAGCCGGCGGATGAGCGGGCCAGCCGGTGGCACCGGTGGCGGGGCCGGCGACCCCATCGTGGAGATCCGCGACCTGACCCGGGTCTTCCGTCGCCGCGGCAGGGCTCGTCGGGCTCGGGAGGACCTCGTCGCCGTCGACCGGATGACGTTCGCGGTCGCGCGGGGTGAGGCCGTGGGCTACATCGGGGCCAACGGGGCCGGCAAGTCCACGACGATCAAGATGCTCACCGGCATCCTGCGCCCGACCTCGGGCACCGTCCGGACCTGCGGGTTCGACCCGATGCGGCAGCGCCGCGACGTCGCGCGTCGGGTCGGGGTGGTCTTCGGCCAGCGCTCCCAGCTCTGGTGGGACCTGCCCCTGCACGAGTCCTTCACCATCCTCGGCGCGATCCACGGGCTGCCGGACGCCCAGGTGCGGGCGCGCGCCGGCACCCTGGTCGAGCAGCTGGAGATGGCGGACACCCTCGCCACGCCGGTCCGCCAGCTCTCGCTGGGCCAGCGGATGCGCGCCGAGATCGCGGCGGCGCTCATGCACTCTCCCGACCTCCTCGTGCTCGACGAGCCGACCATCGGTCTCGACGTGCTCAGCAAGCAGCGGCTGCGCGAGTTCCTGCGCCGGGAGCGCGCCGAGCGCGGGACGACCCTGCTTCTCACGACCCATGACATGGGCGACATCGAGAGGCTCTGCGACCGGGTGCTCGTCGTGGACCACGGCCGGCTCGCGTTCGACGGCACGCTACCCGCGCTCGGGGCCACGGTGGGGGCCCGGCGGGTCCTCGTCGTGGACCTCGCCGCGCCCACGGAGCCGCTGCACGGCATACTGCAGACGACCCTGCTGGGTGTCGAGGGCGGCGGCCTGCGCCAGCGGCTCGCCTTCGACGCGGAGGCGACCACCGCGGCCCGGGTGCTCGCCGAGGTCAGCGCCCGGGCGCAGGTGCGTGACCTCGCCATCGAGGAGCCCGATATCGAGGACGTGGTCCGCCGGATCTACTCCGCCAGCCGCTGAGCGCCCGCGCCCGGCCGCGGGGGCAGCCGCACATGTCGCTGGCGAGCGCCGGGTCCATGGGATCCCATGGACCCGGCGCTCATCGAAGGAGCGATGATGCTGGAGCGGCCAGTGGGGCTGGCGTGGCTCTCTGCCAGCCCCCGAGGTCACAAGGTCAGGAGCATCCGGGTGTTGCCGAGGGTGTTGGGCTTGACCCGCTCGAGGTCGAGGAACTCGGCGACGCCCTCGTCGTAGGAGCGCAGCAGCTCGGCGTAGACCTCCGGCACAACCGCCTTGCCGTCGATCGGCACGAAGCCGTGGTGGCCGAAGAACGCGGTCTCGAAGGTGAGGCAGAAGACCCGGCCCACCCCGATGTCACGGGCGTCGGCGAGCAGGCCCGCGAGCAGGGCCGACCCCACGCCGTGGCCCGCCTTCGAGGGGAGCACGGCCAGGGTGCGCACCTCGGCGAGGTCCTCCCACATGACGTGCAGCGCGCCGCACCCGACGACCTCGCCGTCGACCTCGGCGACCCGGAACTCGTGGACCGACTCGTAGTAGGTCACCGCGTCCTTGGCGACGATGCGCGCCGTCTCGGCCATCGGCGCGACGATCGCGCGGATGACGCGCACGTCGGGGGTGCGGGCCCGCCGCACGACGACGCTCACGTGTATGCCGGGCCCTCGAGGGCCTCACGGAGCAGGTGGATGAGCGCGTCGAGCTGAACCGAGTCCGTGGAGCTGACGTCCTCGTCGCTGCCGTCGAGGGCCCGGGCCGCAAGACCCTGCTTCGAGTCGATGAGCTCGGCGATCCTCGAGTCGATGGTCTGGGCGGCGAGGATCCGCCATGCGGTCACCGGCTCGTCCTGCCCGATACGGTGCACCCGGTCGATCGCCTGCCCCTGCTCGGCCGCGGTCCACGAAAGTTCGGCGAGCACGACGTTGGAGGCGGCGTGCAGGTTCAGACCGACACCGGCAGCCGTGAGGGAGCAGATGGCCACGGCGACCTCGGGGTCGTTCTGGAAGGCGTCGATGGACTGTTGGCGCTGCGCCGTCGTCTGGTCGCCGCGGACCGAGACGGTGCGCAGGCCCGCCTCGGCGAGGATCCGCTCGGCCGTGTCCATGACGTCGATGTGCTTGGCGAAGAAGACGACCTTGCCCACCGAGCGGGCCAGCTGGGCCGTGTAGTCCGAGGCGAGCGGCGCCTTCGCCTGGCCGATCTTGCGGACCATGGTGAAGACGTTCTCGGTGCCCCCGGTCGCCTTCGAGGACTCGAGCTCGGCGAGTGCGACCCGGCGCATGAGCTCGACGTCGGGCTCGTCCGCGGGCCCCGCCGGGCCGAGCGCCGAGTCCGGCTGCGGCTCGTCACCGGGGCGGCGCTGCGCGAGGAGGTGACGGTAGGTCGCGACGAGCCGCCGGCCGAGCTCGCGCTCCGCCTGGCGGATCGAGCGGCCGAGGTCGTCGTCGAGCTCGACCGGCAGGTCGGCGATCCGCTTCTCCGGCAGGTCCTTGGCGACGTCGACCTTGCGGCGGCGCACGATCCCCATGTCGACCACGGCTGCGCGCGCCCCGGCGTAGAACCCGCGGTCCGCCGGCGTGAGGCCGGTGGCCTCGAGCGTGCGCAGGAGCCGTGGCCCCGGCTGGTTGCCGCTGACCCAGCCGAGGAACTGCCAGATCGCGTGGAAGTCCTCGACGTCGTTGATGAGCGGCGTCCCGGTGAGGGCCATGAGGAGGGGTTTGCCACCCGGTGTGTTCTCCCGGATCCGCTCGGCCAGCGCCAGCACGTGCTGCGAGCGCTGCGAGCTGAGGTTCTTGATGAAGTGCGCCTCGTCGACGACCATCGAGCGGAAGCCGAGCGTCGAGAGCCAGGAGAGGTGCCGGTCGAGCACGGCGTAGTTGACGACGAACACGTCCGCGAAGGCGTCGACGTCGCGGCCGTCGCCGTGGATGACGGTGACGCGCCGCTGCGGGGTCCAGCGCTTGACCTCTCGGGCCCAGTTGATCTTCACGACGTTGGGGACGACGGCCAGCATGGGATAGGCGTGCGCGACGGACGCCGCAATGAGCGCCTGCGCGGTCTTGCCGAGACCGGGCTCGTCGGCGAGGAGGAACGTGCGGTGACCTTGCCTGACGCTCTCCAGGAGGCGTGCCTGGTGCGGCATCACCTGGAGCCCGGATGGGGAGAAGCGGTCGAACAGCGGGACCTCGGGCAGGGCCATCGTCGCCGCGGTGCCGCCGGCGCCCTCCTCGAAGGCCCGGTAGAGCGGCTCCATGAGGTCCCAGCGGGCAAGCAGACCGGGGGAATAGCTCTGCTCCCGGGCCCGGTCGAGGTCAGGAGCGAGGAAGGGGTTCGCCATCACCCGGGCCGGCACCGAGGCCGGGACGACCTGCTTGGCGGCGAGCTCGGCGGTGATCGTGGGCGTGCGCGCCGGCGCAGCGGTGATGACGAGCTCCTCCGGCGCGAGCTCGGCGCCCGACTCCAGGAGCCAGTCGCGCCGCATCCGCTGGGCGGCCGGCCCGGGTGTCGCCTTGTCGTCCAGGAGGGTGAGGAGGCTGGTGTCGTGCGCGGCCGTGCGGGCCAGGATGGTCGCGATGCCGTCGAGGCGCTTGAGCAGCTCGGAGCGGGCCGACGTGGGCAGGGTCGTGTCGAGCTTGATCCGCGTCCGCTCTTCGCGCATGAGCAGGGCGATGACCTGGAACTTGGTGCGCTTGGCCGGCCCGATCTTCCCCTCGACGGACTTGGCCTCGACCTCGCGGACGCGGCGCGCCAGGATGGGGATGATGGGTGCCGGGTCGTCGGAATGCGACGACGTGGCGCTGCGCGTGCTCGTGCGACGCGACGACCGGCGACGGTCGGTGGGCGACATGCTCCTCCTGGTCATGAGACGTCGACGGCGAGCCATCCCGACCGGGACAGGCCTGCGCGGCCACGGCGTCGGCATTGCGACACCGCCGGGAACTCCCGCGGCCTGCGGTCGCTCCCTGACGGCCAGCCGGCGTCAGACGGGTGCTCCGCGACCTCGTCGACCCGACCCCTGCGCCCGTCCGGCGACCGCAGGTCCGTGGCTCGGCCCGGCGCCCCCTGGTACAGCCTACGACCAACTCGCCGTCCACGGGGACACGGTTGGGGGCGACCGGTTGGGGCCTCCGGTTGGGGCCTCCGGTTGGGGGGCCTCCGGTTGGGGGGCGACCGGTTGGAGGTGCCGCACAGCAGATGCGGGTCGGCCCCGGACCGAAGGGTCCCGGGGCCGACCCGTGGTGCGTCACCGCTCGGCTGCTCCTGCGGCGTCCTGAGGGCCGGAGCCGACGGTATCGACCGGCGGGGTGTCCGGGATCTCGGGGAGCGTCTCCTCCTTGCGGGAGCCGGTGAAGGTGAAGGTGGCGTCCTTCTCCTCGCCGGTGGCCCCGATGAGGACGAACTCGCCGGACTTGAGCTCGCCGTAGAGGATCTTCTCGGACAGCATGTCCTCGATCTCGCGCTGGATCGTGCGGCGCAGCGGCCGGGCGCCCAGCACGGGGTCGTAGCCCTTCTTGGCGAGGAGGTTCTTCGCCATCGTCGTCAGCTCGAGGCCCATGTCCTTGTCCTTGAGCCGCGAGTCGAGCTTCGCGATCTCAAGGTCGACGATGGCGACGATCTCGCTCTGGCTCAGCTGCGGGAAGACGATGATGTCGTCCACCCGGTTGAGGAACTCGGGGCGGAAATGCTGCTTCAGCTCGTCCTGGACCTTGTTCTTCATCCGGTCGTACTCGGACCGCGAGTCCGCGCCGGCGGAGAAGCCGAGGCTGCCCTTGGTGATGTCCCTCGTCCCGAGGTTGGTCGTCATGATGATGACGGTGTTCTTGAAGTCGACCATCCGGCCCTGGGAGTCGGTGAGCCGGCCGTCCTCGAGCACCTGCAGCAGGGTGTTGAAGATGTCGGCGTGGGCCTTCTCGACCTCGTCGAAGAGAACCACGGAGAACGGCTTGCGGCGGACCTTCTCGGTGAGCTGCCCGCCCTCCTCGTATCCGACGTAGCCGGGAGGCGAGCCGAAGAGTCGCGAGACCGTGTGCTTCTCGGAGTACTCCGACATGTCGAGCTGGATGAGGCTGTCCTCGTCACCGAAGAGGAACTCAGCGAGGGTCTTGGCCAGCTCGGTCTTGCCGACGCCCGTGGGCCCGGCGAAGATGAACGAACCGCCGGGGCGACGCGGGTCCTTGAGGCCGGCCCGGGTGCGCCGGATCGCCTGCGACAGCGCCTTGATGGCTTCGTCCATGCCGACGATCCGCTTGTGGAGCTCGCCCTCCATGTTGAGCAGGCGGCTGGACTCCTCCTCCGTGAGCTTGAAGACGGGGATGCCGGTCGAGGCGGCGAGCACCTCGGCGATGAGCTCCTCGTCGACCTCGGCAACGACGTCCATGTCACCGGACTTCCACTGCACCTCACGCTCCGCGCGCTGGTTGACCAGCTGCTTCTCGTCGTCGCGCAGTCGGGCGGCCTTCTCGAAGTCCTGCCCGTCGATGGCGGCTTCCTTCTGGCGGCGCACGTTCGCGATCTTCTCGTCGAACTCGCGCAGGTCCGGCGGAGCCGTCATCCGGCGGATGCGCAGCCGCGCGCCCGCCTCGTCGATGAGGTCGATCGCCTTGTCGGGCAGGAAGCGGTCGTTGACATAGCGGTCCGCGAGGTTCGCGGCGCTGACGAGCGCGGCGTCCGTGATGGAGACGCGGTGGTGCGCCTCGTAGCGGTCGCGCAGGCCCTTGAGGATCTCGATGGTGTGCGCGAGCGTCGGTTCCGCCACCTGGATCGGCTGGAACCGGCGCTCGAGGGCCGAGTCCTTCTCGATGTACTTGCGGTACTCGTCGAGGGTCGTCGCCCCGATGGTCTGCAGCTCACCACGAGCGAGCATCGGCTTGAGGATGCTCGCGGCGTCGATCGCCCCTTCGGCGGCACCAGCACCGACGAGGGTGTGGATCTCGTCGATGAAGATGATGATGTCGCCGCGGGTGCGAATCTCCTTGAGGACCTTCTTGAGCCGCTCCTCGAAGTCTCCGCGGTAGCGGCTGCCCGCGACGAGGGCGCCGAGGTCCAGCGTGTAGAGCTGCTTGTCCTTGAGCGTCTCGGGGACCTGGCCGCGCACGATGTCCTGGGCGAGTCCCTCGACGACGGCGGTCTTGCCGACGCCGGGCTCTCCGATGAGGACCGGGTTGTTCTTCGTCCGGCGCGACAGCACCTGCATGACGCGCTCGATCTCCTTCTCGCGCCCGATGACCGGGTCGAGCTTGCCCTCCCGGGCGGCCTGCGTCAGGTTGCGGCCGAACTGGTCGAGGACGAGGGAGCCGGCGGGCGTGCCCTCGGCCTGACCCTGGCCCTGGCCGACGCCGGCGCCGGCCTTCTCGCCCTGGCCACCCTGGTAGCCCGCGAGGAGCTGGATGACCTGCTGGCGGACCTTGTTGAGGTCGGCCCCGAGCTTGACGAGGACCTGCGCGGCGACGCCCTCGCCTTCGCGGATCAGACCGAGCAGGATGTGCTCGGTGCCGATGTAGGTGTGCCCGAGCTGCAGCCCCTCACGCAGGGAGTACTCGAGGACCTTCTTGGCGCGCGGGGTGAAGGGGATGTGACCGGTCGGGGCCTGCTGACCCTGTCCGATGATCTCCTGCACCTGCTCGCGGACGGCTGCGAGGGAGATGTCGAGGTTCTCGAGCGCCTTCGCGGCAAGCCCTTCGCCCTCGTGGATGAGCCCCAGCAGGATGTGCTCGGTGCCGATGTAGTTGTGGTTGAGCATGCGCGCCTCTTCCTGCGCAAGCACCACGACCCGTCGGGCCCGATCGGTGAATCGTTCGAACATCGCAAAGGCTCCCTACTGTCGAGATACCGCGATGGTATCCGTGACACCTGTCAGCATCCCCATGCGATCCACCCTGTGGTTGTCTCGCCCGAGCCATGCGCCCTGAGCAACGCCCCGGTATGCCGTGCTGTTCCCCTCCTTGAGCCTGCTCGGCGCATGTTCGCCCTCGGCGGAAGAGCCGCCCGGCGCCCGATCGGGGCGGTCACGGGCTCGGACGATCCTGCGGCGTCCACGAGTCGCTGCGGCGGAAGACCGGGAAGGCGCTGGAGGCACCCCCGCTGTCGGTCGTCACCGCCCACTTGTCGAGCACCCAGCCGGCGGACTCCACGGTGTGGATGCTCTCGCCCCA
>JBBRZC010000148.1:0-9150 GCA_038237075.1 Actinomycetales bacterium
TGGATTGGGCTGCGACGAGTGCGGGCATTAGGCTAACGCCCCGGACGAGCCGGACACACCGGCCCTCCCGCGGGCGTAGCTCAATGGTAGAGCCCCAGTCTTCCAAACTGGCTACGCGAGTTCGATTCTCGTCGCCCGCTCGCTGTTGGCTGACTCCGGAAGGTCGAGGTCTGCCCCCGCCGCGTCGTCCATCAGCGCGGCTCGGTCGGAGGGGCGTCGTCGTCGGGGGCGATGCTTCTCTGGGTCCACGCGACGTCGTGCCAGGCTCCGAGCTTCCAGCCGATCCGGCGGTAGGTGCCGACCGGCTCGAAGCCGAGGGCCCGGTGCAGGCCGACGCTCGTGTCGTTCGGCAGGGTCGTGCCGGCCACGACGGTGCGGTATCCGCGCTCCACCAGCCGCGCGAACAAGGCCTGATAGAGCGCCCGCCCGGCGCCGGTGCCGCTCCGGCCGCCCTCGAGGTAGACGCTCACCTCGCACGACCAGCGGTAGGCGGCCCGCGCCTTGAAGGGACCGCCGTAGGCGTAGCCGACGACGCGGCCGCCGTCCTCGACGACGACCCACGCGTGCGTGTTCAGGGCGCGCTCGATCCGCGTCGTCATCTCGGCGACCGTGGGCGGCTCGGTCTCGAAGCTGACCGACGTGTCGGTGACGAAGGGCGCGTAGATCGCGGCGCAGGCCGCCGCGTCGGCCACGGTGGCGTCGCGGACCACCCGAGTCGGCTCACTCATGGGCCGGTCCACCGCAGTGGGAGGCACCGGACCGGAACGGGGCCGCCCGGCATACCGGGCGGTGGGACGGTTCCATCGTGACGACTATGCCGTGCCCCAGCCGCCGGGGCACGGCATGGTCGCGGGCGGGCGGGGGTCAGCGCCGGTCCAGCCGCAGCTCGATGCTGTCCAGTCGGGCCGCCAGCGCCTTGGCCTCGAACCCGTCGCGGGGGCGCCACGGCGGCCGCTCGCTCTCGCGCGCCACGAACTCGCCGTGCTCGCGCACCTGGCCGAGCACATGCGCGGCGTATGCCGGTTGGTCGGTCGCGACGAGGACGTGGCCGCTCGCGTCGAGCCGGGACGCGAGAAGGTCAAGGGTGTGTGGCGCGACGAAGCGCCGCTTGGCGTGCTTCGCCTTCGGCCACGGGTCGGGAAAGAACAGGTGGACCGCACTCAGCTGCCCCGGGCCGATCCGCTCGACGAGCAGACGGACCGCGTCACCGACCTCGACCCGCAGGTTCGCCAGGCCGGCCGTCTCGCCGGCCGCGAGGAGCCGCGCGATCCCGGGCGTGTGCACGTCGACGGCGAGCAGGTCGTGCTCTGGCTGGCACGCGGCGTACGCGACCGCGGCATGCCCCTTCCCGCAGCCCACCTCGAGGACCAGGGGCGCCCGCCGCCCGAAGGCCGCCACCGGATCCAGCGGGCCGGGGGGCAGGGCGCGGCCCGGAGCCAGCGCGGCCAGCCGGTCGTGGGTGAGCGCCGACATCCGCCCGCGGCGGGCGTTGTAGGTCCGGACGGGCGGGTGCTCGCTCACGCCAGCCGATGGTAGTGGGCGCTGCGCCCTCGTCGCTTCGGCCTAGAGTGGGCGGGCCGGTCGGCCCACGCCTGCCGGAACCAACCAGAGGAGACCCAACGCATGGGCATGTTCGACGACATCAAGAACAAGGCCAAGTCGCTCGTCGACGGTCACGGCTCGCAGGTCGGCGACGGTCTGGACAAGGGCGGCGACATCCTGGACGAGCGCACCGGAGGACAGCACGGTGCGCAGATCGACGACGGCGTCGACAAGGCGAAGGGCGCCCTCGACGGCCTCGACGGCCAGGACGACGACATCCGCTGACCTCACACGTCGGCACAACGACGGCGACGGCTCCCTCGAGGGGCCGTCGCCGTTGCGGCGTCACCGGCGGGTCAGGCCTGTGAGGCCTGGATCCGTCGCTGGCGCAGGCTGATGTCCGCGCACTCCAGGCAGACCTCCGCGGGCACGAGGCCGAGGCGGATCAGGCCGCCGAACATCAGGCACCCGACGCAGATCCCGAAGATCGACTCGAGCGCCGGGAAGAGCACCATCGCGGCACCGAGGCCGAGCAGCAGCGGGTATGCCGTGCCGGTGGCCCAGAGCGCGAGGATGGCGACGCTCATCACGGCGCCGACCGTCGCGGCGAACCGCTTCGGGGGTCCGGCGGTGGGCCGCTTGGCAGCGCTGACCCGCGGCCGGACCCACCGGGTGACAGCCCGCGCGACGGGGCTCACCTGGGGCCCGACGGCGGCCCGGATGATGAAGTCGAGGGCGAGCGGCAGGTAGAGCCACCACGCGCCGAAGGCGAGCGCGAGGGTGGTGAGGATCAGGACGACGGCGGCGACGAGACGGACGGTGACGTCGTCCACGATGCGGGGGAAGCGGCTCATGCCCTGTGCAGCCAAGCGCGGCCCGGCGGACATTCCCCGAGGGCCGAAGATCTCGGCATCCGGGCGGCAGGAGATCCGTCACGCGCGGAGGCTCGTCAGGCCCGCCAGATCATGACGACGGCGCGGTCGTCGGTCTCCCCCGCCTTGGCCGAGGCGCACAGCCGCGCCGCGCCGCCCGCGAACCCGCGGGGGACGAGGCGCTCCGCGGCCCCGAGCATCCGGTCGACCCCGACGTTGAGGTCGCGGTGGCGCGACTCGATGACCCCGTCGGTGTAGAGGACCAGCGCGTCGCCGCGCTGGAGCTGGCCGGTGGCCCGGACGAAGGCCGCGTCGGGGATGACCCCGAGCAGCGGTCCGGCGCTCTCCCCGAGCATGGCCCACCGGCCCGAGCCGCTGACGAACTGGACGGCCGCCGGGTGGCCGGCGTTGCCGATGCTGAAGTGTCCACTTGAGAGGTCGATCGACACGTGGACCGCGGTGGCGAAGCCCTCGTCCCACTCCTGGCGCACGAGGTAGGAGTTCGCCGCGCCGAGGAACCGGTCGGGCTCGACCTCGCCGAGGAGCCCGCCGAGGGCGCCGGACAGCAGCAGGGCCCTGGTGCCCGCCTGGACGCCCTTCCCGGAGACGTCGACGAGCGCGACCTCTAGCCACCGTCCGCCCTGCGAGCGCGTGGCGACGACGAAGTCACCGGAGAAGGACTGCCCGTAGGCCGACTCCACGGCGGTCTCCGCGTGCCATCGAGGGGGCAGGTCCGGGAGCTCGCCGAAGGCGCGCAGCCGGTCGCGCAGGTCGACGAACATCGTCTCCCCGTGGTGCCCCTGCAGGCCCAGCCGGGCTCGCGAGCGGGAGGTGGTGACCATGAGGAAGACGACGAGCAGCATCGCACCCAGCGCGACGACCTGCGTCGACGACCAGCCCAGCATCGAGCTCGTGATGGCCAGCTCCGCGAGGTAGGTCGCGGACACGACGACCAGCCACCGCGGCGGCAGGTAGAGGCCGGCGAGGACGATGATCGGCGCGAACGCGGAGTAGGGGACGATGCCCTCGACGAGGTTCATCACCGCGAAGAGGACCAGCCCGAGGAGGATGAGGGCCGCCCCGCGCGCCATCGTCGTCGACGCCGACGCCAGCGCCGCCCCTCCGCTGAACACGGCAGGCAGGCGGCGCACCGGCCTGCGACGCGCAGGCACTCGTCTGCGTGTCACCATGCCCTGCGCGCTCGTGACCATGCTGTAGACCCTAGGTTGCGACCCGGCGCCGGACATGTGTCTTGACGAAACGCTGATGGTCGAACCCCTGTGGGCACCACCCGTGTCACGCCTCGGGAGGCAGTGTCCGGTCGTCTTCGTAGGCCGACACCATGGCGAGCCGGCGCGCGTGCCGCTCGCCCTCGGAGAAGGCCGTGGCGAGGAAGACGTCGACGATCTCCTTGGCCGCCTCCGCCGTCGTGAACCTCCCGCCGATCGAGACGACCTGGGCGTCGTTGTGCTCCCGGGCGAGCTGGGCCAGCTCGGGAGCCCAGACGAGCGCCGCTCTGATGCCGGGAACCTTGTTGGCGGCGATCTGCTCGCCGTTGCCGGACCCCCCCAGGACGATGCCCCGCGAGCCTGGCTCGTGGGCGACCGCCTCGGCAGCGCGGAGCACCGCCACGGGGTAGTCGTCGTCGGCGTCGTAGTGATGCGGACCGTGGTCGGTCACGTCGTGGCCAGCAGCCTCCAAGTGCTCGACGAGGGCATGATGCAGCTCGTATGCCGCGTGGTCGCCGCCGATGTGGACGCGCATCCGGATGTCCCTTCCGTCGTTCTGTCGGATCCGTCGTTCTGGCGGGTCAGTCGTAGATCGGGCCCTGGGTCCGGGTCCGCTTGATCTCGTAGAACCCGGGCGTCCCGGCCACGAGCAGCGTCCCGTCCCAGAGCCGGCCGGCCGCCTCGCCCTTGGGGGCCGGGGTGACGACGGGCCCGAAGAACGCGACGCCCGCGACGCTGATGACCGGGGTCCCGACATCGGTGCCGACCAGGGAGATGCCTTCCTTGTGGCTGCGGCGCAGGGCCGCGTCGTACTTCTTCTGATGCGCCGCCTTGGCCAGTGTCGCCGGCAGGCCGCACTCCTCGAGTGACTCGGAGATGACGTCGTCGAAGTCCTGCATCTGGCCCAGGTGGATGCGGGTGCCCATCGCGTCGTAGAGCGGCTTGACGACCGAGTCGCCGTGAGCCTGCGCCGCGGCGATGACGACGCGGACCGGACCCCACGCCTTGTCCATGAGCTCCCGGTACTTCGGCGGCAGGTCGGCCTTCTCGTTGAGGACGGCCAGGCTCATCACCGACCACTCGACGTCGACGTCGCGCACCTTCTCCACCTCCATGAGCCACCGCGAGGTCATCCACGCCCAAGGGCAGAGCGGGTCGAACCACATCCGCGCTGCAGCGCGGGAGGAGCGAGACGGCGTGCGTGACGACGAGGCGGACTTCGCGCGCGGGGGTGCCATGGCGTGATCCTAACCACTTCGGGCCCCGTGCCATCATGGACGGCACCCACGCCCCCCATCACGCAGGAGTGACTCCGTGCCCGGCGAGAACCTCACCCGCGAAGAGGCGGCCGCCCGCGCCGGCCTCGTCTCGGTCAGCACCTACGACGTCGTCCTGGACCTCACCGCGGGGCCGACCACGTTCGCGACGACGAGCACGGTGCGCTTCACGGCGACGACGCCGGGCGCCGCGACGTTCGTCGACTTCGTCGGAGACTCGGTCCGCTCGATCACCCTCAACGGGACGAGCCTCGACCCCGCCGAACACTGGGCCGACTCACGGATCTCCCTGCCGGGCCTGGCGCCCGACAACGAGCTCGTCGTCGAGGCGACCGGCCTCTATACCAACACCGGTGAGGGCCTGCACCGCTTCGTCGACCCGGTGGACGGCGAGGTCTACCTCTACTCCCAGTTCGAGGTCCCGGACTCACGCCGGGTGTATGCCGTGTTCGAGCAGCCCGATCTCAAGGCCCGCTTCACCTTCACCGTGACCGCCCCGGCCCACTGGCAGGTCATCTCGAACTCCCCGAGCCCGGCACCGACCCCGGTCGGCGAGCGGGCCGGCATACCGGCGGCGACATGGGCCTTCGGACCGACCCCCCGGCTCTCTTCCTACGTCACGGCCATCGTCGCCGGGCCCTACGACGTCGTGCGGGACTCTGTCGCCACCCGTGGCGGCACCGTCGAGCTGGGTGTCTTCGCCCGCCGGTCGCTCATGGCGTCGGTCGACGCGGACAACATCTTCGACGTCACCAAGCGCGGGTTCGACTTCTTCGAGCGGGAGTTCGACTCGGCTTACCCCTTCGCGAAGTACGACCAGATCTTCACGCCCGAGTACAACGCCGGAGCCATGGAGAACGCGGGCTGCGTCACCATCACCGAGGTGTACGTCTTCAGCAGCAAGGTGACCACCTCGACCGAGGAGCGGCGAGCCCTGACGATCCTGCACGAGCTGGCCCACATGTGGTTCGGCGACCTCGTGACGATGACGTGGTGGGACGACCTGTGGCTCAACGAGTCGTTCGCCGAGTGGGCCTCCACCGTCGCCCAGGCCGAGGCCACCGACTGGACCGAGGCGTGGACGACGTTCCAGAGCCACGAGAAGACGTGGGCCTACCAGCAGGACCAGCTCCCGTCGACGCACCCGGTCTACTCGGAGATCAACGACCTCGACGACGTCCTCATCAACTTCGACGGGATCACCTACGCCAAGGGCGGCTCGATCCTCAAGCAGCTCGTGGCCTATGTCGGCCGGGAGCCGTTCACCGAGGGCCTGCGCTCCTACTTCCGCGTCCACGCCTGGGGCAACACGCGGTTCGCCGACCTGCTCGCTGAGCTGGAGACGAGCTCCGGCCGTGACCTCGGTCCGTGGGCGGACGCCTGGCTCAAGACCGCCGGCATCAACACCCTGCGCGTCGAGGTCGAGACCGACGACGCCGGGGTCATCACGTCGGCCACGGTTCTCCAGAGCGCGGACGAGGCCTATCCGACGCTGCGGCCGCACCGCATCGCCGTGGGCCGCTACGACCTCGTCGGCGGGGCGCTGGTGCGCGTCGGCCGGCACGAGGTCGACGTCGCCGGGGCGCGGACCGACCTGCCCGACCTCGTCGGGCTCCCCCGGCCCGACCTGCTGCTGCCCAACGACGACGACCTCAGCTACTGCAAGCTGCGCTTCGACGAGCGCTCGCACGCCACGGCGCTGGCCCACGCCGCCCACTTCACCGAGAGCCTCCCGCGCTCGCTCGTGCTCGGGGCCTTCTGGGAGATGGTGCGCGAGGGTGAGGTCGCGGGGCGCGACTTCATCGACATGCTCCTCGCCTGCGTCGAGGTCGAGCAGCACTCGACGGTCCTGCGCACGATCCTCCAGACGACGAAGCAGATCCCGTCGCAGCTGCTCACCTCGGCGACGCTCTTCTGCGCCCCCGCGCACCGAGCGCAGACCCTGCGGAAGGTGGCCGACGCGCTGCGCCAGTATGCCGAGCAGGCCGAGCCGGGCAGCGACCGGCAGTTCCAGCTCGTCGGTGCGTTCGCCCGCACGGCGCACGGCGAGGCTGACGTGGCCCGCCTGCGCGGCGCCTTCGACGGCTCGCAGCCCTATCCGGGTCTCGAGGTCGACCAGGACCTGCGCTGGCTGCTCCTCACCGCGCTCGCGGCAGCCGGCGCGGCTGCTGGTGAGGAGATCGACATGGAGATCAACGCGGAGCTCGAGCGCGACAACACGAGCTCGGGGCGCGAGCGGGCCTATGCGGCACGGGCGGCGCGCCCGACGCTGGCAGCCAAGGCCGAGGCCTGGCGTCAGGCGGTCGAGGAGGACGGCCAGCCCAACGCCGTCATCGAGGCGCTGGCCAGCGGCTTCAACCGGGCCGCCGACCAGAGCATCCTCTCCGACTACGTCGCGAGGTTCCACGACATGCTCCTCACCGTCTGGGACACCCGGTCCGCTGCGATCCGGGAGCGGATCATCGGCAAGGAGTACCCCCTCGCGTTCTATCCCCTCGGCCTCGCGAGCCCCGACCTCGTCGCGACGACGCAGGCGTGGCTCTCGGCCCACGAGGACGCGCCGCCGGCCCTGAGACGCCTCGTCGCGGAGAAGCTCGACGCGGCGCGAACCGCGGTCCGGGCCCAGGAGTGCGACGCCAAGCGTGGCTGACCTCACCGCGCTGGGAGGTTCAGCACTGGCCATGCCGCAGGTGCTGGGTGGTCCCCAGGTGCAGCAGCTGCTCGCTGCCATGGGGTTGAACGACTTCTGGCAGGGCGTCGTCGGTGCGCCCCTGCTCGTCGTCGCGACCCTGGCCGGTGCGGTGGTCGTGCGCTGGCTCGCCCACCGGATCATCAACCGGGCGGTCGAGTCGGCGACCGAGCGCAGCGAGTCACGGCTGGCCCAGATCCCGGGCCGCGCCGGGCAGATCCTCGCCAGCGCGTCGGGACTGGCCCACCAGCGGCGCCGCCAGCGGACCGCGACCATGGGCGCGGTGCTGCGCAGCATCGTGACGTTCGTCGTCTTCGGGATCGCCGTGCTGACGATCATGTCGCTGCTGGGCCTGCCCCTGGGTCCGCTGCTCGCCTCCGCCGGGGTCGGCGGCGTGGCCATCGGGTTCGGGGCGCAGAGCCTCGTCAAGGACTTCCTGTCCGGCGTGTTCATGATCCTCGAGGACCAGTACGGCGTGGGCGACGTCATCGACACGGGCGTGCTCGTCGGCACCGTCGAGGACGTCACCCTGCGGATCACCCGCCTGCGGGACGGCAACGGGGTGGTCTGGTACGTCCGCAACGGCGAGATCCTGCGGGTCGGCAACACCTCTCAGGGCTGGTCCACCGCCGTGGTCGACGTGCCGGTGGGCTACGAGGAGGACCTGGCCCGGGTGACCGGGGTCCTCCGCGATGTCGTCGGGACCCTCGGCCAGACCGAGCCGTGGTCCGGCCGGCTCCTCGAGGAGCCGGCCGTGGCCGGCATCGAGGCGATGTCCGGCGGCCTCGTCACCCTGCGGGTCACGGCCAGGTGCGTGGCCAACGAGCAGGTCGGCGTCCAGCGCGAGCTGCGCGAGCGGATCAAGGCGGCCTTCGACGCCCACGGGGTCAGCCTCGCCCCATTGCCTCCACCAGGCGGCGCCCCCACCTGACCGCACCAACGCCGCGCAGCGTCGGCGCGCGGGGATGTCAGGCGGGAGGGTGCTCCTCCTCGAGACGGTTCACCATGGAGTGCGCCGCCCGGACCAGGTAGTCGCGCAGCAGGAGGTCATGGGTCTCGTCGAGGGCGATGACGTCGACGGCGGCGAGCATGTGCGTCAGCCAGCGGTCGCGCTGGGCCGGCGTCACGGCATACGAGACATGTCGCATCCGCAGCCTCGGGTGGCCGCGCTCCTGCGAGTAGGTGGTGGGCCCGCCCCAGTACTGCTCGAGGAACCCGAGCAGCCGCGCCTGCGCGGGCTCGAGGTCCTCCTCGGGGTAGAGCGCGCGTAGAGCCGGGTCGGTGGCGACGCCGACATAGAACTCGTGGACCAGCCGGGCGAAGGTCGGGTGCCCGCCGACCTCGTCGTAGAACGTCACCCGGTCATCCTCGCACCCGCCCTGTCACGGCAGGCTCTTGCCGGATTTGCAGACTCTTTCAGGAGTTTGGCACCCTAGTGGGGTGAGCCAGATGTCCCTTCCCGCTGCCCGCGTGGCGTTCCCGCCCGACGACCTCTCGACCCGCGACGCCTCCGCCTGGTGGCGGGACGCGGTCATCTACCA
>JBBRZC010000149.1:0-9110 GCA_038237075.1 Actinomycetales bacterium
ACGTGTTGCGGTCAGAGCCGATTCTCCACGCGACCAACTCGGAGATGCGGCTCTCACCGCAACAACTGGAGGAAAACGGCTCTCACCACAACATGTGGGCAAGCAGGGCCCGGCCACCACGCATCGGAATGGCGACTCTGGGCCGGACATCCCATGTCGGGACCCTTCGTGGGCTATTCTTGCATCGTTGCGACTTCAACCAGTCGCCCCAGAACCGCTGAAGGCCCGCGATGTGTCCCCTGTCTCGCGGGCCTCCAGCATGTCCGGCTCCGGACGCCTGCCGACACCCAGCGCTCGCCGGCATGTGAGCACCGACACGCCCGCCCCATGAGCCACGATCTCGCGCCCTGGCACCTCAGCACGTAGGTTCGAGCGTGGCGTGCCCGGCGCGGCCTCCAGGGTGGAGGCGCGCTCGTAGCGCGTGTCAGGAGCTGGGATGCAGATCGGTGTACCGAGGGAGTCGAGGCCCGCGGAGACCAGGGTCGCCGCCACCCCCAAGACGGTGGAGCAGATCCGGGGCCTCGGCTACGACGTCGTCGTCGAGTCCGGCGCCGGTCACCTCGCGAGCTTCGAGGACGGGGCGTATGCCGCGGTCGGCGCCCGGGTGGGCACCGCTGACGATGTCTGGGGCAGTGACATCGTCTTCAAGATCAACGCCCCCACCGACGACGAGATCGCCCGGCTGCGCGACGGGGCGATCCTCGCGAGCCTCATCAGCCCGGCGCTCCAGCCCGAGCTCGTCGAGAAGCTCGCGGCCCGGACCATCACCGTCATGGCGATGGACGCCGTGCCCCGCATCTCCCGCGCCCAGGCGCTCGACGTGCTCAGCTCGATGGCCAACATCGCCGGCTACCGGGCCGTCATCGAGGCGGCGCACGAGTTCGGCAGCCTCTTCACCGGACAGGTCACGGCAGCCGGCAAGGTGCCCCCGGCCAAGGTCCTCGTCGTCGGCGCGGGCGTCGCAGGCCTCGCCGCCATCGGGACGGCCAACAGCCTCGGTGCCATCGTCCGGGCCTTCGATGCCCGACCCGAGGTCGGCGAGCAGGTCGAGTCGATGGGCGCCGAGTTCCTGCGCATCGACGTCGAGCAGGACGCGCCGAGTGCCGACGGCTACGCGAAGGCGACATCCGAGGACTTCGACCGCAAGGCCCGCGAGCTCTACGCCGCCCAGGCCGGCGACGTCGACATCATCATCACCACGGCGCTGATCCCGGGCCGCCCCGCCCCGCGGCTCATCAGCGCGGAGATGGTCGCGACGATGAAGCCCGGCAGCGTCATCGTCGACATGGCCGCGGCCAACGGCGGCAACTGCGAGCTGTCCCGCGCCGACGAGCTCGTCGTCAGCCCCAACGGCGTCAAGATCATCGGCTACACAGACCTTCCGGGGCGGCTGCCGACACAGTCCTCCCAGCTCTTCTCGACCAACCTCGTCAACCTCCTCAAGCTGCTCACTCCCGGCAAGGACGGCGTTGCCGTGCTCGACCTCGACGACCAGGTCGTGCGCGGGATGACCGTCGTCAAGGACGGCGAGCTGCTCTGGCCGCCACCACCCGTGCAGGTCTCCGCGGCGGCGTCGACGACCCCGGTCGCCCGTCCGGTCAAGGAGCCTAAGCCGCCCGCCGACCCCCGTCGCCGACTCGCCGCCCTCGCGGTGGCAGCCGTCCTCTTCGCGGTGCTCGCGGCATACTCGCCGCCCGAGTTCCTCACCCACTTCACCGTGTTCGCGCTCTCGTGCGTCGTCGGGTTCTACGTCATCACCAACGTCCACCACGCCCTCCACACGCCGCTGATGTCGGTGACCAACGCCATCAGCGGGATCATCATCGTCGGGGCGCTGCTCCAGGTCGGGCTCGGCAACCCGCTCGTGACGGTCCTCGCCGTGGCGGGGGTGCTCGTCGCGAGCGTCAACATCTTTGGCGGGTTCCTCGTGACCCAGCGGATGCTCCAGATGTTCCGGAGGGCCTGACCCATGTCGTCGATCACGCTGGTCCAGGCCTGCTACATCATCGCGGGGCTGCTGTTCGTCTCGAGCCTGGCCGGTCTGTCGCGGCACGAGAGCGCCAAGGCGGGCAACGCGCGCGGCATCGTCGGCATGGCGATCGCCCTCGTCGCGACCATCGGGTATGCCGTCCAGTCCAGCTCGTGGAGCGGGCTGGGCCTCATCATCGCGGCGATGGTCGTCGGTGGGTCGATCGGCGTGCAGCGGGCCCTCAAGGTCGAGATGACCGAGATGCCGCAGCTCATCGCCATGCTCCACAGCTTCGTCGGCCTCGCTGCTGTGCTCGTGGGCTACAACTCGTGGCTCAACCCCGGGCCGCTCAGCGCCGCGATGGAGCACATCCACGCCGTCGAGGTCTTCCTCGGCATCTTCATCGGCGCGGTGACGCTGACCGGGTCGATCGTCGCGTTCCTCAAGCTCAGCGCGCGGATCTCCTCGAAGCCCCTGATGCTGCCAGGGCGGCACCTGCTCAACCTCCTCGTGCTCATCGTCTCGGCCGGGCTGGTCGTGTGGTTCGTCGCCACCGAGAGCACGCCCCCGCTCGTCGCCATGACCGTCCTCTCGCTGGCCTTCGGGTGGCACCTCGTCGCCTCGATCGGCGGCGGCGACATGCCCGTCGTCGTCTCGATGCTGAACTCCTACTCCGGGTGGGCCGCCGCGGCTGCCGGGTTCATGCTCGGCAACGACCTGCTCATCGTCGTCGGGGCGCTCGTCGGCTCGTCCGGTGCATTCCTGTCCTACATCATGTGCAAGGCGATGAACCGGTCATTCATCTCCGTCATCGCCGGCGGGTTCGGCTCGGACGGCACGGTGTCGGAGGACAAGGACTACGGCGAGCACCGCGAGACCAACGCCGCGGACGTCGCTGACATGCTGCGCGAGGCGGCCACGGTCGTCATCACGCCTGGCTACGGAATGGCGGTCGCCCAGGCGCAGTACCCCGTGGCCGAGCTCACCCAGAAGCTGCGCGACCGCGGCATACAGGTGCGGTTCGGGATCCACCCCGTGGCCGGACGCCTGCCCGGCCACATGAACGTGCTTCTCGCGGAGGCCAAGGTGCCCTACGACATCGTGCTCGAGATGGACGAGATCAACGAAGACCTCCCGGCCACTGACGTCGTCCTCGTCATCGGCGCCAACGACACGGTCAACCCGGCGGCCGAGGACGACCCGGGCAGCCCCATCGCCGGCATGCCGGTGCTCGAGGTCTGGAACGCCAAGGACGTCATCGTCTTCAAGCGCTCCATGGCCACCGGGTATGCCGGCGTGCAGAACCCGCTGTTCTTCCGGGAGAACACGCAGATGCTCTTCGGGGACGCCAAGGAACGGGTCAACGACATCCTCAAGGCCCTCTGAGCACCGTCCCCCGCGTCCCCCGATCCTTCCTCAAGCCGACTGGCTTCCCCGAGACGGGCTAGACCTTCGGCCCGCGCCACGGCATACCCAGCGCGGATGCCGCGGCGCGGCATGCCTGCTTGACCGCGCGGGCCCTCACTCCTCCCGGTCGCGGGCCATGGACCGGTCGTCACCGCGCTCGAGCGGCTGGTCGCTGCCCTCACGCCGGCGTTCGATGTCCTCGCGGGCCTGGGCCGAGCCGTGTCGGTCGCCGACCGCGAGCCGGCTGTGGCTGCGGCTGTAGCCGAAGTAGATGAGGAAGCCGAGGACCATCCAGATGAGGAAGCGCAGCCACGTCTCGACGCTGAGGTTGAGCATGAGGTAGAAGCACACGACGGCGGCGAGGATCGGCAGGACGGGGTTGAGCGGCACCTTGAAGGACCGCTCGAGGTCGGGCCGGCGCCGGCGCAGGATCGGCACCGCGATGGAGACGAGCGTGAACGCCGCGAGCGTCCCGATGTTGACCATCTCCTCGAGCTTGCCGATGGGGGTCAGCGAGGCGATGAGCGCGACGGCCGTGCCGATGATGAAGGTCAGCAGCAGCGGGGTCCCGGTCGCGGGGCTCGTCCGGGAGAGCCGAGGGGGCAGGAGGTGGTCGCGGCTCATCGCGAACGTCACGCGGACCGCGCCGATCAGCAGCGTCATGACGACGGTGGTGAGACCCGCGACGGCACCGGCCGCGATGATCGTGGCATAGCCGCCCTTGCCGACACTCGCGAAGGCCGAGGCGAGCGCCGCCTTGGGGTCGATCTGGTCGTACTTGACCATCCCCGTGATGACGAAGGCGACGGCGATGTAGAGCACCGTGCAGATCGAGAGGGAGGCGATGATGCCGATGGGCAGGTCGCGCTGCGGGTTGCGGGCCTCCTCCGCCGTCGTCGCGACGACGTCGAAGCCGATGTAGGCGAAGAAGACGATGGAGGCACCGGCGATGATGCCGGCGATGCCGAAGGTCGCCGGGGTCATGCCGAAGAGCACCTGGATCAGGGGTGCGCCGAGGCCGGCCGCCGACTGCCCCTGGGCCGAGGGCGGGATGAAGGGCGTGTAGTTGTCCTTGTTGATGAAGCCGATGCCGGCGATGATGACGAAGAGGACGATGAAGAGCTTGACGCCGACGAGCACGAGGTTGACCCGCATCGACTCCTTGATGCCCTTGGCGACGAGCAGGGTGAGCGCGGCGATGAGCAGCAGCGCCGGCAGGTCGATGTGGCTGCCGGGCCCGACGGCGTCGGGCCAGTGCAGGCCGATCTTGTCGAGGAAGAGGACGAAGTAGGTGGACCATCCCTGGGCGACGACGCTCGCGCCGAGCATGAGCTCGAGGAGGAGGTCCCAGCCGATGATCCACGCGACGATCTCGCCGAGCGTCGCGTAGGAGAAGGTGTATGCCGAGCCGGACACGGGCACGGTCGAGGCGAACTCGGCGTAGCAGATCGCCGCGAGGGCGCAGCAGACCGCGCCGATGATGAACGAGATGACGATGGACGGGCCGGCATACTGGGCCGCTGCCTTGCCCGTGACGGTGAAGATACCGGCGCCGATGATGACCCCGATGCCGAACACCGTGAGGTCGAGCGGGCCGAGGTTCTTCTTGAGCTGGTGCTCCGCCTCGTCGGTGGCGGCGATCGACTCCTCGATCGACTTGGTGCGGAAAAGGCTCACTCGAGTCTCCCTGGGTCTCGGGGGCTGACAGCGCCTCACCGAGGACGCCGTGCGACAACGCTAGCCCTGCGCAGGCGCAGCGCCAGTCGAGACGACCCAAGGATTTCAGGCACGGCGTCGCCGTTCCCGTCTCGCTGCGCGCCGTGTCAGTCGTCGGAGGACGGGGGATACGTGGGGAGGGGGCCGGTGTCGTCTCCGCGCGATCGTCGGGTCGGGTCGCTGCCGCGGTTCGTCGGCTTCCCGTCGGCGCCGCGTTCGTGAATCGGAATGGCCCGCGAGTGCGAGCCCTCCTCGTGGACCGGGGACCCGTGCTCCCAGCCGTCGTCGTCGCCGGGCCACTCAGAGTCGTCGGCGAGCACGTGCTTGGCGCCCGTCACCCCGAACATCTCGGCGCAGATGGCGCGGTAGGTATGGTCCGGGCTGGGGATCCAGTTGATGGTGCGCAGGGCCTGGTCCTGACCCGCGCTTTCCAGGACGAACTCCCCGTATCCGAGGAGGCGGCCTGGGATCGAGCGGGTATAAGACATGTCCGTGACCTTCTGCAGCGGCATCATCGCCACCCGCTGCGAGATGAGCCCGTAGGTCAGCAGCAGCCGCTTGTCGGTCGCGACGAACCGGTCGTGGCGCCACGCGAAGAGCTGCCAGGTGGTCCAGACGGCGAGCCCGAACCACGCGTACCACAGGATGTTGGCGACGACTCCGATCGAGGCGGGAGCCACCGCATCGACCCACAGGGCGAGCAGCAGCCCGCCCGCACAGAGCGCCACCGGGCCCACGATCCTGCCCCAGTGATGGTGGAGGGCGACGACCACCCGCTCACCGTCCAAGAGGTAGCGATCCAGCCCGGGGTCGCGGCGGGTGGCCATTCGACGCTCCTGCTCGCCCGGCTACTTCCGGCCGAGCAGGGTGTCGAAGAACGAGAAGATGGCTCGGAAGCCCTGGGCGATGATGTCGAACGAGGTGCGGACGATGTCGGCCGCCTGGGCCGGGGACTTGACCACGGCATAGACGAGGAACGCCAGCAGGAGCCACCCGCCGATCGACTTCACACGCTTCATCGTGCTCGACTCCTCGCTCGTGGCCGGGGTCCCGGCACGCTCCTGGGCACTAGTGTGCCAAACCGGGGCAAGCCGGCGCACCTGCCACGCCGCGCACGGCAGCTCCATATAACGCCCAGCGCGCCCGTTTTGTCTACCCGCCAGCTCGTCCGCCGCACGGCATACCGGAGTGTGGGTCAGGTCAGCCCGTAGAGCCGGTCTCCCGCGTCCCCGAGACCCGGGACGATGTAGCCCTGGTCGTTGAGCCGCTCGTCCACCGCCCCGGTGACGAGCGTGACGGGCACCGCGTGCCCGGACATCTCGCTCTCGAGATAGGCGATGCCCTCCGGCGCGGCGAGCAGCGTGATCGCCGTGATGTCGTCGGCGCCACGGTCGACGAGGTAGTGGATGGCCATGGCGAGTGTGCCGCCGGTGGCGAGCATCGGGTCGAGGACGTAGCACTGCCGCCCGGAGAGGTCGTCGGGCAGCCGGTTGGCGTAGGTCACCGCCTCGAGGGTCTCCTCGTTGCGCATCATCCCTAGGAAGCCGACCTCGGCGGTGGGGAGCAGCCGCACCATCCCGTCGAGCATCCCGAGCCCCGCTCGCAGGATCGGCACCACGAGCGGCTTCGGCCGGGCGAGCTTGATGCCCATCGTCGGGGCGACCGGCGTCTCGATCGCGAACGGCTCGACACGCACCTCGCGCGTCGCCTCGTAGGCGAGCAGCGTCACGAGCTCGTCGACGAGCCGGCGGAAGGTGGGGGAGTCGGTGCGCTTGTCCCGCAGGTAGGTCAGCTTGTGGGAGATCAGCTGGTGGTCGGCGATATGGACGCGCATGCGGGAAACTTATCGCGTGACTCCACCGCTCGCGCTCGCCCTCGACCCCCGGTATGCCGGGTGGATGGACCGGCCGCTCGAGCTCGCCGCCGCTGCCGGTCGGCTGGGCGACGTGCCCGTGGGCGCCGTCGTCGTGTCGGCGGCCGGAGAGGTCGTCGGGGAGGGCGCGAACATCCGTGAGGCACAACAGGATCCGACGGGTCACGCCGAGGTGGTCGCGCTGCGCTCGGCGGCACGGCATACAGGGTCGTGGCGCCTCGACGGCTGCACCCTCGTCGTCACCCTCGAGCCCTGCCCGATGTGCGCCGGCGCGATGCTGCTCGCCCGCATCCCCACTGTCGTCTTCGGCGCGTGGGACCCCAAAGCAGGCGCCTGCGGCTCGGTCTGGGACCTCGCGCGCGACCGGCGGGCCAACCACGTCATCGAGGTCCTCGGCGGGGTGCGCGAGCCGGAGTGTGCGCGGCTGCTGCTCGATTTCTTCGCAGCCCGCCGCCTCGGGTAACCTGCTCGGCGGTGGCGTGTCCGAGCGGCCTAAGGAGCACGCCTCGAAAGCGTGTGTGGGGGAGACTCCACCGTGGGTTCAAATCCCACCGCCACCGCCAGTGACCTGCGCAAACGCCGGTCGGAGCCCAAGTGCTCCGACCGGCGTTCCTGTCCTAGTCTCATTCCTAGTCTCATTTGGGTCTTGACTCCCCTCCCAGAGCAGGGCGCCGACCTGCTCTGCGATGTCCCGTCGGATCGGCTCGATGACGTGCGCGTACCGCTGGGTCATCGCGGGGTTCGACCAGCCCATGACGCTCATGATCGCGGGTTGGCTCACGCCGAGAAGGAGCAGGACGGTCGCCGCGGTGTGGCGGGCATCGTGCAGGCGGCTGTCCCGGATACCCGCCTCCTTGAGCAGCTCCTTCCAGTGGGTCCAGTCGGTTCGAGGGTTGATCGGGGCGCCCGTCTCGGTGGCGAAGACCCAGCCACCCTCCTGCCAGGCAGTGCCCGCGTGGATGCGCTCGACATGCTGGGCCTGTTGGTGCTGAGCGAGAAGCGCGGCGAGCTGTCGCGGGAGTCCGATCTGACGTCGGCCCGCTCTCGACTTCGTGGTGTCGGTGTCGGGATTGGCGCGAACCCGTTGAGGGCAGTAGCCGGCGAACCGCTGAGCGCAAGTCCCTCCGCAGCCGTGACCGTACTTGGGCCGGACCCGGCTCCGGCGGATCGTGAGGACCCCGATGTGCGAGTCGACGTCGACCCACTGCAGTCCAAGCGCTTCGCCTTGTCTAAGGCCAAGAGCGAGGGCGAGGACCCAGCGGACCCCGTTGCGGTGGCCGGACGCGGCCAGGAAGATCCGCTTGACCTCCTCGACGGTGAAGGGCTCGACGTCGTGCGGATCCACCCGCGGTGCCCTGGCTACGGTCGCAGGGTTGTGGGTGAGGTGCCCTCGCCTGACTGCCTCGTTCAGGGCCGTCCGGACGGTTCGGTGGACCTGGTGCACGGTGGCTGGCTTGGTCCGTAGCCCCACCTTCGTGGGCTGCAGGAGAATCCGCTTGTACAGAGCCTCCAGGTGCTCAGGCTCGAGGCTGTCCAGCTTGTGTTTGCCGAGACCTGGAACGAGGTGGTGATGGACCGCAACGCTGTAGGCGGACCACGTCGTGGACTTGACGTGACTGGCAGCGATGTTCTCCAGCCAGTGATTGAGCCAGCTCTCGACCGTCCACCTCGCGCCCACCGTGGGGACCGTCTTCTCGTCGCGGAGCTTCTCGAGTCGTTGAACCTTCTCGGCGATGACCGTCTTCGTCTTGCCCATGACGTGCCGACGGTCAGGCGCCCCGTCGTCACGGATCCCGACCGTGACCCGGCCATGCCAGTACCCGTCAGAGCCCTTGTAGATCGAGGATCTGCCGCCCGGCTGCCGGGTCCTCCCACTGGTTCCCATCACTGGTGAGAGGCGGCGTCATGGGTTCGCGTGACCGCCCTGAGCCGTTCGACGAACTCCTCGAGAGCGTCGACCGGGATTCTCCGGAGACGCCCGATCGCGATCGACTCGATGTCGCCGCTGCGGACCAGGGCGTACACCATGGTGCGGCCAATTCCGAGGCGTTCGGCTGCTTCCTCGACCGTGAGGACAATTCGCTCAGCGTGGATGGTCATGGTTCCTCCTGAACTCGGGCGACCTTCTGCAGCGATCACTTCTCG
>JBBRZC010000150.1:0-9085 GCA_038237075.1 Actinomycetales bacterium
CACGCATGTCCCGGCGGACCAGCTCGCCGCCGCCGACCCGACGCCGGGGATGACTCGTGAGGTTGCGCTGCGCACGGAGGGGATGTGGTCGGGGACCGTCGACACCCAGCCCGGAGCGGTGTCGGGCTGGCACCACCACGGCGAGCACGAGACGACCCTCTACGTCGTGTCCGGCCGGGTGCGGCTGGAGTCGGGCCCGGGCGGGGGGCACGCCGTCGAGGCCGGCCCGGGCGACTTCCTCCACGTGCCGGCCGGCGCGGTGCACCGCTAGTCCAACCCCGGCGAGGGCAGGTCGCGCGCCGTCGTCGTCCGGTGCGGGAGCGGCATACCGACGGTGAACGTCGCCGGCCCGGCCTGAGCGACCTTCCCGTGGCCGCCTCGCCGACCGGCTCCAACACGATGCGGCGCGCACCCGACGACCAGGTGCCCGAGCTGCGCACCTTCGTCGTCGGCGACGACTGGGTGGAGATCGGCGCCGCGTTGACCCTGTCGGAGGTCGAGGAGTGGCTGGCTGGTCGGATCCCCTTGCTGGCAGAGCTGTTCCCGCAGTTCGCATCGCGCCTCATCCGGGGCGGCTACCGCGTCTTCGGGTTGCACTTCGCGCCAGCGGTCGACGCGCTGTTCGAGGAGTCCACCCGCATCTGCCTGCGGCCACCTCGGGCCTGGTCGTCAGCGACCGCGGGCTCCCCGAGCCGCTGCTCAGCACGCCGGAGCGCACCTACCGCGAGTCGCTGGACCTCAGCGTCGGCAGGGCGTTCGACGCGGTCTGGGTCCGCCCGCTGCCCGGAGACCCGCTCGACGTCGGTCTGCGCCAGGCCGCCTCCCCCGACGACGCGCTCGCGAAGGCGTTCGCCCTGCGTCACCAACGTGGCCGGGGTCTGGGTCGCCGGGGACCGCGTCAAGGCGGCCTGACCACACGAGCGGCACGACCTGGCTCGGCGGGCTCGGCGGGCTCGGCCGCGGTCAGATGGCCTGGAGCTTCTGGAGCCGGTTGAGGGAGAACCAGCCGAAGGGGATCGGCAGCCAGTAGGTCGCCAACCGGTAGAGCAGCACCGACGACACGGCCGTGCCGCCGTCGAGCCCGATGGCGATGAGCCCCGCCGACATCGCCGCCTCGATGCCGCCGAGGCCGCCGGGGGTCGGAACCGCCGAGCCGATGATCGCGCCGGCGAAGTACACGACGGCGATGGCAGCGACCGGCTGGTCGGCCCCGAAGGCGCGGGTCGCGCAGACCAGGGAGGCGACGAAGGACATGTCCAGCAGGAGGGCCCCGCCGAGCAGCTGGGCCAGCTTGCGCGGGTGCTGGAGCACCGAGAGCACCTGGGGGATGGCGGTCTTGATCGGGGGCACGACGCGCCGGGTGATGAGCCGGCGCACCTGCGGCACCGCGAGCAGGGCGAGGATGACGAGGATGACGATGGGCACGGCGGCGACGAGCACCGCAGGCGGGGTGAACGAGGCCCTCGGGCCGGTCCCGGCCAGCACGCCGGAGACGATGAGCAGGACGAAGTAGGAGCAGAACTGGGCCACCTGCGCGACGCCCACGCTCGCCCCGGCCACCGCGGGCTGGACGCCGGCCTTCTGGAGGTATCGGGTGTTCAGGGCGATGTTGCCGATGGCCGCCGGAGCCACGAGCCCGCTGAACGCCACCGCGAGCTGGGTCATGTAGGTCCGCACGAACCGCAGCGACTGGTTGACCGACCCGCTGAGCGCCAGTGACGCCCCGGCGAAGGTCAGGACCGCGAACCCGACCGTGGCCACGGCCCATCCCAGGCTCGCGCTGGCGACGACCTGCCCGAGGTTGACCTTGGCGAGCTGCGTGAGGAGCAGGTATGCCGCGACGCCGCCGCCGATGACCGTGACGAGACCCCGCAGGGTCACCCGACGCAGCTCGACGGGTTCGACGTGCTCCTCCGAGGGCCGGCGACGGAGGATCTTGTCGCGCAGGGCGCCGAGCAGGTCCTTGTTCACCTTGAGCGCCGCTCGCGTCGACCGTGTCATGGCAACGGGCTGCAGCAGCGGCAGGGCCCGGGCGAGGGCGTCCTCGCCGAGCTCGGCCACAGCGGCTGCGACGGCCCGCTCCGCACCCACGGCGAGGCCGACCGTCGTCAACAGCTGCGCCGTGTCGATGCGCAGGGTCAGCTCGTCGGCCGCGATGTCGCCACCGCCGACGCGCAGGAGACCGGCTCGGCCGTCGTCGGCGATCATGACTACGCCCGGGGCGAGCCCCCGATGGGCGATGCGCCGCCGCTGCAGGGTGGCGTGCATGCGCCAGATCTGCGCGAGCTGGGCGTCGTCGAGGCCGGCCCCCAGCTCCGACACCGGGGTCCCGGCAGGGTCGACGTAGGCGATGACCGCCGAGTACGGACCGACCTCGCACACGGCGACCGGGCGGGGTGCCGGGATCTTCGCCTGGGCCAGGGCCAGACCCATGAGGGTCCGGTGCTCGAGCTCAGCGCGCAGCGTCAGCACGGGCGAGCGGGTCGAGCCGTTGCGCAGGCGCAGCAGGCGCAGGACGCGCCGGCCCGAGGCCAGGCCGAACGTGTCGCGGTCCATGACCTGGACGTCCACGGGGAGCGAGTCGGTGCTCCCGTGGTAGCGGCGGTCACCGGCATCGTCGGGGTCCACGAGCTCGAGCCGGGTCAGCGGGATCCCCGTGGCCACGAGGGCGGCGGCGATCTCGGCGCCAGGGGGCCGCGTCGAGGTGGCGCCGAACCCGAACCGGAAGGCCAGGCCGACGAGCCAGCCGAGCAGCACCGAGCTGACGACGGCCAGCGAGGTGCTGGCGCCCGAGAGGAACGACGTCACGGCGGCGGACGCGACGACGACGATCGCGAGCGGCGAGATCCACTTGCGTCCGACGATGTCGGCCACCGTGAGCAGCGCGACCATGGAGACGATGACGGCGTCGAGCGGGTCGGTGCGGGACGTGCCGAGCGGACGGGTCAGGGCGCCGACGACGGCGCCGAGCCGCCCGTCGAGGATGAGCGAGCGGAGGCCGACGACGATGAGGGCCCCGACGCCGGTCGCGGCGAGCGCCTGGACGAGCTGCATCGGGCGGCCGCGGACGATGAGGTCGGCGCCGACGGCAAGGGGCAGGACGACGACGCCGGTGCCGGCGAGCCAGCTGACGACCTGGAGGAGCAGGCGGGGTATGCCGCTCGTGGCCAGGGCGAGGTCCTGCTCCAGGGCCCCGGCGGTCCCGACGGCGACGTCGGCCAGGCCGATCGAGGCGACGAGGACGAGCAGGACGACGCCGAGGCGCAGGGCGTCCGAAGGTCGGCGCACGCGGTCGGGGATCGGCGGTTCGACGATCTCCACGGTCGCTGGCTGGCTGGACACCGCACCATCGTGCCTCACCTGTTGCGTCGGGTCGCGGCGCAACCCGGGACTCGCCGAGACTTCATGGCCGTCCGCGATACTCGCCGCCGTAGCCCCCGAGGGCCGCGCCGATGCGCGAGGATTCGGCCATGGACACCCCAGACGTGAAATCCATGGCCCGGGAGGCGGGCGACCACCCCGCCCTCGAGAACGCCGCCCGCCTCGGGTATGCCGTGAACGGCGTGCTGCACCTGCTCATCGGGTGGCTCGGACTGCAGCTCGCCTGGGGCCTCGGCGGCGGCGGCGGCTCGGCCGACCAGTCAGGAGCGCTGCGGTCCCTCGCGGAGACCAGCGTCGGGCGCGTGGTCCTCTGGGTCGGGGTCGTGGGGTTCCTCGGGCTGGGGATCTGGCAGGCCACCGAGGCAGTCGTGGGTCGCGGGAAGACCTCCGACCGGGTCAAGGCGGTCGCCAAGGCGCTGCTCTACCTGTTCCTCGCGTTCAGCAGCTTCAGCTATGCCAAGGGCACCGGCGGGCAGTCGAGCAGCAAGCAGAGCGTCGACGCCACCGCCTCCCTGATGAAGCAGCCGGCGGGCCGGGCCCTCGTCGTCGCCGTGGGGCTGGTCGTCGTCGGCGTCGGCGTCTACCACGTCGTCAAGGGCTGGAAGCGGACGTTCCTGCGCGACCTCGTCGGCCACCCGGGCGACCTCGCCGTCAAGGCCGGACGGTTCGGCTACATCGCCAAGGGCGTCGCGCTCGCGGTCGTCGGAGGGCTCTTCGTCCTCGCCGGCGTCCGCGGCGCCCCTGACCAGGCGACCGGCCTCGACGGTGCACTGCGCACCCTCCTCGGCGCGCCCTTCGGGAAGGTCCTGCTCACCCTCGTCGCTCTCGGCTTCGCCGCTTTCGCCGTGTACTCCTTCGCCCGGGCCCGGCACGCCCGCGTGTAGAGCGGTCGCGGCGCGGGTGCCTGGGCGGCTATCCGGGCGGTCGCGGGTCAGACGCGGCTGGACTGCTTCCGGCTCACCGCACCTCGGCGGGCGTCGCGGCGCAGGTAGGCCCACGCGAGGACGGCGCAGGTCAGCCCGTTGAGGAAGCCGACGAGCACGTCGGTGACGTGGTGCATCCCCCGGTAGAGGCGGGCGTAGGCCACGAGGAACGGGATGACGAGGCAGACGGCCGTCATGACGCGCCGGAGCACGGGGTTGGGGATCCGCTGGGCCAGCGCAGCGAGGGTGAAGTAGAGCGCGGTGGCGGCCCCGACGTGCCCGCTCGGGTAGGACGACGTCGGCGGCGCCGGGTCGAGGTGGGCCACCTCGGGCCGGTCCCGTCCCGTGACGGCGGTGGCAATGACGAAGACGCTCGCCTGGACGGCGATGGCGATGGCGGGAACGATGGCGACCCACCACTGCCGGGTCAGCCACCAGACCACCGCGACCATGACGACGCAGACGCCGATGACGATCTCGGTGTTCCCGATGTGCGACCAGACCATGGTCACGGTGTCCCACAGGGGCGTCCGGCCGCTCTGGAGGTCGCGGTTGACGGTCGTCTCCGACTTCAGCCCGCCGAGCGGCCCCTCGATCAGCGTGCCGACGCCGACGATGGCGAGCCACAGGAGGACGGCCGGCGGGAGGACCCGGACGGCGAGGTCGCGCAGGGCGGAGCGGACGGGTGGACGGGACTCGTCATCGACGTACCGGGTGAGGAAGGGCATGGCTCAGGCCTCCAGGTGTTCTCGTGGGTGGACAGGGTTCCAGCCGCGGTAGCCGACGTAGGAAGCCCACGCCAGTCCGCTGCCGACGAGGACGCCGGCGACGACGTCCGACGGGAAGTGGACGCCCAGGAAGACCCGGTCGGCCGCCGTGAGGGCGACGAGGAGCGCGGCGAGCGAGCACACGGCATACCGCGCGCTCGTGGTCTTGAGCAGGGGCCAGACCATGAGGGCGACCACCGTCGCGGCCGCGGCGGTGTTGGCCGCGTGCCCGGACGGGAAGCTGTAGCCGGGCGCGTGCGAGACGGGGTCGGCGACCACAGGGCGGGCCCGCTGCACGAGGTACTTGAGGTCAAGGGCGATGTTCCAGGCCGCCATCATCGTCACGAAGCCCCAGATGGCGCGGCTCCTGAGCCCGCGGCGCGCCCAGATCCACACGCACACCCCGGTACCCACGAGGTAGACCCAGCGCGGCTGGAAGGCCTCCTGCCAGACCACGAGCGCCGTGGCGAGGGCCGGGTGGGCGCGGGTGATCTCGGTGGCGGCACGGATGGCCGCGTCGTCGAAGGCGATCACGGCGTCGACCTTGTCCCGAGCCAGCAGGGCGAGGGCGGTGACGGGGACCGCGGTCGCGACGGCATACCCCACTGCCGGGAGCAGCGCGCGGGCGCCGCCCCGGACCCGCCGGGTGTCAACGGACGCGGACAACCAGCGCCCCCGGAAGGACTCGGACGGACAGGCCGCGCTGGGCGCCCTTGGCGTCACCGTCGATCTGGGTCTCGACGGGGTGCCGGGTCGCGGCCCGCATCGACGTGGACCGCAGCCGCACGATCTGGCGGTGGCCGCGCCGGTGCCGGCTCGCGAGGTCGACGACGACCGAGGCCCAGCCGAACGCGCCCCGGGGAGCCAAGATGACGCCGTCGAGCCGGCCGTCGTCGAGCCGGGCGTCAGGCATGATCTTGACGTTGCCCTGGAGCATGCCGCAGTTGCCGAAGAGCACGCTGCGGGCGTGCTGCACCTGGGGAGCGCCGGACGCGGTCGCGACCTCGACCCGGAAGCCGCGCGCCCAGAGCCGGCCCATCCCGGCCAGGACGTACGCCGGCCACCCGATGACGCCCTTGACCTTCTCGTTGGTCCCGGCCATGACCTCGGCGTCGACGCCGATGCCAGCCATGACGAGGAAGACCTCCTCGTCCTCTCGGCGCGGGTCGGCGGCGGTGGGCGCGCTCTCGTCGCCCTTGAAGGCCTCCTGCGACGCGGAGTCGGGGAAGAGCCGCACGAGCCCGACGTCGATGCGTCGGTCCTTCCCGCGCAGGACGACCTCGAGCGCGTCCTCGATCCGGTCGATCGGCAGGTCGAGGTTGCGGGCCAGCAGGTTGCCGGTGCCGCCCGGCAGCAGCCCGAGCGGGGTGTCGGTGCCGACCAGCGTGGTCGCTACGGCCCGCACCGTCCCGTCACCGCCGAGCGGGCAGACGATGTCGACACCCTCGTCGAGCGCCGCCTGCGCCTGCCCGACCCCGGGGTCAGCCTCGGTCGTCTCGAGCCACAGCGGCTCGGCCCACCCGGCGGCCGTGCAGACGTCGGTGATCCCGCTCCGCACCTCGTCCAGGTCGGTGAACTTCGTGGGGTTGACGACGACGGCAACCCGCCTGGCGGGGCCGCGCGTCTCGGTGGTCACCCAGAGACAGTACCCACCCAGCGGGCTCGCGAACCTCTTGCAGGCTCGGCGGGTTCAGGCCCCGACGACGTAGCGGTCGGCCACCTCGAGAGCCCGGTCGAGGATGGCCACGCCCTCGCGGACCTCCTCTGCCGAGGTCGTGCACGTGGGCACGACGTGGGTCCGGTTGAAGTGGACGAAGGGCCAGAGGCCTCCGGCCTTGCAGGCCGCCGCGAACTCGGCCATGGGGGCGGCGGCCGGCCCGGCGGCGTTGAAGGGGACGAGCGGCTCGCGCGTATGCCGGTCGCGCACCAGTTCGAGGGCCCAGAAGACGCCCAGCCCGCGGACCTCCCCGACGCTGGGGTGCCGCTCCGCGAGCGCCCGCAGCTCCGGGCCGATGACGTCCTTCCCGAGCGCGCGTGCATGCTCGAGGATCCCCTCCTCGCGGAAGATGCCGATCGACGCGACGGCGGCGGCGCACGCGAGGGGGTGGCCGGAGTAGGTGAGCCCGCCGGGGTAGGGGCGGTCACGGAACGTCGCTGCGACCCGCTCGGAGATGACGACACCGCCGAGCGGCACGTAGCCGGAGTTGACCCCCTTGGCGAAGGTGATCAGGTCGGGCGTCACCCCCCACCGGTCGACGGCGAACCACTCGCCGCACCGGCCGAACCCCGACATCACCTCGTCGGCGATGAGGAGGATGCCGTGCTCGTCGCAGATCTCGCGGACCCCGGCGAGGTAGCCGTCCGGTGGCACGAGGATCCCATTGGTTCCGACCACGGGCTCGAGGATGATCGCCGCGAACGTGTGCGGGCCCTCGACGGTGATGATGTCGCGCAGGTGCTCCAGAGCCCGCGCGCACTCCTGCTCGTCGCTGTCGGAGTGGAACGCCGAGCGGTAGGTGTACGGACCCCAGTGCCGCACCACACCCGGCATACCCGGTTCGGACGGCCACCGCCGCGGGTCCCCCGTGAGGGCGATCGCCCCTGCCGTCGCGCCGTGGTAGCTGCGGTAGGCCGCGAGGACCTTGTGCCGGCCGGTGTGCAGCCGGGCCATTCGGATGGCGTTCTCGTTGGCCTCGGCGCCGCCGTTGGTGAAGAAGACCATCTCGAGGTCGCCCGGCGCGAGCTCGGCGATGAGGCGGGCCGCCTCGGAGCGCGCGTCGTTCGCGAAGCCGGGCGCGACGGTGAGCAACCGGCCCGCCTGCTCCTGGATGGCGGCGACGAGCCTGGGGTGCTGGTAGCCGATGTTGACGTTGACGAGCTGCGAGGAGAAGTCGAGGTAGCGCTTCCCGTCGCCGTCCCAGAAGTACGACCCCTCGGCGCGGGAGATGGGGAAGGGGTTGATCGCGCCCTGCGCCGACCAGGAGTGGAAGACGTGGGCCCGGTCGTTGCGGCGCACGGTCTCCTGGTCGGTGGGGATCCCCGTCGCCGCCGATCTTCCTGCGGTGGACGGGTCGGCCAGCTGGGTCACGGTGCTCCTCGGTGTTCCGGTGGTGTTGCGGGTGATGTCGATGGTGGTGGCGGGACGGCTCAGCGGGTGCGGGGAAAGCCGAGGTCGACGCTCGACGTGGCCGGGTCCGGCCAGCGGGAGGTGACGACCTTGCCGCGGGTGTAGAAGGTGATGCCCTCGGGGCCGTACATGTGGGTGTCCCCGAAGAGCGAGGCCTTCCAGCCGCCGAACGAGTAGTAGGACACCGGTACCGGGATGGGCACGTTGATGCCGACCATGCCGACCTCGACGTCGAACTGGAACCGCCGCGCGGCGCCGCCGTCGCGGGTGAAGATCGCGACGCCGTTGGCGAAGGGGTTGGCGTTGACCAGCGCCAGGCCCTCCTCGTAGGTCTCGACCCGCACGACGGAGAGCACCGGACCGAAGATCTCGTCTCGGTAGACGCTCATGTCGGGCGCGACGTGGTCGATGAGGGTGGTGCCGAGGAAGAACCCGTCGGTCGGGAAGTCGCCTTCGCGGCCGTCGACGACGAGTGTCGCGCCGGCGGCCTCCCCCTCGTCGATGTAGCCGCGGACCTTGTCGCGATGCTCCCGGGTGATCAGCGGTCCCATGTCGGAGTCGGGGTCGGCGCCGTCGCCGACGCGCAGCTTGGGCAGGCGCGCCGCGATCGCGTCGACGAGGGAGTCCGCGACGTCGCCGACCGCGACGGCGACGGCGAGCGCCATGCACCGCTCTCCCGCCGCCCCGTATGCCGCGCTGACGACGGCGTCCGCGGCCATGTCGATGTCCGCGTCGGGCAGCACCAAAGCGTGGTTCTTCGCGCCCCCCAGAGCTTGGACCCGCTTGCCGGCGGAGGTGCCGGTCTCGTAGATGTACTTCGCGATCGGCGTGGAGCCGACGAAGCTGACGGCGGCGATGTCGTCGTGGTGCAGCAGCGCGTCGACGGC
>JBBRZC010000151.1:0-9014 GCA_038237075.1 Actinomycetales bacterium
CAACGTTCTCCCCGGTGAGTCGTGTGAAGGCTCCGCAATGTGTCCTTCCCGACGGCAACCAGGATGAGCCCGAGGCGAAGGCCCCGGCGGTCCTGAGCCTTCAGCCCCGGAGCCCGGCAAGGGTGGACTTCGTCGCGGCGATCTCCTTGTCGGGCTGTCACATGATCGACTGGGCGAGCCGCTCACTCGCGGGTTGGGCGCTTTCGGCGCCGCCTCTGTGACAGATACTTGCGCTCGATCTTCACAATGTGCCGGGTGCTCAGCGAACCTGCAGATCAGAGAACGCTGCCGGCCTGGCCCCGGCCTGGCCCCCACCCGCCGGCGGCAATCCCCGAGCTGGTCGCTACCGGAGACTGCTTCAGGAGGTCGGTGCCTCCCGGGTCTCCTAGACGTCGATCTCGACCGACTGGTCTGGTTCCACCCTCGGTCCCTCAAGGGCGGCCCCGACGACGGCGTCGAGGCCATGGCCGGCCTGCGCTCTCGCCCAGCGTGGACCCACGGCGAGGAGGGACGCGGTGCGCGAGACGTCGCTCCCGTCGCCGACCCGTGCCCCGTCGCCCTCCCCCGCCGTGTCGGCATCCCCCACGGCCTCCTCGCTCAAGCGCAGCACGATCTCGAGGCGGTCCTCGGCGAGCAGCTCGGCGACGCCGTGGCCCCACTCGACCACGGTGACGCTGTCGTCGACGGACGCGTCGAGGTCCAGGTCGTCGAGCTCGAGCGTCCCGCCGAGCCGGTAGGCGTCGACGTGCACGAGCGGCGGGCCTCCGACGAGCGAGGGGTGGACGCGGGCGATGACGAACGTGGGCGAGGTCACCGGGCCACGCACCCCAAGACCCTCGCCGAGCCCCTGCACCAGCGTCGTCTTGCCCGCGCCGAGGTCGCCGGTGAGCACGAGCAGATCACCGGCGCGCAGCACCTGCCCGAGGCGTGCGCCGAGAGCGCGGGTGGACTCGGCCGTCGGGAGCGTGGTCCGCCATTCGCCCGGTGGCGTGCTCCCAGTCTCGGAAGGAGGCTCGGGAAGGGGCTCGGGAAGGGGCTCGGGACGAGCCTCAGGAGGCATGGCCCCGGCGCGGCAGGCGGGGCCGATCGCCGCTGCTCCGACCCTGCTCCCGCTCGGCCTTCTGGCGGTCGAGACCGCGTTCCATCCGGCGGCGCTTGCCGACGTCAGTGACGACCCGGCGAACCCGCGGCTTGCGGTCGACGTCGACGTCACGGCGCTGCGCCCGCACGGCCCGCTCGACGAGCGCGACGAGCTGCTCGTTGAGCAGGTCGGGGTGCTCGAGCATGATGACGTGGCCGGCGTGGCGCACGATGACGTGCTCCGCACCGGGGATGGCGCGCACGATGGCCTCGCTGTGCTCCGGCGGGGTGAGCACGTCGTGGTCGCCGTTGAAGACGAGCGCCTCGACGCCGTCGAACATCGCCAGGCCCCCGGTCTGGTCGTAGTCCGCGAAGGCCGGCGTGAAGGACGACATCACGCCGAGGTCGGTGCCGAGGATCATCCTCGCGGTGAGCCGGACCACGCTGCGTGGGACCGGCGACGCGAAGGAGTAGCGCTCGACGAGGAACTCCTCGAGCTCGGTGTTCGCGCTGAGCAGGGCCCGCAGCAGCTCGGGGCGGCTCTCGAAGAGCCCGGCGACGCGCGGGCCGAGCCGCTCGAGCAGGATCCGCCCGGCGCTCGCGGCGATGTCGCCGTTCGCCAGCGGCATACCCCCGGCCGAGGTGGAGACGCAGGCGAGCGCGACGACCCGCTCGCGCACCGTGTCGGGGTGCGCGGACCCGAGGGCCATCGTCGTCATGCCGCCCATCGAGTGGCCCGCGAGGGCCAGCTGACCGTCGGGCACGACCTCGCTGACGACCCGGAAGAGGTCCTCCCCGAGCTGGGCGATGGTGTAGGAGCCCGGCGTGCCCTTCTCCGACCTGCCGTGGCCGCGCTGGTCCCAGACGACGACGCGGTAGCCTGCCTGCCGCAGGGCCCGCCGCTGGAACACCCAGCACTGCGACGTGAGGCAGTAGCCGTGCGAGAGCACCACTGTCGGCTTGGCGATGCCGTCGAGGTGGGTCTCGGAGCCCTCATCCGGCTCGTCGACCTCGACGTGCAGGGGCACCCCGTCGTCGCTGAAGACCACGAGCGCGTGGGACGGGAGCTCAACGAGACTGGCGCCGGTCTCGAGGGCGGCGCCGCGACGCCGGTTGACCTGGTCGGCGACGACGCCGGCCACGGTCGCCGCTCCGGCGAGACCGAGGCCGACGCCGAGGCCGATGAGACCCCGCCTGTTGCTGCCGCTCACAGCCGTCGGCCTTCGCCGCCGACGACCACGCGGGGGACGCGCGGGCCGATCCGGGTCACGATCTCGTAGCTGATCGTGCCGCTCGCCGCGGCCCAGCCCTGGGCGGTCGGGCCGGCCGGGTCGGCTCCGAAGAGCACCACCTCGTCGCCGGCCCGGGCTGTGCTCCCGGAGCCGAGGTCGACGACGAACTGGTCCATGCAGACCCGCCCGGCGACCGTGTGCCGGACACCGTCGACGGCGACCGGCCCCGCGCCGCTCGCGTGCCGGGGTATGCCGTCGGCGTAACCGAGCGGGACGAGGCCGAGCACCGTCTCGCTCGGCGTCGTGTAGGCGTGCCCGTAGGAGACGCCCTGGCCCGCCGGGACCCGCTTGACGTTGGCGAGGCGGGCGGTCAGCGTCATCGCCGGGACGAGCCCGAACGCCTCGGGGCCACCGACCTGCGGCACCGGCGAGAGCCCGTAGACGGCGATGCCGGGCCGCACGAGGTCGTAGTGCGCCGACGCGTTGGTCAGCGTTGCCGCGGAGTTGGCGAGGTGGCGCACCTCGATGCGGCAGCCCGCCCGCTCGGCGGCACGCACGGCCTCCGCGAAGACCTCCTGCTGGGCCCGCACGGTGGGATGGTCGGGCTGGTCCGCCCAGACGAAGTGCGACCAGACCCCGACGACGGTGACCGCGCCCTCGGCCTCGAGCCGCCGCGCCTCCTGGACGAGGTCGAGGAAGTCAGACCCGAAGGCGCCGTTGCGGGCGAGCCCGGTGTCGACCTTGAGGTGGACGCGGGCGGTGCGGCCGGTCGCCCGCGCCGCCGCCACGATCTCGTCCAGGGCCCACCCCGCCGAGGCGGACACGTCGATGTCGCGCTCGAGGGCCGCGGCGAAGTCCGTGCCGGGCACGTGCAGCCAGGTCAGGAGCCGTCCGGGGATCCCGGCGTCGCGCAGGGCGACGGCCTCCGACAGCAGGGCCGTGCCGAGCCACTCGGCGCCTCCGGCAAGGGCGGCGCGGGCACTCGGGAGCAGCCCGTGCCCGTAGCCGTCGGCCTTGACGACCGCCATGAGCGCCGCCGTGGGAGCGCGCTCGCGCAGCGCACGCACGTTGGTCGCGATGGCGCCGACGTCGACGAAGGCGCACGCGGGGGTGGCGGCAAGGTCCGGGCTCATGGAGCGTCAAGTCTGTCAGGTGCCCGGGGTGGGCCGTGCACCCGGGCGGCTGGTGGCGCGGCCAGCGACGGCGGCCGGTCAGCGGCGGGTGAGCAGCGCCGCGACGGTGGCCGGTATGCCGTGGGCCAGGTCACGCACCCGCACCGGTCCTCCGGGGTTGACCCGGCCAGCCGCGACGCCGTGGACCAGCGCCCCGAGGGAGCCGGCGTCGAGCGGGTCGAGGCCGGCAGCGAGGAGCGTCCCGAGCAGGCCGCCGAGGACGTCGCCGGCCCCGGCGGTGCCGAGCCAGGCGGGAGCGTCCGACTGCGAGCGGACCGGGCGTGCCGGGTCGGGCGAGACGACCAGGGTGTGGGCGCCCTTGAGCAGGACGGTGGCGCCGGTGCGCGCGGCCGCGGCCCGGGCGTGGGCGAGCGGGGCCGCAGTGACCTGCTGGCGGGTCACCCCTCCGCTGCCCCGCTCCCCAGCTCCGTCCGCTCCGGCTCCCGACGCTCTGGACCCGGCACCGGCCGCTCCTGCGCCCACGTCGAGCGGCCCGACTCCCAGCCGGGCCAGCAGCCGCGCGAGCTCTCCCGCGTGGGGGGTGATGAGCGTCGGCGCCTCGCGATGGTCGAGCAGGTCGAGGGCGCCGGCGTCGACCACCGCCGGCAGGTCGCTGGCCAGGGCGCCCTCGATCCGCCGGCGCTGCGCAGCGACCGCCGCCGAGGCTCCGCTGCCGTCGAACCCGGACCCGAGGACCCAGGCCTGGACGCGGCCGGCCGCCGTGACGGCCTCCGGGGCGGCCTGGTGGACGAGAAGGCAGACCTCGGCCGGCCCGAGGTAGCGCACCATGCCCGGGCCGGCGCCCAGCGCGCCGAGGACGCTGAGCACGGCGGCACCCGGGTATGCCGGCGTGCCGGCGACGATGCCGACCACGCCACGGGAGTACTTGTCGTCGGTCGCCGTGGGCACCGGCCAGAGCCGGGCGACGTCGTCGTGGGTGAGCCGCTCGACGACCGGACGCCAGCCGGCAAGGTCGAGACCGATGTCGACGACGGTGAGCCTGCCCACGGCGGACTCGGTCGCGGGCATGAGGTGCACCGGCTTGGCCGCCGAGAAGGTCACCGTCTCGTCGGCGAAGACCGCGTCGACGACGGGCACCTCGCCGGCCGGGTCGGCGCCGCTCGGCAGGTCCACGGCGATGACCCAGGCGTCCTGCGGGATCTCGTCGACCCAGCGGGCGGCCGGACCGGACAGTCCCGGGCGACCGCCGATGCCGGTGATGCCGTCGAGGACGACGTCGGCCTCGCGGACCACCGCGCGCCACTGCCGGTCCGCATCGTCGTGGAGCGCGACCCCGGCCTCCAGGGCCGCCTGCACCGCTCCAGGGTGGGCGCCTGGGGCCGTGACGGCTGCGGTGCTGTGCCCCTGACCTGCAAGGAGGCTCACGGCATACAAAGCGTCGGCGCCGTTGTTGCCCGCGCCGACGAGGGCGACGACCCGGCGTCCGCCGCGCTCGGCCAGCCGCGTCGCGGCGACCTCGGCCAGGCCGGCGCTGGCGCGAGCCATGAGCTCGCCGTCGGGCAGGCCCGCCATGGCCGCCGCCTCGGCGGCACGGACGTCGGCGACGGAGTACGCCTCGATCATCGGGTCAGCCTTCCGCGACGACGACGGCCGAGGCGATCCCGGCGTCGTGGGACATCGACACGTGCAGGGAGTCGATGCCGAGCGCGTCCGCGCGGTCCGAGACGCTGCCGCGCACCCGCAGGTGGGGCCTGCCGTCGTCGGCCGTGAATACAGTGGCGTCGGTCCAGGACAGGCCGGCCGGGGCGCCGAGGGCCTTGGCGAGCGCCTCCTTGGCCGCGAAGCGGGCCGCGAGCGAGGCGACACCCAGGTGCCGCTCGCCTTCGGTGAAGAGCCGGTCCCGCAGCGCGGGCGTGCGCTCGAGGGTCGCCCCGAAGCGCGCGATGTCGACGACGTCGATGCCGACGCCGACGATCACGTCAGGTCCTGCTTTCGGGGCACCGGAGACGACGTCACTCGACGGTGACGGACTTGGCGAGGTTGCGGGGCTGGTCGACGTCGAGGCCCTTGGCCGTGGCGAGCTCGCACGCGAAGACCTGGAGCGGCACGACGGTGAGCAGCGGCGCGAGCAGCGGCGCCGATGTGGGCACCCGGATGATCTCGTCGGCGAAGTCGACGACGTCGTCGTCGCCCTCCTCGGCGATGACGAGGGTGCGGGCCCCGCGCGCCCGGATCTCCTGGATGTTGGAGACGACCTTGGCGTGCAGCCCGTGCTCGCTCGACGGTGACGGGACGACGACAAAGACGGGCTGGCCGGCCTCGATGAGGGCGATCGGGCCGTGCTTGAGCTCGCCGGCGGCGAACCCCTCCGCGTGGATGTAGGCGAGCTCCTTGAGCTTGAGCGCCCCCTCGAGCGCCACGGGGTAGCCGACGTGCCGGCCGAGGAAGAGCACCGATCGGGTGTCGGCCATGAAGCGGGCGATCTCGCGGACCCGGTCCATCGACTCGAGCACCGTCTCGATCTTGTCGGGGATGCTGTGCAGCTCCTTCATCACCGCCTGCGCCTCGTCGGCGTAGGTGCCGCCGCGCAGCTGCGCGAGGTAGAGGCCGAGGAGGTAGGTCGCGGTGATCTGGGCGAGGAACGCCTTGGTCGAGGCGACGGCGATCTCGGGACCGGCGTGGGTGTAGAGGACGGCGTCGGACTCCCGGGGGATGGTCGAGCCGTGGGTGTTGCAGATCGAGAGGGTCAGGGCGCCGAGGTTGCGGGCGTGCTTGACCGCCATGAGAGTGTCCATGGTCTCGCCGGACTGCGAGATCGAGACCACGAGGGTGCGCTCGTCGATGACCGGGTCGCGGTAGCGGAACTCGTGGGCCAGCTCGACCTCGCAGGGGATGCGGGTCCAGTGCTCGATGGCGTACTTCGCGACCATGCCGGCGTATGCCGCAGTGCCGCAGGCGACGAAAACGATCTTGTGGATCGCCTGGAGCGCCTCCTCGGGGATCCGCATGTCGTCGAGGACGAGCCGCCCGGCCGCGTCGGTGCGACCGAGAAGCGTGTCGCGGACCGCGTGCGGCTGCTCGTTGATCTCCTTGGTCATGAAGTTGGGGTAGCCCCCCATCTCGGCGGCGGCGGCGTCCCAGTCGACGTGGTAGGCGACGCCCTCGGCCGGCCGCCCGTCGAAGCCGATGACCGACACGGAGCCGGGAGTGATGGTGACGATCTGGTCCTGGCCGAGCTCGAGCGCGTCGCGGGTGTGGCCGATGAAGGCGGCGACGTCGGAGCCGAGGAAGTTCTCGCCCTCGCCGAGGCCGACGACGAGCGGGCTGTTGCGGCGGGCCCCGACGACGACGCCGGGAGCGTCGGCGTGCACGGCGAGGAAGGTGAAGGCGCCGTCGAGGCTGGCCACGACCGAGCGCATCGCCTCGGTGAGGTCGCCCGTCGCGTCGAAGGCGCGGGCGAGGAGGTGAGCCGCCACCTCGGTGTCGGTCTCGGACGTGAACCGGGTGCCGTCGGCGACGAGCTGCGCCTTCAGGGCGTGGAAGTTCTCGATGATCCCGTTGTGGATCAGCGCCAGCCTGCCGTCGGCGCCGCCCCGGTGCGGATGGGCGTTCTCGTCGGTGGGGCCCCCGTGGGTGGCCCACCTGGTGTGCCCGATGCCCGCGCTCGAGGGCGGCATCGGGTGCTCGGCGATCGCCTCCGTGAGGTTGACGAGCTTGCCGGCCCGCTTCCGGGTGGCCACTCGGTCGCCGTCGATGAGCGCGACCCCGGCCGAGTCGTACCCCCGGTACTCCAGCCGACCCAGCCCCTCCATGACCACGGCGAGGGCGGTGCCGTCGACGTTGGGACCGACGTAACCCACGATGCCGCACATGGACCCAACCCTAACGCCGCCTCAGCGGGCCCTGACCAGCCGCGCGGCGCGCGACCGCCGCCGCGCCCAGCCAGGCCGCCGGACCACCCGGCATAAGCCACAATGAGCCGCGTGTCCCAGCAGGCCGCCGCCGTTCGCCACGGGCTCCCCTCCCTCTACGTCGAGCTCGACCGCTCGGCGTGGTCGCGGCTGCGCGACACCCACCCGCTCACCCTCACCGACGAGGACGTCCGGCGCCTCCAGGGCCTCGGTGACGTCCTGGACCTGCGTGAGGTCGAGGACGTCTACCTGCCCCTGTCCCGGCTGCTCAACTACTACGTCGGCGCGACGTCGCAGCTGCACCGCATCACGAGCAACTTCCTCGGGGAGCGGCCCGAGCGCACCCCGTTCGTCATCGGGGTCGCCGGGTCGGTGGCGGTGGGCAAGTCGACGACGGCGCGCATCCTGCGCGAGCTGCTGCTGCGCTGGCCGGGCACCCCCGACGTCGAGCTCGTGACGACTGACGGCTTCCTCTTCCCCAACGCGGTTCTCGAGCAGCGGGGTCTGCTCGCCCGCAAGGGCTTCCCGGAGTCCTACGACCGGCGCGCGCTGCTGCGCTTCGTGGCCGAGGTCAAGGCCGGCCGGGCCGAGGTCGCCGCCCCGGTCTACTCGCACCTCAGCTACGATATCGTCCCCGGCGAGCAGGTCGTCGTGCGCCAGCCCGACGTGCTCATCGTCGAGGGCCTGACCGTGCTCCAGGCGCCGCCGATCCGCGCCGACGGCGGCACCGGCATGGCGGTGAGCGACTTCTTCGACTTCTCCGTCTACGTCGACGCCCGGGTCTCGGACATCGAGCAGTGGTACGTCGAGCGCTTCCTGTCGCTGCGCCAGACCGCGTTCGCCAGGCCGGGCTCCTACTTCCACCGGTATGCCGCCCTCACCGACGAGCAGGCCCGGGTCACCGCCGCGCGGATCTGGCGCGAGATCAACGGGCCCAACCTCACCGAGAACATCCTCCCGACGCGCTCGCGGGCGACACTCGTGCTCAGCAAGGGCAAGAACCACAGCGTGCGCCGGGTCCGGCTCCGCAAGCTCTGAACCCGGCTACGGGCAACCCCTCAACCCGACCACCAGGCAACGGACTTGACCCAGACGCCAGGACTCCTGACATAGAGGGTTGACTGGTGCGTCGATTCGGTTGCTGCCGTTAGGGATTCGTGGGTTCTACGGTCGCGTCCACGCTCAGAATGTGAGATAATCTCTACGGCCTTGGACGGAGTTGGGGGGTGGGGATGATGGCGGTGATGAGCGCCCTGATGCCCCCGCCACTGGTTCCACACGCGAACGCGACCCTGATCGGTGCCGCGGCCGCGCTGGTCGAGGACGGCGACGGCGGCCGGGTGTTCCTGCACGGTGAGCTGGCCCTGGCCTGGGAGGCCGGTGACCAGGCCTGCCGCCGGCTGGCGGCGGTGCAGCTGGTCCGGATCAAGGCCGCGAGAGCGGTCGAGGTCGCCGCCGGGTTCGGAGTCGACCCGGACACGCTGCGCCGGTGGGGTCACGCGGTGACCGAGTCTGGCGCGGCCGGGCTGGTCCCCGCCAAGCCGGGCCCCAAGGGCCCCTCCGTGCGCGATGACCTGGCCGCCGACATCCGCGCCCGCCGCGCGGGCGGGGCGACGCTGCGAGCGATCGCCGAGCAGGTCGGGGTCTCCACCGACACC
>JBBRZC010000152.1:0-8918 GCA_038237075.1 Actinomycetales bacterium
CGACAGCGGGCTCGAGGGCCCAGGTGAGCTCGAGGGCCCAGGTGAGCTCGAGGGCCCAGGTGAGCTCGAGGGCCCAGGTGAGCTCGAGGGCCCAGGTGAGCTCGAGGGCCCAGGTGAGCTCGAGGGCCCAGGTGAGCTCGAGGGCCCAGGTGAGCTTCGTGCTGTCGCCCGGCTCGCGGCGATCGACCTCGGCCTCGTCGCGCTCGAGCGACCCGCGCGGGAGCCCGGCCTGACCGTGGCCCAGCTGTTCCTTCATGCCGACATCGACCGCGGTCTCAGTCGAGCGGGCGCGGGCGACAACGGCGGCGTCGCGACCCTGCTCGTGCGGCTCGGCGACGCGCTGCTGCACGAGGGCGCCGTGTCGAGGGTCGTCACGATGTCACGCGGCAGCGCCGACGCCGCCGCGGCGTCCCTGGTCGCGGAGGCGGGGCAGCCCCACCGGCTCGCCCGCGTGCCGCTCCTCCAGCCGCCGGTCTCCTCGTCGGAGGCGTGGCCGAGCCGCGTCGCTGCTGCCCGCGGCATACGCCGGGCGTTGCTGGCCCACGGGCCCGTCGACGTCATGCACCTGCGGATGGCCGACGTGGGAAGTCTGGCGGCGGCGGAGATCGCCGAGGACCTTGGGATCCCCACGGTGTTCACGCTGGCCCCCGATCCCCACGCCGTGATCCACGCCCTCGACATGACCGGGGCCCTGACCCGCGAGAACTTCGGCGAGATGGACGAGCGGGAGCACTACTGGTTCCGCGCGCGGCTCGTGCAGCGGCTCACCACCCGCGCCCGCCATGTCGTCCTCTTCCCTCGCCCGCGGCTGCGCGAGGACCTGCGCGAGCTGGTCGGGGTCGACCTGGATGCCGACCCCGAGCGGTTCACGGTGGTGCCCGAGGGCATCGACGTCGGCGTCTCGCGGGAGGCCCGGCAGCACCTTTTCGCCCGTCCTGAGGCGTTCGCGGGTCTGGAGCGTCTCGTGGCACGCCTCCCGTCCCGCCGGCAGGGTATGCCGCTGGCGCTGAGCGTCGGGCGGCTGCACCGGGTCAAGGGGATGGCCACACTCGTCGAGGCGTGGGCCGCGGACCGGCGCCTGCGCGAGTGGTGCAACCTCGTCATCATCGGTGGCGACCTCGACGACCCCTCGCCTGAGGAGGTCGAGCAGCTCGACGTCATCGCGGGCATCCACGCGGGGGACGGGCTCATCCTCGCCGGGCACCGGCCCAATGACGAGGTCGCCCACTGGCTGGCGGCAGCCCAGCACGGGCGGTGGCCGCTCATCGCCCCGGGCGGCGTCTACGTGTGCGCCAGCCTCAAGGAGGAGTTCGGCCTGGCGCTGCTCGAGGCGCTCGCCGCGGGGCTCGTGGTCGTCGGGCCGGCCGGCGGGGGACCGGCGACCTACGTCGAGGAAGGGGTTACGGGCTTCCTCGTCGACACCCGCAGCCCCGCCGCACTCGGGCGCGGCATCGTCTCTGCCCTCGACCTCGCGGCCCAGCCACCCGGGCTCACCGCGCGCCGGGTCGAGCGGGCGGGGTCGATGATCGAGCGGCGGTTCACGGTGCAGGCCATGGCGGCAACACTGGCCGGCGTCTACGCCGACGTCGCGGCTCCCGTCGCGGCGAAGCGATGACCCTGCTGGTCATCAGCCCTGACTACGCCTCCCATCTGCTGCCCTTGGCCACACTGGCCACGGCTTGGCGTGACGCGGGGGACCGGGTCGTCGTCGCGACGGGCCCGGCGACCGCCTCGATCGTCGCCTCGTTCGGGTTCGACCGGGTCGACCTGCAGCTCGGCCGCGGGTCCAACCCGGGCGTCATCCGGGCCGAGGAGCAGGTGCGCGCCGAAGACGAGTCGCTGCGGGGATTCTTCGACGCGACCCGGCGCGGCATGGTCGAGACGCTGCGCTACCAGGCCGACCAGCGCAGCGCCGACCTCCTCTGGGAGCCCCTGACCAAGGCGGAGCAGACGCTACGCGTCGTCGACGCCGTTCGCCCCGATGCGGTTCTCGTGGACCACCTCGCCTACAGCGCGCGGCTCGGGCTGCAGGCCGGCGGTGTCCCGTACGCCGATGTCGTCCTGGGGCACCCCACCGCCCTGCCCGTCGGTGACGAGGTGTACGGCTACCCCGCAGCGTGGCCGGCAGCCTTTGATGCCGACCTCCAGCAGCTCGCCTCGCTGCGGGCTCGCTGTGTCGACGTGGCGGCGAGCTTCACCCGGGCGTGGAACACCGCCCTGCTGCGGCTGGACCCGTCAGCGCAGGCGGTCGCCGACGCGTTCGCGGCGCACGGGCCGCAGGTCCTCCTCAACTACCCCGCCGAGCTGCACACGGACGCCCGGACGTCTTTGCTGCCCACCGGCCACGTCTTCCTGGGGTCCGCCGTCCGCCCCGAGGAGGTGCCCCCCGACGTCGCAGCCTGGATCGCCGACGAGGACCCGCGGCCCATCGTCTACGTGAGCTTCGGCAGCTTCCTCTCGGCGCGGGGCGACGTGCTCGCCACTGTGGCGGAGGCACTGCGGCCCCTTGAGGTGCGCGTTGCCCTTGCCTTCGGCGTCACTGATCCGGCGATGCTCGGCGCGGTGCCGCAGTCGTGGCTTGTCCGCGAGTACCTTCCTCAGGTCTCGGTGTTGCGCCGGGCCGCCGTGGTCGTGACGCACGCCGGCAACAACAGCGTCACCGAGGCGCTCACCTTCGGGGTCCCGTTGCTGGCCTTGCCCTTCTCGACGGACCAGTTCGCCGGGGCGGCGGCTCTGGTGTCCGCCGGGGTGGGCGTCGCCCTTGCGCCCAACACGGTGTCCCTCGGCGCGCTGCGCGAGGCCGTGGCAGGGATGCTCGACGCGGACACGGACGCGGCGGCCACGGCCAGGGTGCTCGGCGCGAGGCTGCGCCGTGAGCCAGGGCCTGCCCGGGCGTGGGCCGCGCTCGCCGACCCCCTGAGCAGATGAGACGGGGTCAGCGGCGCCCGGTGAGCCGCCACGCGGCGGGAAAGAGCCCGGCCGCGACGACGACCTTGAGAAGGTCGCCGATGAGGAAGGGCGTCACGCCGAGCGAGAGCCCCTTGCCGAGTCCGACATGGATGGAGCTCATGAGCCAGGGCAGTCCCACGGCATAGATCGCGAGGTTGCCGAGCACCATGACCGCGGCCGTGCGCAGGGGACCGCGCGTCGCCCCGCGCTCGGCGAGCCGTCCGACGAGAGCCGCCGCCACGATGAACCCCAGGACGTACCCGAACGACGCGCCCCCGGCTCCGGAGGTCCCGTTGGAGAACACCGGCGCGCCGGCGACCCCGGCGGCGAGGTAGAGCAGCATCGAGGCGACGCCCCGGACGGTGCCGAGGCTGGCCCCGACGAGGAGGACCGCGAACGTCTGCAGCGTCAGCGGTACCGGCGTGAAGGGGAGCGGGATCGAGACCTGAGCGGCGAGCCCGGTCAGGGCGGCGCCACCGGCGACGAGGACCACATCGCGGACGAGGCCGCCCGGGATGACGTCACCGAGGACACGGGGTGCGGGAAGGCTCATCGACATGCCACTGACGCTATCGGATGCCCTCGCCTGCGGCATCCTCGTCCGACGTGCGAGTCGTCACCTCCTGCCGGGTCAGGAGAGCCCCGTCACCAGCCCCGTGTCGTCGATGTCGATGCGTTCCGAGGCCGGGTGCCTGGGCAGGCCGGGCATCGTCATGACATCGCCGGTGATGAGGACGACGAAGCCGGCGCCCGCGCAGAGCCGGACCTCCCGCACGTCGATGACGTGCCCCGTGGGCGCACCGAGGGCGGTCGGGTCCGTGGAGAAGGAGTACTGCGTCTTGGCGACGCAGACGGGAAGGTGGCCGAACCCGTCCGCCCTGACCTGGGCGAGCTGCCGCCGGGCCCGGGCGCTGAAGGTGGCCCCGGAGGCACCGTAGACCCGGGTCGCGAGCGCCGTCACCTTGTCCTCGACCGAGCCACTGTCCTCGTAGGCGAACCGGAACGTCGACGACCGCGGGCCGTCGAGCACGTCGACGACGCCTTTGGCCAAGCTCATGGCGCCGGTGCCGCCGTCCGCGACGTGGGTCGTCACGTAGGCCGCGAACCCGAGGCCCGCGGCGAGCTGCTCGACCCGCTCGAGCTCGGCCGATGTGTCGCTGGGGAAGCGGTTGACCGCGATGACGACGGGCAGCCCGAACACGTCGCGCAGCGTCGTGAGATGCCGCTCGAGGTTGACGGTCCCGCGATCGATCGCGTCGAGGCCCTCGGTTTGCAGGTCGGCGACCGCGACGCCGCCGTGGTACTTCAGGGCGCGCACGGTGACGACGACGACGGCGACGTCCGGGCGCAGCCCACTGGAGCGGCACATGAGGTCGAGGAACTTCTCGGCCCCCAGGTCGGCCCCGAAACCGGCCTCGGTGACGACGACGTCGGCGAGGCCGAGGGCGGTTCGGGTCGCGATGACCGAGTTGCACCCGTGCGCGATGTTGGCGAACGGGCCGCCGTGGATGAACGCGGGGGAGTGCTCCAGGGTCTGGACCAGGTTGGGCGCGAGAGCCTGTCGCAACAACACGGTCATGGCGCCCTCCGCGACGAGGTCGCGGGCACGGACCGGCGCCTTGGACCTGGTGTGGGCCACGACGATGTTGCCGATCCGCTCCTTGAGGTCGGCCAGCGAGTCGGCGAGGCAGAAGATCGCCATGAGCTCGGACGCGACGACGATGTCGAAGCCGTCCTCGCGGGGGTAGCCGTTGGCCGGGCCGCCCAGCCCGACGACCACCTGCCGCAGCGCCCGGTCGTTGAGGTCGACGGCCCGCTTCCATGTGACCGAGCGGACGTCGATGTCGAGCGCGTTGCCGTGGTGTACGTGGTTGTCGATGAGCGCCGCCAGAAGGTTGTTCGCGGCCTCGATGGCGGCGAAGTCGCCGGTGAAGTGCAGGTTGATCTCAGTCATCGGCACCACCTGGGCGTAGCCGCCGCCGGCCGCGCCGCCCTTCATCCCGAAGACCGGCCCCATCGACGGCTCGCGCAGCGCTGCCGCCGCCCGGGAGCCGAGCCGCCGCAGCGCGTCGGTGAGCCCGATGACCGTCGTCGTCTTCCCCTCGCCGGCAGGGGTGGGGGAGAGCGCGGTGACGAGCACGAGCCGTGAGCCGGGCCGCGGGGGGAGCGACACGGCATACGCGAGGTCGATCTTGGCCTTGTCGTGTCCGTAGGGGACGAGCACCTGCTCGTCGAGGCCGAGGCTCTCGCGGGCCACCTCAGCGATGGGCAGCAGGCGCGCCCCGTTCGCGATCTCGCCGTCCGACAGCATCGTCACCCTCTCGTGCGGGCTCCCGGCGGTGGGGTGCCACAGGCCGAGCGTATGCCGCGCCCGCCACCTCCCCGGGCAGGATCGCCGCTGCCGTGCGCACGACCTCGGCCTCGGCATGGTCTGGGCGGCTACTCGGGCCTACGGTCGAGGCATGCCGATGTTCCCGATCTCGGAGCTCAAGGACAGGCTCGAGGAGCCATCCGAGCCGAGTTCGGCGTTCCCCAGCGCGACGGCTGAGCCAAGGCATCCGGGGGTATGCCGTCGAGGTCTTCGGCCCATCGCCGGGGGATCGGAAGCGCCATGACCTGTGACCTGTTCGCTCTCTGCTTCGATGCGAACGACCCCCTCCGTCTTGCCCGCTTCTGGAGCGGCGTCCTCGGCGGGGACATGGCCGATGACCCCCGCGACGACTGTGTCTCTGTGCTGCCGGGCGACGACACGGGGTTCCGGATCCGCTTTGCTGCGAGCGAGGTTGAGAAGGCCAGCCAGAACCGGATGCCCTTCGACCTGACGAGCACGTCTCTGGAGGACCAGCAGCAGACGGTGGCGAGGGCACTCTCCCTCGGTGCTCGGCACATCGACGTCGGTCAGCTCCCGGACGAGGGTCACGTGGTGCTCGCCGACCGCGAAGGCAACGAGTTCTGCGTGGTTGAGCCGGGCAATTCCTTCCTCGCCGACTGCGGATTCGTCGGAGCCCTGGCGTGTGACGGCTCGCAGGAGGTCGGGTACTTCTGGAGCGAGGCGCTGGGCTGGCCGTTGGTCTGGGACCAGGACCAGGAGACGGCGATCCGGTCGCCCCACGGCGGGCCGAAGATCACGTGGGGCGGACCACCACTGATACCGAAGGCGGGGAAGAGCCGGCTTCACTTCGACCTCGCTCCGCCGGTGCACGGCGACCAGCAAGCGGAGGTCGCCCGGTTGGTCTCCCTCGGCGCGACTCGCATCGACATCGGCCAGGGTGACGTGACCTGGGTGGTGCTGGCCGACCCAGATGGCAACGAGTTCTGTGTGTTGAGTCCCGGGAGCGAGACGGAACCATCGGGGGGTCAGCCCTGAGCGCCGAGTCCATGGGGTCCTATGGACTCGGCGCTGATTTCGCGGATCGCCAACCTCGGCCGCAGCGCGCCGAGCGACCCTACTGGGCCCGCCGTTTTGACATAATGTCGATTATCGGCGTAGTACCGCGGGGGGCCTCGGTCCGGTGCCGACGTAAGCGGCGAGGTGCTCGCCGGTGAGGGTGGAGCGGGCGGCGACGAGGTCGGTGGGCGTGCCCGCGAAGACGATACGGCCACCGTCGTGGCCGGCACCGGGGCCGAGGTCGATGATCCAGTCGGCGTGCGCCATGACGGCCTGGTGGTGCTCGATGACGATGACCGACTTGCCGGAGTCGACGAGCCGGTCGAGCAAGCCGAGCAACTGTTCGACGTCGGCGAGGTGCAGGCCGCTGGTCGGCTCGTCGAGGACGAGGACGCTGCCCTTCTCGCTGAGGTGGGTGGCCAGCTTGAGCCGTTGCCGCTCGCCGCCGGACAGCGTCGGGAGCGGCTGGCCGAGCTTGACATAACCGAGCCCGACATCGGTCAGGTGCGTGAGGATCTTGTATGCCGCCGGCGTCGCCGACGCACCGTCGGCAAAGAACGCGCCCGCCTCGGTGACCGACATGGCGAGCACCTCGCTGATGTCCTTGCCGCCGAACGTGTAGTCGAGCACCTCGGCCTGGAAACGCTTTCCGTCGCACTCCTCGCAGACGGTGGCGACGCCGGCCATCATCGCCAGGTCGGTGTAGATGACGCCGGCGCCGTTGCAGGCAGGGCACGCGCCCTCGGAGTTGGCGCTGAAGAGGGCCGGCTTGACGCCGTTGGCCTTCGCGAACGCCTTGCGGATCGGGTCGAGGAGTCCGGTGTACGTCGCCGGGTTGCTGCGCCGCGAGCCCTTGATCGCCCCCTGGTCGACGGACACCACCCCGTCCCGGCCCGACACCGAGCCACGGACCAGTGAGCTCTTCCCCGACCCGGCCACGCCGGTGAGGACCACCAGCACGCCGAGGGGGATGTCGATGTCGACGTCATGCAGGTTGTTGGTGCTCGCGCCCCGCACCTCCAGCACCCCCGACGACGTCCGCACGGTCGGCTTCAGAGCGGCGCGGTCGTCCAGGTGCCGCCCGGTGATCGTGTCGCTGGCCCGCAGCCCCTCGACGGTGCCCTCGAACACCACTTCTCCGCCGTCGCTACCCGCGCCGGGGCCGAGGTCGACGACGTGCTCGGCGATGGCGATCGCCTCGGGCTTGTGCTCCACGACCAGCACGGTGTTTCCCTTGTCCCGCAGCCGAAGCAGGAGCACGTTCATCCGCTGGATGTCGTGAGGGTGCATCCCGACCGTCGGCTCGTCGAAGACATACGTGACGTCGGTGAGCGATGACCCGAGATGGCGGACCATCTTCGTGCGCTGCGCCTCCCCGCCCGATAGCGTGCTCGACGGGCGCTCGAGGCTGAGGTAGCCGAGCCCGACCTGGACGAACGAGTCGAGGGTCTCCCCCAGCGACCCCAGCAGCGGCCCGACGGACGGTTCGTCCAGCCCGCGCACCCAGTCGGCGAGGTCGCTGATCTGCATCGCACACGCATCGGCGATGTTGATGCCCTTGACCTTCGACGACCGGGCCGCCTCGCTGAGCCGGGTCCCCCGGCACTCTGGACAGGTGTTGAAGGTGATCGCCCGCTCCACGAAGGCGCGGACATGCGGCTGCATCGACTCCGGGTCCTTGGAGAGCATCGACTTCTGGATCTTCGGGATCAGACCCTCGTACGTCAGGTTGATGCCCTCGACCTTGATCTTGGTCGCCTCCTTGTAGAGCAGGTCGTTCAGCTCTCTCCTGGTGTACTTGCCAATTGGCTTGTCCACGTCGAAGAAGCCGGACCCGCTGAAGATGCGGCCGTACCAACCGTCCATGCTGTACCCGGGGATGGTCAGCGCCCCCTCCGCGAGCGACTTGCTGTCGTCGTAGAGCGCAGACAGGTCGAAGTCGGTGACCGAGCCCCGGCCCTCGCAGCGCAAGCACATCCCGCCGGTGATGCTGAAGGTGCGACGCTCCTTCACGGTCCGTCCGGCGCGCTCCAGGGTGACGGCGCCGGCTCCGCTGATCGACGCGACGTTGAAGGAGAACGCCTGCGGCGAGCCGACGTGCGGCTGCCCGAGCCGGCTGAAGACGATCCGCAGCATGGCGTTCGCGTCGGTGACGGTGCCGACGGTGGAGCGGGGGTTGGAGCCCATTCGCTCCTGGTCGACGATGATCGCCGTCGTCAGCCCGTCGAGGACGTCGACATCGGGCCGGGCCAGCGTCGGCATGAAGCCCTGCACGAAGGCGCTGTAGGTCTCGTTGATCATCCGCTGCGACTCCGCGGCGATCGTCCCGAACACCAGCGAGCTCTTGCCCGAGCCGGAGACGCCGGTGAACACCGTCAGACGGCGCTTCGGGATCTCGACGCTGACGTCCTTGAGGTTGTTCACCCGCGCGCCCTGCACTCGGATCAGGTCGTGGCTGTCGGCTACGTGTGACGAGGCCGACGGTGTGCCTCTCCGCCTGGCCGTGCTCATCCTGGCTCCATCTGTCGGGTGGGTCTGCCTTCACGGTCGGCCCAGGAATCAGACCCCCAGCGCGGCCGTC
>JBBRZC010000153.1:0-8813 GCA_038237075.1 Actinomycetales bacterium
TACGGCGGCCCCGACTTCCAGGCCCGCCAGTTCAGTGCCGCGACCGACGCGACGATGCAGGCCGGCTCCTCGTTCAAGCCGTTCGCGCTCGTCGCCGCCCTCCAGAAGGGGATCAGCACGAGGACCCGGTTCAACGGCGACAGCCCTATCACCCTCCCGGACGGCACCAAGGTCCCCAACGAGGGCAACCAAGACTTCGGGCTCGTCGACCTGCGCCGGGCCACGGCCAAGTCGATCAATACCGTCTTCCTCGGGCTCAACGAGCAGGTCACCCCGAAGTCCACGCACGACGCCGCCGTCGCGGCCGGGATCCCCGCCGACACCAACGGTCTCGGCGAGACCCTCAACAACGTCCTCGGGGTCTCCTCCCCGCACGTCCTCGACATGGCCAACGCCTACGCGACCATCGCCGCGCAGGGCCAGCGGGCGACGCCGTTCCTCATCGCGTCTGTGACGTCCGCGGAGGTCAACATCGACTACAGGGCCCAGAAGCAGGTGACCGCGGCGTTCGGCAAGGACGTCGCGGCCGACGTCATCGACGCGATGCGCCAGGTGACCGCTCCGGGCGGGACCGCCTCGCGGGCGTCGCGGGTCGGGCGGCCGGTCGCCGGCAAGACGGGGACCACGGACGAGCACAAGTCGGTCTGGTTCACCGGGTTCACCCCCCAGCTGTCGGTCTCGGTCGGCATGTACAAGGACGTCGGCGGCGTGCCCCAGCCGCTCGAGAACATCGCCGGCATCACCGAGCTCAGCGGCAACTCGATCCCGCTCTCGATCTGGATGGACTTCCTGACCGCGGCCCTCAAGGGAGCACCCGTGCAGGACTTCCCGGCGCGGGTCGGAATCGGCGACAACCAGGTGGTGGTCCCCTCCACGACGAGCACGAGCACCCCTACGACAACGACGGTCACGACGCCGAGCACGACCTCAACGCCGAGCACGACCACGACGGCGCCCCCCACGACGACTGCGCCGCCGACCAGCGCCCCGCCGAGGCCGACGACCACCCGGCCGCGGCCGAGCGTCACGACGCCGGTGGCCCCGCCGGCTGCCGTCCCGCCCCCCGCCGGCGCCCCGCCACCGGAATCGGCCCCGCCACCGGCCCCGCCCCCCGCCGCAGGCCAGACCCGGCCCCCTGCCCTGTGACCGGGTGACCTCCCCGCCCCCGCCGCACGTCACCAGCCCGCCGAGCCGCGCCACGTAGGCTGCCGCCCATGTCCCTGACGCCCCCGGACCGCATCGTCGCGCCGACTCGGGAGGACGGGGTCGCGGCGGCCGCGTCCGAGGTCATCGGAGGACCGCTGGGCCGGTATGCCGTGCCGGTCGCGAAGGGGTGGCGCCACACCGCTGCGATGCTCGCCGCCGCCTCGGCGATCCCCTCCGGACTCGGGATCGTCCTGCGGGCCCCGTGCATCGACCAGGGATGGAGCACCCCCGACCAGTTCTGGCACGCCTGTTTCTCCGACCTCCCCGCGGCATACCGAGACGCCGGGCTGGAGTCGGGAGTGGGCGCGTTCCTCGCTGGGGGGTTCGGTGCCCCGCACCCGACCCAACCTCCGCTGACCGGGTTCGTGATGTCCCTGCTCGCCTCGGCAGTGCCGTCCGGGCCGATCGAGGACCGGATGCGGCTGTACTTCTCGCTGTGGGCCGTCCTCGGTGCGATCCTCCTCGCGCTGACGACGTGGTGGACCGCGGCGACGGTGCGCCGGTTCCCGCTCCGGGCCGCGCACGTGGCCCTCTCGCCGGTCGTGGTCGTCGCCCTCGTCGTCTCGCCCGACGTCCTCGGCGTCGCCTTGACCGCCGCCGCGCTCCACCTCTGGAGCCGGCAACGGCTCGTCGGCTGCGGCGTGGTGCTCGGGCTCGCGATCAGCGCGCGCAGCTATCCCGTCGTCGTCCTCGTCGCGCTGCTCTTCCTCGCCCTGCGCTCCGGCCGGGTGTCCGCGTGGGCACGGACCGCGGGTGCCGCGGTCGCGACCTTCGCGGTGGTGCTGCTCGGCTTCGGCGTGCTCAACCCCGACGCCGCCGTCGCGGCATACCGGGCCTGGGTCGAGGCGGGGGCGGGGTTCGGCTCGCCGTGGCTGCTGCCGCAGCTCGCGGGACATCCCCTCGTGACCGGCGCCGTGACCATCCTCACCGTCGTCGGATGGGTCGTCGCAGTCCTCGCGGGGGGTCTGCTCGCGCTGGCCAGCCCCCGGCGTCCGGGTGTCGCCGAGGTGAGCCTCGTCATGCTCGGCATCGTCATGCTCACCGGCCGGTCGATGCCCGTGCAGTCCGCGCTCTGGCTGGTGCCCCTCGTGGCCCTCGTCGGGCTGCGCTGGCGTGACCACCTCGCCTGGGCGAGTGTGGAGGGGCTCCACTTCCTCGCGGTCTGGCTCTACCTCGCCGGCGCGTCCGTGCCCGACCGCGGGCTGCCGGCCGGGTGGTATGCGACCTTCCTCGTCCTGCGCCTCGCCGGGGTGCTGTGGCTCGTCGTCGCCACGTGGCGGGCCGCCTCGGGTCGCCGGCCGGTCCTCGGCGAGGTCGAGGCGCTCGACGAGGACGAGGAGGCCGACGAGCTGGCCGGGGCCTTCGCCGCAGCCCCGGACCGCCTCATCGTCAGCTTCCGGTGACCACCGCGCCGACGGAGCACGAGCTCGACGCCGAGGCCCAGGACGACGCCGAGGACGACCCCGACCGCCACGGCGAGCAGCGGCTGGTGGGCCAGGACGGCGCCGGCACCGGCCCCGAGCAGCGTCGAGTACCCCGCCCACAGCACCGACGAGAGCGCCGCGACCGCGGTGAAGCGGCGCGCCGGGTAGCCCACCGCCCCCGCCGCGACGTTGACCGCGACGCGCCCCACGGGCACATACCTCGCGGAGAGGATGAACGCCGCACCCCGTTGCTCGAGCATGCGCCGCGCCCAGTCGGTGAGCCGGGCGGCTCGCCGGCCGCGCAGCAGCCCACCGCCGTGCGGCATCCGGGCGCCGATCTCGTATGCCGTGCGGTCGCCGAGCAGCGCCCCAGCCGCCGCCACCCCCACGACGAGGCCGGGGTGCGGCCCGTGCCCTGCCGCCGCGAGCGCGGCCAGGGCGATGACGAACGTCTCGCTCGGCACCGGGGGTAGCAACGAGTCGACGTAGCAGGCGAGGCCGAGGACGAGCAGGGCCCACGGCGAGGTGGCGAGCGCGAGCAGGGCCTCGGTCACGACCGGTCCAGCAGGTGACGGGTCGCCCAGGAGTGCAGCGTGCCGAGCGCCCCGAGGAGGGCGAGCGTGAGGATCCCGGCCGGCGCGAGGAGCAGTGCCGAGCGGGCCAGCACGACCACGAGCGCGGCCACGACGGCCACGGCGAGCAGGCCGAGGAGCAGGCCGAGGACGGCGTGGGTGGCCACGCGTGCGGGCGAGGTCGTCGGCGCCGCCCCGGCGGGCTGCGCCGCGTCAGGAACCCCGCCCGGCCGCGCCGTCTCGCTGCGGTGCACCGGGAACGCCGTCCGGTAGGCGCGCGTCCCCTGCCCGCCGAGCAGCGCCCGCGTCCCGACGACGGCACGCGGCAGGAGCAGGGCCCCGTCGACGACGGCCTGTCCGCGGGCCCCTGGGCTGGCCGGGGCGGGAACGGCGCCCCGGATGGTGCGGGGCTGCTGCAGGGTGGTCACGGAGCGCTCGTCTCGTCGGGTGTCACAGTCTGGGTTTGCCCTGCCAGCGTCCCGCCGCGACGGCACTCCCGGCCATGAGGAGCCACCCTGGCCCCACCCTGAGACGACCCTGAGCCGGCGATTTCTCGTGGGCCGAGCCGCCCGGGTAGTCTGGGTCGGCTCGCCGTGACCGCACCACCCCTGTGGACAGGACCCGACCCGTGTCGGTGCCCCGTGACAGGGTGGTTCACGGCGGACGCAGCAGCCCTCCTGTCACGGAAGGACCGTGACCGCCAAGACCAAAGGAGGTGGGTTAACTCATGCGTCAGTACGAGCTCATGGTCATCCTCGACCCGGAGATCGAGGAGCGCGCCGTCGCTCCGTCCCTGGACAAGTTCCTCGCCGTCGTCGGCACCGACGGTGGCACCGTGGACAACATCGACATCTGGGGCCGGCGCCGTCTCGCCTACGAGATCAAGAAGAAGTCCGAAGGCGTCTACGCCGTCGTCACCATGACGGCCGAGCCGGCCACGGCCCAGGAGCTGGACCGCCAGCTCGGGCTCAACGAGGCGGTCCTGCGGACCAAGCTCCTGCGCCCCGGCGCCTGAGCCGCCTCGCCCGGACGACCTACCCACCGACGAGCCACCCACACCGACAAGCCAAAGGGACCAGGATCACATGGCTGGCGACACCGTCATCACCGTCATCGGCAACATCACCGGCGACCCCGAACTGCGGTTCACGCCGTCGGGTGCCGCGGTCGCGAACTTCACCGTCGCGTCGACGCCTCGCGCGTTCGACCGCCAGAGCAACGAGTGGAAGGACCAGGAGACCCTGTTCATGCGCTGCGCGGTCTGGCGTGACGCTGCGGAGAACGTCGCAGAGTCCCTCCAGCGGGGCACGCGGGTCATCGTCTCCGGCCGCCTGAAGTCTCGCTCCTACGAGACCAAGGAAGGCGAGAAGCGGACCGTCGTCGAGCTCGAGGTCGACGAGGTCGGCCCCTCGCTGCGTTACGCCTCGGCAAAGGTCACCAAGACCCAGCGTGGCGGTGGCCAGGGCTCCGGCGGCGGCTTCGGCGGCCAAGGCGGCGGTCAGGGTGGCGGCGGCCAGGGCTCCGGCGGCAACCAGGAGGACCCGTGGGCCACCGGCGTCGGCAGCGCGGCCCAGGGCGGCGGCCACGCCAGCGCCCAGTCCGGTCAGAACAGCCCCCCCGCCGGCAACAGCGGCGGGCAGGGTCAGTGGGGCGGCGGAGCGCCGTCCTACGACGAGCCTCCGTTCTGACCCTCGCCGAGGGCGCGTCCCGCGGGACGGTGCCGCACGGCATACCGCACCAATTCCCAAGCAGGACTGCTATCCCGGGGCAGCACCCCGGGCTCTCACCACACGAAGGAGAGCACCACGATGGCCAAGCCCGTTGTGCGCAAGCCCAAGAAGAAGGCGAACCCCCTCAAGATCGCCAAGATCGAGAACATCGACTACAAGGACACCGCGCTGCTGCGCAAGTTCATCTCGGACCGCGGCAAGATCCGCGCGCGACGGGTGACCGGGGTGTCCGTCCAGGAGCAGCGACTCATCGCCACGGCCGTCAAGAACGCCCGCGAGATGGCCTTGCTGCCCTACTCGAGCTCGGCTCGATGAGCCGGCGAGAGCTGAAGGAGACACGCAGATGAAGCTCATCCTCACCCACGAGGTCACCGGGGTCGGCGCCGCCGGCGACATCATCGACGTCAAGGACGGCTACGGCCGCAACTTCCTGCTCCCCCGCGGTTTCGCGACCGCGTGGACCAAGGGCGGCCAGAAGCAGGTCGACGCCATTGTCAAGGCTCGCGCGTCCCGCGAGGTCAAGACCCTCGACGAGGCCAGGCAGCTGAAGGGCCGCCTCGAGTCCAAGGCCGTCACGGTGCCCGCCAAGGCAGGCAAGGCCGGCCGCCTCTTCGGCGCCGTGAGCAACGCGGACATCGCCGCTGCGGTCAAGGCGGCCGGTGGCCCCGAGCTCGACAAGCGCAAGATCGAGGTCAAGGGACACATCAAGACGACCGGCTCCTACGAGGCGTTGGTCCGGCTGCACCCCGAGGTGCAGGCGAGCGTCACGCTCGAGGTCGTCGCCAGCTGAGCAACCGCCGTCAGGGCGCCCCACCCGGTATGGCGGGTGGGGCGCCTCGACAGCTTCGCGCGCCGCTACACTTGGGGTGTGATCACCACCAGCCCGCGCAGCGCGCTGCACTCGTGGTGGCTGCCCTGAGCGGGCGGCCGCCGATCCCATCACCACCAAGCCGCCCCGTCGAGGGCGGCTTTCGCATGTGCGCGAGGCGTCCTGGGCGGGGCCCGGCCCAGGAGCACCGACCATGACCACCGAGACACAAGTGCCCACCACCACCCCTGCGAGGACCGATCCCGTGACGACCACCCCTGCCGGCGAAAAGCCCGCGAAGCGCAAGCGAATGCTCACCGGCGACCGCCCCACCGGGGCGCTGCACCTCGGCCATTTCGTCGGCAGCGTCGAGAACCGGGTTCGGCTCCAGGACGAGTACGAGACGTTCCTCATCATCGCCGACCTGCACATGCTGACGACCAAGAACACGCGTGCCGACATCGACGACGTGGCCAAGATCGCCCGCGTCATGGTCCTCGACCAGATATCGGCCGGGATCGACCCGGAGCGGGTGACGTTCTACCTCCAGTCCGCGATCCCCGAGGTCAGCGAGCTCAACACCCTGTTCCAGAACCTCGTCACCGTGCCGCGCCTCGAGCGGGTGCCCAGCCTCAAGGACATGGCCCGCGCCGCGGGCAAGGACGAGATGCCCTACGGCCTCCTCGGCTATCCCGTGCTCCAGGCCGCGGACATCCTCTGCGTCAAGGGGGACGTCGTCCCGGTCGGCAAGGACAACCACGCTCACGTCGAGGTGACGCGCGAGATCGCCCGCCGCTTCAACCATCTCTACGGCGAGGTCTTCCCGATCCCCGAGCTCGTGGTGAGCGAGATCACCACCCTCATCGGCACCGACGGCCAGTCGAAGATGAGCAAGTCCCTCGGCAACGCGATCTATCTCTCCGACGACGCGGCCACGGTGCGCAGGAAGGTCCGCGGGATGTACACCGACCCGGCCCGGGTCCGCGCCGACATCCCGGGCACGGTCGAGGGCAACCCCGTGTTCGCCTACCACGACGCGTTCAACACCGACACCGCGCAGGTCGAGGAGCTCAAGGCCCGCTACCGGGCCGGGACCGTCGGTGACGTCGAGGTCAAGGATGACCTGGCCGTCGCGGTCAACGCCTTCCTCGAGCCGATGCGGGAGCGGCGCGCCGCCTACGAGAGTCAGCCCGGCCTCATCGACGAGATCATCGTCGACGGCACCGAGCGGACCCGCCGCGAGGTCCAGTCAGTGGTCGGCGAGGCCAAGAAGGCGATGGGCATCACCGGGACCTACACCGCGCTGCGGCGCAAGGCCGAGCAGTCCCGCAAGCGCCGGGTCGTCTGAGCCTCAGTGCTTGGGCCCGCGCCCGTGGTGCTTGACGTGTGAGTATGCCGTGCGATCCTCGTCGTTCGGCGCCATGATCGGGTGGCCCTCGTCGTGCCGCACCGCGTTGCGGTTGAGCTTGAGCAGGTCGTCCTCGGCCTTGCGCGCCGCGGAGATCGCCTCCTTGACCTTCTCGAGGTCGGGCAGCTCTTCGTGAGTCGTCATTGCCCCTATCCCTTCGTCGTGCGCGCCCTCGGCGCTACCTCCACTGTGGCACCGCGGGCGACGAAGAGCCAGCACCGAAGGTCACTCACGAGGCGTCGGCCCTTCCCCGTGGGCTCCGTCGGGCTCAGCCGCGCTCCGCCTTCGGGGCGGGGTCATCGTCGAGGTGAGGAACGGCATACGCCTGCTCCTCGGCCTCCTCCTTGCGCTCGGACCGGACCCTCCAGACGATGATGGCGACGGCGATGATCGCGGCGACCCCGATGGCGAGCCCGCGGCCCACCTTCTGCTCGATGGCCGCGTAGGAGTGCCCGGCGAGGTGGCCGAGGACGACGAAGAGGGTGCCCCAGATGATGCCGCCCGCGGCGTTCCACACGACGAACCGGCGGTAGGGCATCCTCGCGGCCCCGGCCAGGGCCGGCATCATGGCGCGGAAGAACGCCGTGAACCGGCCGAGGAAGACCGCGCTCCCGCCGCGGCGCTGGAGGAAGTCCTCGGCGCCGCGCAGCCGGTGCCGGTGCTTGCGCAGGAACCGGCCGTCGACGATCTTGGGTCCGAAGAGGTGCTTGCCGACCTCGTAGCCCACGGTGTCACCGACGATGGCGGCCACGACGACGACGACGATCGCCACGGCCAGCTGCGTCTGGCCCAGGCTCGTCGACACCCCTGCCAGGACCGCGGCCGTCTCGCCCGGGATGACGAACCCCACGAACAGCGCGTCCTCGGCGAACACGAGCAGGCCCACGAGGAGGTAGATCCAGATGGGCGAGAGGTTGAGGATGCCGTCGAGGAGTTGGCTCACCGCCTCATTGTCACCCGCCCGACGTGCTCACTCGCGCGGCGGTGGGACGCTCGACCGCTCAGCCGGGCTCGTCGGACTCGGCCCGCGGGCCGGTCGGCACCTCGGTGACCCCCGTGTCGGCCTCGGTGGGGACGTCCTCGGGGGCCTGGTCCTGCTCCTCGGCGGGGTTGATGGCGTTGGGTGCGACGCGCACGAGCTCTTCCTTGGCTTCCTTGGCCTGGTCGATCGTCTCGTCCACGGCGTCGAGGTCGGGCAGGTCGTGATCCATGCGGCGCAGGCCTCCAGCGTCGATCGGTCGATGAGGGTCCTACTCTGCACCCTGCCCACCAGCCCTGACCAGCCCTGACCAGCCCTGACCAGCCCTGACCAGCCCCGACAGCCCCGACCAGCCCTGACCGGCACTGACCTGCGCGGATTCCGCTCGTCCCGGCCCGTGGCCCACAACGCCGCCGGGGTCCTGTGGACGCTAGCGTGATCCCGGCGCAGCCTCGGAACGCTCGGGGGAGGGGCTGCGCCGACGTCCCCGGACCCTCGAGAGGATCGGCGCCCTATGCCTGGTTGGCTCGTCATCATCATGATCCTCGCGCTGCTCGTGGCGCTCGCCGCCTACGTGCGGGGCCGCGGCGGCGCCGGTCGGCACACGGCCGCGGCCACCGCCACGGGCGGTGGTCCGGAGGGGACCCTGCGCCAAGCCCCGGCGCGGCAGGCCGGTGGACCATTGA
>JBBRZC010000154.1:0-8712 GCA_038237075.1 Actinomycetales bacterium
GAGCGGGCGACGAGAATCGAACTCGCGTAGCCAGTTTGGAAGACTGGGGCTCTACCATTGAGCTACGCCCGCGGGAGGGCCGGTGTGTCCGGCTCGTCCGGGGCGTTAGCCTAATGCCCGCACTCGTCGCAGCCCAATCCATTCCGGCTTCCCGGGCCGGATGCCGCGAGGGCGGGTGACGGGGTATGGCGCAGCTTGGTAGCGCGTCCGCTTTGGGAGCGGAAGGCCGCAGGTTCAAATCCTGTTACCCCGACCAGCCGGGCCGCTGCTGCCTCCCGGGCCGCTCGGCGGCTCGGCCCGTTCAAGGCTACGGCGCGCCGAGGCCGGGGCCGCCTACGCCGAGCATCTCGCGCAGCCCGGTGCCGGCCCCGTCCCTCTCGAGACTGGTGGCGACCTTGTCGACGAGACTGTGGGACGGCCACACGTGCAGTGCGAGGAGCAGCAGCGAGATCGCTGCCCCCACGGCGTAGACGAGCACGGACCGCTGCGGCCCGGCGACGAACGCGAGGAGGATGCCGACCACGCCCACCGACTCGGCGAGGGCGAGCCGGCCCACGAGCAGGGACTGGAAGGCCTTCATGCCCTTGGCCCGAGCCTCCTCCGTGGACGTCCCGCCTGGTATGGGGGTCGGCGTGGACATGGTCGCGCTGATGACCAGATGCATGGCCACCCCGAAGACGACGAGCACCGCGACCGCCCAGAGCGCGGGCGCGCCGGCGCCGAGGATCACCGTCAGGGCCACGCCCATGAGGACGAGGGCGACCATGACCGCCGCGACGAGCAGGCGCAGGGCGTGCATCGCGGGTGTCGTGCCCCCGCCTCGCCAGCCCGGGCGGGGGCTCGTCGATCCGGTCGTGGGCACGGGCGGCGTCATGGCTCCAACGTAGCCGCCATTCGGTGCGGGGAGCCCGAGCGGCTACCATGGTGGCCCGATGCGGCGGTATGCCGCGTGCCCGCGCAGCGGGCTCCAGACCCGTTCGTGGTCGGCTAGCCCCACCGGGTGTCGACCGCAGGTCACCCACCCACGTCACGACCCCACGATGTTCGGAGAACCCGCAGTGAAGAGTGCTCTCGAGACCCTCAACCCGACCCGGGTCAAGATGACCATCGAGGTCCCCTACGAGGAGCTCAAGCCGAGCGTGGACGCGGCATACAAGAGCATCGGCCAGCAGATCCAGGTGCCGGGGTTCCGCCGGGGCAAGGTGCCGGCGCGGATCATCGACCAGCGGGTCGGCCGCGGCGCCGTGCTCCAGGAGGCGGTCAACGAGGCCCTGCCGAAGTTCTATGGCCAGGCCGTCGACGAGAACAAGGTCCGCCCGCTCGGGCAGCCCGACGTCGACGTCACCGAGGTGCCGGCCGAGGCGGGGCAGGAGCTGAAGTTCACCGTCGAGGTGGACGTCCGTCCCGAGATCGTCCTGCCGGACTACGGCAGCATCCGGGTCGAGGTCGACGAGGTCGCCCCGACCGACGCCGACGTGGACGAGCGCTTGACCACCCTGCGCCAGCGTTTCGGCACGCTCAAGACGGTCGAGCGCCCGGTCCAGGACGGCGACTTCGTGTCGATCGACCTGTCCGCGGCCATCGGTGACGAGGAGATCGACTCGGTCACCGGCGTCTCCTACGAGGTCGGCAGCAAGAACATGATCGAGGGCATCGACGAGGCCCTTGCCGGTATGACGGCGGGGGAGACGAAGACGTTCACCGCCCCGCTCGCCGGCGGCGACAACGCTGGCCAGGACGCCGACTGCGTCGTCACGGTGCAGTCCGTCAAGGAGCGCGAGCTGCCGGAGCTCGACGACGAGTTCGCCCAGCTCGCGTCGGAGTTCGACACCCTGGAGGACCTGCGCGCGGACGTGGTCACGCAGGCCGCGAAGGCCAAGAAGTTCGAGCAGGGCATCCAGGCCCGCGACCGCATCCTCGACCAGCTCATGGAGTCGGTCGACGTGCCCGTCCCCGACGGTGTCGTCGAGGCCGAGGTCAACTCCCATCTCGAGGGCGAGTCGCGCCTCGACGACGACGAGCACCGGGCCGAGGTCGACGCGAGCACCCGCAAGGCCCTGAAGGCCCAGCTCCTCCTCGACGCCATCGTCGAGAAGGAGGAGATCAAGGTCGAGCAGGCCGAGCTCGTCGAGTACCTCGTCATGTCTGCCCAGCAGTACGGCATGGAGCCCAACGAGTTCGCCAAGGCCATCGACCAGCAGGGTCAGGTCGCGGCGATGGTGGCCGAGGTCGGCCGCCGCAAGGCGCTGGCGACCGTCCTCGAGCGGGCCACGGTCGTCGACACGGCCGGCACCGAGATCGACCTCAACGAGGTCGACACCGAAGACCTCGCCGGCATGGGGGCCGAGGAGTACGAGGCCCCCGGCGATCTCGAGGCGGCGCCCGACGCTGATGCCCGTCCGGACGTTGCCTCCGACGAGGAAGTCCTCACCGGCGAGATCGTCGAGGACGCGCGGGCCTGAGCCCGACCGTCCCACCCGGCGCCAGCGCCGCCGCCCCCTCACCCGGACCGGCGGCGCTTCGCGTGGCGACAGCGGTGTTGTGGAACGCCCGTCGCCCGGCTTGCGTGCGGTCGTAGGATGAGAGAACCCCGTTATCAGGCAGAGTGGGACAGCAGGCGGACGATGCAGAGACGGCGACGCGCCGGATTGCTCGTCGTGGCGGTGGTCGCCACGGCGGCCTGCCTGATGCCCTCGGCCGCCGCCAGCACCGGAGACTCGGGGGGCTTCGCAGTCCCCGCCGCCGGTACGTTCTACCCCACCGCGCCGCAGCGACTCCTCGGTGGCGACGGCCCGTATGCCGTGCCCGCCGGCGGGCACGTCTCGGTCCGGGTCACGGGCCGCGAGGGTCTGCCCTCGGGCGGCGTCTCGGCCGCACTCGTCAACGTCACCCTTCGTGCCCCTGGCGCACCGGTGACCCTCGCCGTCCCCGCCGCCGGCAACGCCAGCGCCGCCCCCGTCACCACCGCAGGCGGGGCGACGCTGATGTCGGTGCCCGCCGCGGCGACCCGCTCGTCCCTGCTCACCGTCCCGCTCGGCGCCGCGGGGTCGTTCGACCTCACCACCCGCGGGGGCGCGGCCACGCTGACCGCCGACCTCCTCGGGTTCTACGGCGCCGACGACACCGTCGTGGGGGGGCGCGAGCTCGCCGGAGGCTACCAGCCGCTCGACCCGAAGCGCCTCTACGACTCCAGGGCGGCCGGAGGCCCGATCGCCCCCGCCGACCGCTCGACGGTCGCCGTGGACCTCGGTGACGGCGTCAACGGCCATGTCACCGCGCTGGCCCTCCAGGTCACGGCGGTGGACCCGAGCCAGGCTGGGTCGCTCACCGTCTCCACGGCGGGGGAGTCGCCAGACCTGTCGACGGTCTCGTTCAGCGCGGGGGTGGCGGCGACGAACCTCGCGGTCGTGCCGGCTCAGGTCGACAGCGGCGGCCGGCTCGGCGTCGCCGTGCTGAACCGTTCGGCCGCGCCCACTCAGGTCGTCGTCGACCTCGTCGGGTTCTACGACGACGGTCAGCTCGGGCCCAACCTCCGGTATCGGCCACTTCCTCCCACCCGCGTCGTCGACACCGCGGCGGGGGTGGGGGCTCGCGCCCTGCAACCGGGTGTGGCTACCACGCTGATGCCTCCGGACACCGTCGCCGGCGACAACAGCTTCGCCCTCGTCGGGGTCCTCACCACCTGGGCGGCCGCCGGACCGACCGACCTCTCGGTCTCCGCGGGCGGCACGTCCGGCGCCGGTGACGCAGGGTCCGTCCACGTCTCGGCCGGTTCGGTGACGTCGACGCCCGTCCAGTCCGAGATCGCCCCCGACGGCACGCTCGAGCTGCGCACCGGAACGGCACCGGCCGACGTCACCCTCGATGTCGTCGGGTCCTTCGAGGCCTACCCCGAGGTGTCCGACCCCTCGACGCGGGGCTGGGTGCCGGCGGTGCCCGGCTGGCAGATCGGCGCCGTCGCCCGCTGACACCGGCCGTGGAGGCGCTCATGGCGGTTGTGCGCTCAGGGCGAACACCGGACCGTTTGGGGATTCCCCGGCGTGAGGCGGACGTTAGGGTCACTGACAGCAGCAGGCTCAACCCAGCACCACGCTGAACACCAATGACGATGGAGACCAAGGTGGCCCACACAAGCGAGATCGTCGCCGCCGGTGAAGGCATGACCGGCGGGCTCGACGACCACATCTACAACCGCTTGCTCAAGGAGCGGATCATCTTCCTCGGCTCCGAGGTGCGTGACGACAACGCCAACGCCATCTGCGCCCAGATGCTCCTCCTCGCCGCCGAGGATCCGCACAAGGACATCTGGCTCTACATCAACAGCCCCGGCGGCTCGGTGACCGCCGGCATGGCGATCTTCGACACCATGCAGTGGATCCCCAACGACGTCGCGACGGTGGCGATGGGGATGGCCGCGTCGATGGGCCAGTTCCTCCTCAGCGCGGGGACCCCCGGAAAGCGCTATGCCACCCCGCACGCGCGGGTCATGATGCACCAGCCCTCCGGCGGCATCGGGGGCACCGCGAGCGACATCAAGATCCAGGCCGAGCAGATGCTTCACATCAAGCACCAGATGGCCGAGCTCATCGCCGAGCACACCGGCCAGACCCTCGAGCAGATCGAGAAGGACTCCGACCGGGACCGCTGGTTCACGGCCGAGGACGCCAAGGCATACGGCTTCGTTGACGCCGTCTTCACCAAGGCCGACCAGGCCGGGAGCGCGGCCGGCCTGGCCGCCAACCCGGTGGCGAGCGACAAGCCCGGCACGACGCCGGACCAGACCTGACGGCGCGAGAACGGACCCCTGGAGAACACCATGACTGTGAACCCGTTTGCGCTCACCGGGGGCGGCCTGTCCGTCCCCCAGCCCTCCGGCCGCTACATTCTTCCGCAGTTCGAGGAGCGCACCTCCTACGGCATGAAGCGGATGGACCCCTACACGAAGATGTTCGAGGACCGCATCATCTTCCTCGGCGTCCAGGTCGACGACGCGTCGGCCGACGACATCATCGCCCAGCTCATCGTGCTCGAGTCGCAGGACCCGGACCGCGACATCCTCATGTACATCAACAGTCCCGGCGGCTCGTTCACGGCGATGACGGCGATCTACGACACGATGCTCTACATCCGCCCCGACATCCAGACGTTCGTCGTCGGGCAGGCTGCGTCCGCGGCGGCGGTGCTCACCGCTGCCGGCGCCAAGGGCAAGCGGTTCGCCCTGCCGAACGCCCGCATCCTCATCCACCAGCCGGCCCTGGCCAGCGGTGACTACGGTCAGGCGTCCGACATCGAGATCCAGGCCAACGAGGTGCTGCGCATGCGCAGCTGGCTCGAGGACACCCTCGCGAAGCACTCGGGGCGCACCCCGGAGCAGGTCAACGAGGACATCGAGCGCGACAAGATCCTCTCCGCCGAGGAGGCCAGGGACTACGGACTCATCGACGAGGTGCTTCTCTCCCGCAAAGGCTCCCTCGCCACGTAGTCCGTGCCTCACGGCATACCGATGGGTGCGGCTTGTCAGCCGACAGCGGAACCGCGCCCATCGGCGTGCGGCAGCTGGCCTGCTGCGCGTGTAATAAGGGGCAGAGGCCCACCCGGGCGGGTAGCGTCGGGCGGAGCACCCTCGTCGACACCCGCAGCACGTCAACCGCAGCCCGGCACCAGGAGGCATCACGTGGCACGCATCGGAGACGGTGGCGACCTGCTGAAGTGCTCGTTCTGCGGCAAGTCGCAGAAGCAGGTCAAGAAGCTCATCGCCGGACCGGGCGTCTACATCTGTGACGAGTGCATCGACCTCTGCAACGAGATCATCGAGGAGGAGCTGGCCGAGTCCAGCGAGCTGGGCCTTGACGAGCTGCCCAAGCCGCGCGAGATCTTCGACTTCCTCCAGAACTACGTCATCGGCCAGGACGTCGCCAAGAAGGCGCTGGCCGTGGCGGTCTACAACCACTACAAGCGGATCCAGGCGGGTGAGGCGGGCCCGTCGAAGAAGGACCATGACCACGTCGACATCGCCAAGTCCAACATCCTGCTCATCGGACCGACCGGCTGCGGCAAGACCTACCTCGCGCAGACGCTGGCGAAGATGCTCAACGTGCCGTTCGCCATCGCCGACGCGACCGCGCTGACCGAGGCCGGCTACGTCGGCGAGGACGTCGAGAACATCCTTCTCAAGCTCATCCAGGCGGCCGACTACGACGTCAAGAAGGCCGAGACCGGCATCATCTACATCGACGAGGTCGACAAGATCGCCCGCAAGAGCGAGAACCCGTCGATCACCCGCGACGTCTCGGGCGAAGGGGTGCAGCAGGCGCTCCTGAAGATCCTCGAGGGCACGACGGCCTCGGTGCCGCCGCAGGGCGGCCGCAAGCACCCGCACCAGGAGTTCATCCAGATCGACACGACCAACGTGCTCTTCATCGTCGGCGGTGCGTTCGCCGGCCTGGAGAAGCTCGTCGAGTCGCGCAACGGCAAGAAGGGCCTTGGCTTCGGCTCGGAGCTGCACCGACCCAAGGACCTCGCCGACTCGATCCACGAGGTGATGCCCGAGGACCTCATGAAGTTCGGGCTCATCCCCGAGTTCATCGGCCGGCTCCCGGTCATCACCACGGTGAGCCCCCTCGACCGGGACGCCCTCGTGCAGATCCTCACGCTGCCGCGCAACGCCCTCATCAAGCAGTACCAGAAGATGTTCGACATCGACGGGGTCGAGCTCGAGTTCACGCCCGAGGCGATCGAGGCCGTCGCCGAGCAGGCCCTGCTGCGCGGCATCGGCGCCCGCGGTCTGCGCGCGATCATGGAGGAGGTCCTCCTCCCGGTGATGTTCGACGTGCCCAGCGAGACCGACATCGCCCGGGTCGTCGTGACCCGCGAGGTCGTCCTCGACAACGTCAACCCGACGATCGTGCGCCGGGAGACCCCGGCCCGGCCCAAGCGCGCCCAGCGCAAGGAGAGCGCCTGACGCTCGGCGCCAGCACGGCATACCCGGGTATGCCGTGAGTCCGACTCTGCCGCGCCGGGGCTCAGTCCAGCGGCCGGACGAACTTCTCCGGCCGGGTGATCGCGCCGTGGAGAAGCTGCTCAAGGACACCGCGCTGGCGGTCCAGGCCGAGGCTCCGGGGTTCACCGGCAGTGCCGCAGCCCACTTCTGCGACGCGCTCGGTGCGTGGCTCAAGGCAGGGGCGACGATCCCGGTGGCGCTGGCCGCCTACGCGGTGAAGCTGGGCCAAACCGACGCCGCCTCGCAGGCGGGTGCCGCGGCGGCATACCGGCGGGCCGAGACCCGGCTGGGGCCCCGGTGAGCGGCACCCGCACTCTCGTCTACAAGCAGTCCCCCGTCGAGGTGATGGTGACGGACATCGACTCCCTGCGGACGGCCCTGAAGGCCACCCTGGAGACGACGTTCACCAACGTCGACGGGCAGCTCACTGGCTGAAACTCGGCGACCCTGTCGCGCCGGTCGGAACGCACCTACCAGCAGCATCTGCGGGCCAGCATCGACGACGCGCTGGCCGCGCTCGAGCGGCTGAGCACCGCCCTGACGTCGGCGGCCGAGCTGGCGGACACCGCCGAGACGCAAACGTCGCGCTGCTCTCCTGACCGCTCTGCTCTGCTGAGCGCACGTTGCTGCACAAGGTTGACGGGCACACGCGGGCGGCTTAGGTTCTGATGAAACGAAACAGTTTCGTTCCATCCCACCAGGCAGGCGGCGTATCGATGAGCATCACCGAGACCGCGCCGGCGAGCCGTCCCCGCATCGACGGCGACCGCGAGGCCGAGATCTACGACGCCGTGATCCGCCTGCTCGTCGACGTCGGCTACGACAAGCTCACCTTCGACGCCGTCGCAACGGACGTGCGGGCGAGCAAGGCGACGCTCTACCGCAAGTGGGCCACCAAGGGTGCGCTCGTCATCGACGCCGTGACCAGCCACCTGGGTCGCCTGCTGGGCGTGCTCCCCGACACCGGCAGCCTGCGCGGCGACCTGCTCGCGGGTGCCTGCGAGGAGGGCGGCCTCACCTCCGAGCTGCCCGCGCTCATCGGGGCACTCGTCCCGGCCCTGCACCGCGACGCCGACCTCTGCGACACGTTCCGGGCCAGGTTCCTCGATCCGAGCCTGGCGCGAGGGGAAGCCATCTTCAGGCGCGCCCAGTCCCGCGGCGAGATCGGGCCGGATGTCGACCTCGTGCGGCTCGCGACGATACTGCCGGCCCTGTGCATCCACGAGACCGTCGTCTTCGGGCGCGGCGTCGGCCCCGCCGCAGTCGAGTCGATCATCGACGACATCGTCCTGCCTGCCTGTCAGGCGACTCTCCGCTAGCCGGCCAGCACCGTCGCTGAGCCGAACACCCTTCCCCCCAACCCTGGTCCTTCCCATCTCACTTGCGTCATGTCGCTCTGCCATGCCCACCCGAAAGGCCTTGCCATGTCCACCGTCGCTGACCTCACGGTCACCCCTCCACCCGCGGACGGCCCTGCACCCGCGCGCCGTCGAGGGCTCGGTCTCGCGCTCGCCGTCATCGGCAGCGCCCAGCTCATGATCGTGCTCGACGGCACCATCGTGAACATCGCACTCCCGCACCTCCAGCGCGACCTCGGCTTCAGCAACGCGAACCTCGCGTGGGTCGTCAACGCCTACGCGCTCTCGCTCGGCAGCCTCCTGCTCCTCGGCGGCCGGCTCGGCGACCTGCTCGGCCGGCGCCGGATGTTCCTC
>JBBRZC010000155.1:0-8685 GCA_038237075.1 Actinomycetales bacterium
CCTACAACTACCTGTCCGGCGAGCCCATCGCCGCCCTGGACGAGGGAAGACCGCTCTTCGCCCGCTCGCCCGACAGCCGGTTCACCCTCGCCAACTTCGTCCGGGCCCAGCTCTACGCCACGGTCGGTGCCCTCCGCATGGGCATGGACGTGCTGCGGGAGGAGGACGTCCGGCCCCGGGTGATGTTCGCGCACGGCGGCTTCTTCACCACGAAGGGCGTGGGCCAGCGGGTCCTGGCCGCCGCACTCGACACGCCCGTCTCCGTCGGCGCGGTCGCCGGTAAGGGCGGCCCGTGGGGGATGGCACTGCTGGCCGCCTACCTGCGTGACCGCGGGGGCTACTCATCGCTCGACGACTACCTCGCGACGAAGGTCTTCGCCACCGGCTCGTTCGATACGGTCACCGCCGACCCGGTGGAGGTGGAGGGTTTCGACTCCTTCATGGCCAGGTACCGGCGAGGCCTTCCCGTGGAGCGTCAGGCGGCCGACCTGCTCTAGCGCAGCAGCGGTATGCCGGTCGGCAGCGGCCGTCGTTCGACGTCACCAACGGGTGAGAGCGCTCAGGGCTTCGGGAACAGCCCCGGGAACCGGGGCCGACGCGGGGGGTGCTGCATCGAGTCGGGGATGGTGACGGCGTCGGGCGCCACACCGGCGACCCCGCGCAGCACCGTCGCGGCCAGCACCTCGAGCCCGTGCAGCACGAGGTCGAGGATCCACAGGACCAGTCGCGTCACGATGGTGACCAGGACCAGCGGCAGCAGCGGCGGCGCGCTGAGCACGCCGACCACGGTGGCGGCCACGAGGCTCAGCAACGCCGGCACGGAGAGCCTCGCCGGCGCGCCGGGGCTCGGCCGCTCGATGCTGCGCGCGACCCCGAGGGCGATCGCCGCCACGAGCAGGCCCGCCATGATGGCCCGGTAGGGCAGGTCGGGTCGCAGTGCCTCGGCTGCCCGAGCCAGCAGCCAGGCGATGCCCTGGGGGACGACGTCGAGCCAGGACAGCCAGCGCCAGGTCGTCACCTCACCGAGGGCCGCAGAGAGCCTGACGAAGAGGTCGCCGGCGAGGTGGAGCAGGCCAACGACGACACCGAGCAGGACGGCGACGCCGAGCGGCAGGCAGCCGAAGAGCCGCACCGCCGACCACATGACGTAGCGAGTGGCCACGCCCTTGCCGGCGAAGACGCGCAGGGTGTGGCGGAACTGCTGGTCCGCTCGCCGTCGCAGGTAGGCGCCGTGCGCCCGCCCGCCCGCGCCCTTGGCGGCCGCAGCGTCGCACCGCACGTCGTGCAGGATCGCCGGCATCGTGTGCCTGCCGTAGCTCGAGATGAGCCCCCACAGGAACGGGGGGATCGAGGCGAGGTCGGTCGGCGTCCCGGCCTCGACCCGTGAGTCCGGCGGCGGGACGCCCGGGGAGGAGTCGGACCAGCCGAACGCGTCGTCGCACGTGAACGACGTCTTCTCGGAGGTCGAGTCCTGCTGGGTCAGGGTGACGGTCACCTTCGGGACGGTGCTGTAGTCGTCGGCGCCGGGGCCGACGAAGTCGAAGAACGGCATACCGAAGCCTCCCATCGCTTGTCACCCACCGTCGCACCCAGCGAAGCCTCAGGCTGTCCTCGGTCCGTCGCGACCAGAAAGAAGCGTTCCAGCCTGGCGATAACCGGTGTTGTCGCACGTTGACTTTCGTATGCCGTCCGATGGCTACGGTGAGCGTCTGAGCCTTGCCTGCCGAGAGACTGGGAGAAACCTGAGAAAACTCCAAGGTGCGTGGGGGAGAGTCCTGGGATTCCGTGGTCCAGACCTGTCGTCACGGGCATGCCGGGCCTCGAGCGCTGCACCCGCAGCGACAACCAGGGAGGAACCATCGTGAGACCACCGAACACCATCTCGGGGAGGACGGGCGTGCCGCGCCGACGCTCACCCGGACGCGCCGCGACGAGCATGCTCGTCATCGGCGCGCTCAGCGCCTCGGGCCTCGTCGCCGTGCTCGCCGCCAACACCGCCTCGGCAGCCGTGCCGACGTTCCCCGACAACCTCCTCGTCTTCCCCAACCGTGACTTCGTCACCGTTGAGGGCTACGCGGAGCACCGCGGCGAGACCGCCACCCTCGAGATCAACCGGCCTGGTGTCGGGCTCGTCGGCTCGGCGCAGGGCGTCATCTCCGGCGGGGACGTCGCCTTCGAGGTCAACCACCCCGGCGGCGTCTGCTGGGGAAACGGCACGGGAGTCAACGTCACCCCCGACATCCTGCCCGGCGACAACGTCAGCCTCCGCCTCGGCGGCCAGGTGGTCGGGGACACCACCGTCCAGGACGCCTTCGTCACCGAGAAGTCGAGCCTCAGCGGGAGCACCCTCACCGTCAAGGGCCACATCGGCGCGGGCGTCGACCCGGCCAACACCGAGCAGCGGATCGTCGAGCCGGCCCTGACCGCCACCGCCGTCGGCAAGCGTGACATCCGGGCCATCCCCGGCCCGCTCACGCCGGCCCCGCGGGGGGCATACTCCTCGAGCCTCGAGTTCGCCGGGGAGAACTTCACCGCTACCTACGTCTTCGACGACCCGGCCGTCGCCCAGATCGCCGCAGACGCGGGACTCGGCGAGCGGCTGCTGTCGTGGCAGTTCGTCGACCCCGCGGGCAACCGGCAGGGCGTCACCATCGCCGAGCGCGGCGAGCCCGGTGGCCCCGGCTTCGGCGGCTGCCCGAACGGCCCCCTCCAGTCCGGCCCGCCCGCGCCCAACGCCATCAGCGCGGCCACCGTCAGCGGTGGCGTCAAGCTCACCTGGACCCCCGCCGCGGCCATCCCCGGCACCCAGCCGATCACCGGCTACCGGGTGACCGCCGTCGCCCAGAGCGTCAGCGCGAACGGCGAACAGGTCGAGATCGGCCGCCGCATCGGCAACCCCGCGGCGACGGGAACCACCATCACCGGGCTCTCCAGCGGCGAGACCTACGTCTTCGAGGTCGTCTCGACGAGCAGCGTCGGCCAGACCTTCCCAGCCGTCTCGGTCAGCCCGATCACCGACAGCACCCCGCCCACGGTGTCCGCTTCCCTCTCTGGCGGCAGCTACCCGGTCGCCCAGAAGGTCTCGCTGAGCGCCAACGAGTCCGGCTCGGAGATCTACTACACGACTGACGGCACCGACCCCGTCGACGGAGCCGGCGACGTCGGCGTTACGGCGCAGCTCTACTCGGGCGCCATCACCATCACCGCGACGACAACGCTGCGGTATGCCGCGTTCGACCCGAGCGGCAACGTCTCGACGGTCGGTGAGCAGGTCTACACCATCACCAACAAGCCCCTTCCGGCCACGCCGACCCTCACCGATGCCAGCGCTGGCACCGGGTCGGTGACGCTGAGCTGGTCGGACGACGACGCCTCAGTCACCGCATACGAGGTTCAGGTCTACGACGCCGCCGGCGCCACGAAGCTCGGCATCCGCACGCCGAGCCCGGCCACGGCCAAGACGATCACCATCACCGACCTGACGCCCGACGTCTCCTACCGGTTCAGCGTCGTCGCCAGGAACGCCAACGGCGACAGCCCGGAGTCGGCGAAGTCCGGCCCGCTCACCCCCCTCGGGGCCGTCGTCGCCAACGCCGGACCCGACCAGGACGTGACCCGCAGGACCACGGCCACCACGGTGAGCCTCACCGGCGCCGGGTCGACCACGGCGGGAGCCACGTACGCGTGGACCCAGCTCGCCACGGCCACCGGAGCCCCGATCGCAGCGACGGACCCCGACGCGGTGAGCATCGTGGGCGGCGCCACCCTGAGCCCGAGCTTCAGCCTGCCGCTCTACCGGTACCCGATGACCAACAACCCGCTGACCTTCCGGCTCGCGGTCACCGTGGGGGGCACCTCGAGGACGGATACGGTGCTCGTCACCCCGAAGGCCGACCAGGTCTTCATCGGCACCGCCAAGTGGAAGGTGGGCGACCTGCGGGTCACCGGAACCGGGACGGTCGTCGGTGGCACGGTGACCGTGCACCGGGGCAGCCTCGCCGGCCCGGTCCTCGGGCTGGCCCCGATGACGGCGGCCGCGCCGCCCGCGACCGGAGGGGTGTTCGACCTGCGGGTGCGCAACGCCGCGGCAGGCGCGACGAGCCCCGGCACGGTCTGGGTCGAGTCGAGCCTCGGCGGGACCGCCGGACCGTTCACGGTCGGGTAACCCTGCTGAGCAGGGGCTGAACCCTCCTGATATCGGGAGCCCCGTCAGACCTTGGGGGTCCGCCGCAGCCGCGGCGGACCCCTTTGGCGTCGGTGGGCAGGGTGGTCCAGGCCAGGGCCGCGGGAGACCCGCACGTGTGGCTGACGCCCACGACGATGGTGAAGGGCCGCCTTTCGCGAACCCTCGTCAGCGGGATGACCATGCGCTCGGGCCGGCAGAGCTGCCCAGCGCACCCGGACCGGTCGGCTCGACGGCCTCCACGAGCGCGAAGGGCACCGCCAGCAGTCTCCCGCCCACCTCGACGTGGAACCGGGTGCGCGCCCGGCGGACGATCCGCCCGACCGCGTGATGGTGCGGACCGGGTGCGGTGATCCGCACCCGCGACCCGAGCCCCAGCAATGCCGGCGGCGGAGCGCCCGAGGTCAGGGCTCGCATCTCGGCCAGGTAGTTCGGGTGCATCAGCACCGGCTTCCCGCGGTAGGTCCACGTGAGCAGGTGTCGCGGGTCGAACGTGGAGACGCAGACCGAGCAGGAGGAGGGACGGGTCGGCCTGCGGTGGCGGCTGACCCGGTGTCCCGCGGGGCAGACCCCCTCCCAGGGACCCTCCACCCGCCCGGCGTCGGGAGCGACGCATCGCTCGCCGGTGCACCCGATCGACCGGGCGCGGGCGCGCCACACCGCGTCGTGGCCGTGCTCAGCACCGACGAGGGCGTGCGCGATCTCGTGAAGCACGGTCTCGCGGACCTCGGCCTCATCGTGGAGGCGGGTGATGGGGGCACTCAGCCCGATCTCGCGCCGGGCCGGTCGGCACACACCAGCCCGGGTCTTGGCGGCGTCGACGGTGACGCTCCAGTCGGGGAGGCCGTGGTGCAGCAGGAGCTCTCGGGCCATGCGGACGGCGTCGGGGATGTGCATGTCGTCTCCTTGCGGACGAGGCGAGGCAGTTGGCGCTGGCACGGAGACGCCTCGACGTGCCAGCAGGTGCACCCTCGCACGGCATACCGACAGGCCTCCCGCAGTCCTGCCGTGGGAGCGCCGCCGGTGCTGGGTCAGCCCGGTGCCGACTCGGCGGCGCCGGCCCGGCGGCTGCCGGCGGCGGCGCTCCAGCCGACGCTGGCCAGGAGGACCGCCCCCGGCACGACGCCGCCGACGGTGCTGACGGTCGCCTCGGGCGCGCTCGCCGCGGCGAGGGCGAGCCCGGCGACCCCGCAGCCGGTCACGGCGCCCCCGAGCCACCAGAACACCGGCTCCCTGAAGATCCTGGCGAAGACGAGGAAATGAAGCCCCACCACCGTCGCCACCCAGGGCAGGGTCGCCGTGGGCAGATCGAGGACGCCGACGAGGATGCGGGTGCCGGCGAGGATCGCCACCACCTCGGCCAGCACCGTGAAGCCGTAGTCTCGCAGCTGCCGTTGTGACGGCTCGACGCCGCCCCCGATCACCGGCGCCCGCAGCACCGCGGCAACCACGAGTGCGAACGCGACGATCCCGGTTACCTGGAGGACGAGGGGCCATGGACCGGGCAGCGCCCCGGCGTTGGCCAGGACGAACACGAGCCCGCCGACGGCACCGACCAACGACCCCAGCTTCGCCCCTGTCATGCGGTCAGCCTGACATACGTCACCCCTGCCACCGACATCGGAGGCAGGGGTGACGTGCAGAGATCAGAGCGCGTCGTCGGCGCTCTTCTTCGCGTTGTCGACACCGGCGGCGGCGTCAGTCGTGACGTCGTCCGCCGCGGACGACAGATCGTGCTTGACGTCGCTCGCGGCGCCGGCCACGTCGTCCTTGACGTTCGAGGCGGCGGCGCCGAGGTCGTCGGAAGCAGCCGCTGTCGCGTCGCCCACTCCGGAGGCCTTGTCCTTGGCGGCGGCGGCGACCTCAGCGGCCTTGTCCTTGGCGGCGCCGGCAGCAGCGGCGGCCTTGTCCTTGGCGGCAGAAGCTGCCGCGGCGGCCTTGTCCTTGAGGTCGGTCACGGTGCTGCCAGTGGTCGAGGCGTGCCCCGACGTCGACGGCGTGTACGGATCGGACAGCGGCGTGGCCCACGGGTCCTGCTTGGGCTTGCGCTTCATCCCCATGGTCACCGCCGCTCCGATGGCTGCGAGAACCCCCAGCGCCATGAGGACCTTGCCCTTGGGGCCCTTGAAGACCTTGTGCTTGGCCACCGCGTCACCCCGCAGGACCGCCAGGGCCTGTGGAGCGCGGTCGGCCACGTCGACGGCCTGGTCCTTCGCGGCGGTGGAGGCGGCGATCGCGGTGGCGATCGCGGCAGAGAGCTTGGGCAGCCAGTCGTCGACGATGTGGTCCCGCGTGGCGTCGACCTTCGGCGCGAGGCTGTCGACGGCACCCTGCACCCGGGGGGCGGCGACCTCGATCGCGTGCTCGACGTGAGGCCTCGCCTTCTCCATGGCCGCGTCGACGGCCGGCTGCGCCCGCTCCAGGGCCGCCTCGACGTGGGGCTTGCTCCACTCGGCGGCGGCCTGGGCCCTCTCCCTGGCGACCGGACCGTAGGTCTTGGCGGCCTCGGCGGCGGCTGCGGCAGCGACCGCAGCCTTCTCCTTGGCCACAGGGGCATATGTCCTGGCCGCCTCGGCGCCCCTGTGGGCGGCCGGGGTGAGCTTCTCGCGGAGCATCGCGAGGCGCTCGGCCGCTGATGGCTCGTTGCTGGTGGTGCGGAACACGTGTTCCCTCCTTGGTTCGACCTTCTGGGCTTCCTCCCCATCCTGCCCTGTTTCCACACGAGGCAACACCTCGGGAGCCGCCGCGGCCAGCGCCCCGCCTCCCGCAGAGAGACGCCGTATGCCGTGCGAGGATTGCCGCATGAAGGCAACCCTGCACACCAACCACGGTGACATCACCATCACGCTGTTCCCGAACGAGGCTCCCAAGACCGTCGCGAGCTTCGTCGGTCTCGCCACCGGTGAGAAGGAGTACAAGGACGACGCCGGCCGGACCCATCCCACCCCGTACTACGACGGCCTGATCTTCCACCGGGTCATCAGCGGCTTCATGATCCAGGGCGGCGACCCGCTCGGGAAGGGCTTCGGTGGCCCGGGGTTCATGTTCGACGACGAGATCCATCCCGACAAGGACTTCAACAGGCCCTACATGCTCGCCATGGCCAACGCCGGCAAGCGGATGGGCCGCGGCACCAACGGCTCGCAGTTCTTCATCACCGTCGGGCCGACCCCCCACCTCCAAGGCAAGCACACGATCTTCGGCGAGGTCGCCGACAGCCCGAGCCGCGAGGTCGTCGACACGATCGGCCGCGTCTCCACGGGCCGCGAGGACAGGCCGGCCGAGGACGTCGTCATCACCAGCGTCAGCATCGACAAGGACGCCTGAGCGTCCGGAGACGGGCTCGGGGACCGGCCGGAGTGACCGACAGGAGTGACCGAGAGTGACTGACCCCGTGGCGCCGGTCGAAGTGCCGGTCTGCCCCCGACACCCGGGGCGCGAGTCGCACGTGCGGTGCCAGCGCTGCCGCCGGCCGGTGTGCCCCGAGTGCCAGCGGCCGGCCGCCGTGGGGGTCCAGTGCGTGGACTGCGTGCGCGACGCCGCCCGGGAGATCCCCACGACCAAGACCGTCTTCGGTGGCCGTGCCGCCGACCCCGGATGGGTGACCAAGGGGGTCATCGGCCTCTGTGTCGTCGTCTATGCCGGGCAGCTGCTCAGTCCTCAGGTGACGGACCAGCTCTCCTTCGCCCCTTACACCGGCCTCGCCGACCCGTGGCGAGCCCTGACCGCGGCCTTTCTCCACTCGCCGAGAACGCCGTTGCACATCGTCTTCAACATGCTGGCCCTGTGGCAGCTCGGCCCCTACCTCGAGGGCCTCCTCGGACGCGCCCGCTTCGCAGCCATCTACCTCGTCAGTGCCCTCGGCGGCTCCGCCGGCGTCGTCCTGCTCGCGGGCGCGCCGCCGGCCGGCACCTTCCCGGACGCGGCGGTCCAGAGCTACGTGGGCTGGTTCACGCCGGTGGTCGGCGCCTCCGGGGCGGTCTTCGGCCTCTTCGGCGCGCTGCTCGTCCTCAACCGCCACCTCGGCAGGTCGACCGCCGGCATCGGCATCACCATCCTCCTCAACGGGGCCTTCGGGTTCATCTTCCCGGGGATCGCCTGGCAGGCCCACCTCGGCGGGTTCCTAACCGGCCTGGCCTGCGCCGGCGTGGTCGCCGGGCTCAACACGCCGGCCCGTAGGCGGTTCACCCTGCCTGCACTAGCCGTGGTCCTCGTCCTCGTCGTCGCGGGGACCCTGGTCAAGTACGCGTCGGTGCCGGAGTTCTACCGCTGAGCCTCTACCGCCTCGCGTCCGCCCCTTGCAGCAGAGCCGAGTTACACCACTGTCATTCATCCCCAGGCTGTGGACAACTCTGGGGACAACCTCGACTGCCGCTCAGCCTCGTCTGCCGCTCAGCCTCGACCGCTGCTCAGCCTCGACCGCTGCTCAGCGCCAGCGCATCGCCATGCCGAACCCGCCGAGCATCAGGCCGAAGCCGGCGATGAGGTTGAGGTACCCGAAC
>JBBRZC010000156.1:0-8620 GCA_038237075.1 Actinomycetales bacterium
GTCAGAAGTTCGTCGCCATGTTCGTGAAGCGGCTGTAGTGGCCCTGGAAGGCCAGGACGATGGTGTCGGTCGGCCCGTTGCGGTGCTTGGCCACGATGATGTCTGCCTCCCCCGCACGCTGGGACTCCTTCTCGTAGGCCTCCTCCCGGTGGAGGAGGATGACCATGTCGGCGTCCTGCTCGATCGAGTTGTGCACCGCGATGCCGTTGGCCACGAAGTTGTGGCCGCCCGCGACCGTGGCATCGAAGACCTCCTCGACACCGTCGGCTTCGACGGCGACGACCGTGTCCCAGAGAACGTCGTTGACCGCGTGGAGCTCGAGATCTGCGTGCTCAAGGACTGCGGCCACGCGGCCCAACCGCTCCCCGGACGGTGCCGCACGACGCGGGGACTCCCCGACCAAGACGACGTCCTTGAGGCGGTCCCATACCTGTGCGGGAACGGCGTCCACGGGGGCGCTCTCCTTCGTCTGACGAAGAACCTCCAGCAGCCGGGACGCCGACTCGCCAAGGAAGCCGTCGACGTCGATCTCCTGGAGGAAGCGGCGCTGGCTGTCCGCGCCCGAGATGTCGAGCGTGTAGGCGTCGCGGTGCCCGCCCCTCGCGACGGCCCGGACCTGTGTCGAGATGCCGAACCTCAGCAGCAGACGGGAAAGATCGTCCACCACCCGCCGGGACGCCGAGGAGCAGTGGATCCGCCCGGAACGGCCGCTCATGCGCACCGTGACCGAGCCTTCGGTGGCCCACACGTGCCGGACGAACAACGCGATCTGGCGCTTGGGCAGGTGGAACACGGGCTCGGGGACGAACCATTCGTGACCGCGCAACCCGTCAAGTCCCAGATTGTCGCCGCTCTCCAACAGAGCTGCCGCACGACTGACCGAGGACCCGTCACCGACCAGGTGGGCCAGCAGGACCACTTGCGAGTCGTCCCAGGGATCGTGCGCGTCAGGCGCCGGCACGTGTCGCGCGACCGCGATGCGCTCACCGGTGCCCAGCTCACCCAGAGGTGACCACCCGGCATACGTGAGGAAGGGATGGTTCGCCGTGGCGCGGACCTGCTTGCCGGAGGCCAGCGTCAGCCTGAAGACGGGCTTGACTCCTGTCGAGAAGACATGGGTCAGGTGCCGGCGGACGTAGCGCAGCGACTCGTCCAGGGACCACACCGGCACGTCGCGCGCGCCGCTGGCCAGCAGCTCGCCCATCGACACCTCGGCTCCGGTGTCGGCGCGCAGGACCCTGGACTCCGCCGTCAGGCATCCCGACTCACGCAGGTCGCTCATCTGCGGTCGCTTGTCGGTCCGCTGCTCGGGGCCACGGTTGAGCTGCGAGATCGCGATGACCGGCACCTCGAGCTCCTTGGCCAGCAGCTTGAGCGCCCGCGAGAACTCGGACACCTCCTGCTGGCGCGACTCGACCCGCTTGCCCGACGACATGAGCTGGAGGTAGTCGATGACGACGAGCTTGAGGTTGTTGCGCTGCTTGAGCCGGCGGCACTTGGCCCGGATCTCCATGAGGTTCATGTTGGGCGAGTCGTCGATGAACAGGGGCGCGTCGGAGACCCGGCCCATCGTCGAGGCCAGCCGGGTCCAGTCCTCCTCGCGCATGGTGCCCTTGCGCATGTGCTGGAGCTGGATGCTCGCCTCCGCGGACAGTAGCCGCATGGTGATCTCGGTGCGGCTCATCTCAAGCGAGAAGATCACCGCGGGCAGGCCGTGCTTGATGGCCGCGGACCGGATGATGTCGAGGCCGATCGTCGACTTGCCGATCGCCGGCCGTGCGGCGATGACGATCATCTGGCCCGGGTGCAGGCCGTTGGTCAGCGAGTCGAGCTCGGTGAAGCCCGTTGGCACGCCGGTCATCTCGCCGGACTTGCCAGACGCCACCTCGATCTCGTCGACCGTCGCCTCGAGGATGTCTCCGAGGACGTGGTAGTCCTCGGCACCACGCCTGTCGGCCACGGCATACACCTCGGCCTGGGCGGCGTTGACAATGTCCTCGACGTCGCCGCCGCCCTGCGCGTAGCCGAGCTGGACGATCTTGGTGCCCGCCTCGACGAGCCGCCGCAGGACGGCCCGCTCCGCGACGATCTGCGCGTAGTAGCCGGCGTTGGCGGCGGTGGGCACGGAGGAGATGAGCTGATGGAGATAGGACTGGCCGCCGACCCGGGTGAGGTCGCCCCGCTTGGTGAGCTCGTCGGAGACGGTGATGGCGTCGGCCGGCTCGCCCCGGCCGTAGAGGTCGAGGATCGCGTCGTAGATCGCCTCGTGAGCGGGCCGGTAGAAGTCGACGCCCCGAAGCGCCTCCACGCTGTCGGCGATGGCGTCCTTCGAGAGGAGCATGCCCCCGAGCACCGACTGCTCGGCGTGGACGTCCTGCGGCGGAAGACGGTCATCGCCGGGGGCCTCGGAGGACCCGCGGAAGAGCTCCTGGATGGACACGCCGTGCCTCGCCGTCCCCTCGGGTGGTCGAACTGATGTCCACAAGCAGAGCACGGAGCACCGACAGGCCGTGCGGAACGCGCGTCCTCGGGTGGGTGTCACTGGGTGTGAGATCACGCTATGGCCACAGCGGTCGGCACTCAACCGCTGCTTGTGGACAAGCTGGGGAGAACCATGGGCGCCACGCCGAGACGGCAGGGGAAAGCCTGTGGACAACTGGTGCACGGGGTCTCCCGCCATGCCCTGGTTCTGAGCACGGCGACGTGCACGAACGGTGATCCACCGGCTGTGGACAGGAGAAAGTTGGTCGACAATCTCATCCACAGGACGACGACACGCCGCGCTGCCGTCCTAGGGTCGAGGCATGTGCCGCAATATCCGCCAGCTCCACAATTTTGATCCCCCGGCGACGTCGGCGGAGGTCACCGCCGCCGCCCTGCAGTACGTCCGCAAGGTCTCCGGCGCGACCCGGCCCTCCCAGGCCAACCAGGCGGCCTTCGACGAGGCCGTCGCCGAGGTCGCCCACGCCACCCAGCACCTGCTCGAGCACCTGAGCACCGCGGCACCCGCGAAGAACCGGGAGGCGGAGGCGGCCAAGGCCCGCGCCCGCAGCGCCGTTCGCTACGGCACCCCCGCCTGAGCCGAGCGGGCCGCCGGCGAGGCCTCAAGCTCCGGGAAGCCACTCGAGGAGCTTGGCGGCCACCTCCGGGCGCCCGAAGTAGGAGCTGTGGTCGACGCCGGCCTCGGCGGGGAAGACCAGCGGGTCGGCGACGGGGAACCCGGCCGGCCCGGCTACCTCGAACACGCCGTCCGTCGGGACGACGAGGTCGTTCTTCGTGCTGGCGAAGACGATGTCGGTGGCGCCGTTGCGGGCGATCCTCGCCAGCGAGGAGCCTTGCGGGGGTTGGTAGTTCGAGGCGATCGCGCGGTAGGTCACGGCATTGCCGGCGACACCGGCCGCTGCCGAGGGGGTGTATGCCGGGGTGTTGAACGCAGTGAGGTAGGTGCCGGTCGGGTTCATCGACATGATCCCGTCGAGGCCGCCGAACGCGCCGATGCTCAGCTGCTTGAGGATCGACAGGACGAGCCCGACGACGTCGGTGACGCCGTTGTCGGGCAGGTACTGCACGAGGTCGGTGAACCGGTCGAGCAGCTGGGACACGTGGTCGCGGTCCGCGAGCGCCGTGCCCGCGTTGGGCGTCCCGACCATGACGAGGGTGCGCACCCGGAGCCGGCCGGTGAGACCGAGCTCGTCGCCGCGCTCGGCGAGGGCACGCCCGACCAGGCCGCCGCGCGAGTGGGCCACGACGTCGAGAGTGAGCGGTTGCCCGTCGCCGAGGTGCTCCGCGAGCCACCGGACGTTGTCGTGGGGCGTGACCGAGATCGTGAAGTGGTCGAGGGCGAACACCCTGTCGTCATAACGCCGCTGGAGCTCGGCGAGCGTCTGCGCGGGCAGCTGCGCGAACGCGGTGTGGGCCTGCGCCGTCGTGCCGTGGATGAACAGCAGCGCCGTCCCCCCGCGGACTCGCGTCCAGTCGTCCACACCGAAGGCCGGCACCGCCGCCGTCTGGAACACGTCGGACCCGAACCAGCGGACCTCGTTGCGGCGGTGATGCTCCTCCCAGCGGCCCGCGAAGTAGTCGCCGACCCGGCCGAGCAGGGGGTCGATGAGCGGGAAGACGAGCACCTTGAAGAGCTTGGTCCCGACAGCCCCGAGCAGCCCCCGCTGCCCCGACCCGCCAAACCCCGAGTCCGGCGACACGACCTCGCGGGGGATGCGGTAGCTGCGTCGCTCCCCGCCGCGCGTGGCCACCTCACCGGGCGCCACGTCGTCAGGCAGGTGCCAGGTCAGCGAGCCGTCCTCCGCGGCATACAGGAGCAGCTGGCCGTTGCCCTCGCCCGGCGCCGGCACCTCGACGGTGATCTCGCTGCCACCGCCTCCGGCCCTTGTGCCCCCGGCCGCATCCAGCTCGGAATGCCGCGAGACCTCGACGGTCAGCTGCTCGGCGACGCCTGCGTCGTCGAGGGCGCGGCGGAACGCCTCGGTCGTGTCCTCCGCCGCGCGCATCCCCGCCGACCCGCCCGCGTAGACCTCGACCCGCCCCGCGAGGCCGGGCGTCGTGATGACGACGTCCTCCACAAAGACCGGGATGCCCTCGGGCCTCAGGTCCGCTGCCATGTTCTCTCCCTCGGGGGGCTCGGGGTGCCCGTCACGTGCTCGTCGTGAGGTGCAGGCGCGGGTGGCCGAAGACCTGGAACGCGACCAGCGTGGCGGTGATGCCGGGTGTCTCGGCCCGCACCGCCGCCTCGGTGTAGGTCGCGCGGACGGCCCGGACCGCCTCCGCCGCCGACACCGGCGCCGCCGCGTCCGCGCCATGCGCCGTCCAGGTCGCGGCGTAGAAGTCGCGGGCGATCGTCGCCGCGACGTCGTCGTCGACGTTCCACAGCGGCGCCACGACGCCGGCCGCCCCGATCCTCAAGAGCGTCGACGCGAAGCCGCCGTAGTCGCCGAGCACCCGCTTGTCGGAGGCGACCTGGCAGGCGTTGAGGAAGACGAAGGGGCCGCTCGCGAGGTCGCCATTCTCGACCTCGGCGGAGGTGAGGAAGCGCCACTGGGTCGTCAGCGCCCCGGCCGCGTCGGTGCCGAGCAGCACCAGCCCCTCCTGCGCCCCCTGCGCGTCGAACTGACCGTGCAGCGCGACGTGGACGACGTCGGCGGGAGGCGTCCCGCGCAGGAGGTCGACGACGTCCCACACGGATGGGCGCACCGTCACTGCAGGTGGGGCGAACAGGCCTGCCACGTCAGCGGCTTCGGTGATGGCGTGGTCGAGCTTGCCCCAGTTGGCGACCCCGGTGTAGTCCGCGGTGAGCACCGCAGCCCGGCGGACGGTGACACTGGTGCGTGGGGTCGGGCGCGGCTTGTGCTCGCTCAGCGGCCACCGTCCGATGGCGGCGTGCGCCCCGAGGAACGGGGAGAACCCGCCCCAGGCGGTGTCCAGCGGCGGGTCGAGCGCGGCGAGCTCCCAGGGCAGCGAGAGCTCCTCCGTGAGGAGCAGGATGCTCGGGGCGGTGGTGCGGGCCGGGTCGGCGACGACGGTCTGGATCGCCGCCCGGATCCCGGCCGGGATGGCCCGTCCGATCCGCCGAGCCCGGCCGGCGAGCTCGAGGTAGTCGTCGCTGCCGCCCTTGCTGAACTGGATCGCCCGGCGCATCTCCACGACGAACCCCGCAAGGTCTCCGTCGAGCTCCGCGGTGCGGGGGGCGTCCGGCACGCCGACCCCCGAGGCGCCCGGGTATGCCGTCCACACGAACCGTCCGGTGCCCGACCCGTCGGCGCGGCACACCGAGAGGATGAGGTCGGGCAGGTCGGCGCCGAGTAGGGGGGCGAGATCGAGCAGCGTGCTCTCGCGGGTGTCGGGCACCGGGGCACCAGCCACGTCGGCCGGGTCGTCCACCGCGATGATCGAGCGCCACGCGATGCCGACGAGCTGACCGTCGCGCAGGAAGTGGACGCCGATCCTCCGCTCCGGCGGGAGGTCCTCGCCGTACTGCGCGACGAACGTCACCACCGCGGTCGGGTAGGGGTCGGCGTCCGTGACGCTGAGGGTGAGCCGCGTGTTCCCCTGTGGCACCAACGAGCTCGGGTCGTAGACGAGGACCAGCTCGAGCTTCACGGGCACCCCGGCGGCGAAGGTCATCGCGCCGGTCTGGGTCAGCTCGGCGTCCTTGCGACGCGCGAGGCCGACGGTGACGTCGAAGGGCGCGTCGATCACGACGACCTCGGGTCGCGCTTGATGCGAGTCCACGTCGATGCGCGGGTATGCCGTGCGCGTCGCGGCCGGGGGCGGCGCCAGCTCTTGCTGCTGTTGCCCTGGCCGCTGCGGCTGCTGGTGGCCTCCACGCCAGCGTCGCAGCCAGGATCCGCGAGTCGGCGCCGGGCGCGCGGGCGGCCCGCTAGGGGGCGGAAGCCCAGCGGTCGACGGCGGAGTCCAGGGCGCCCACTGGGGTGCGGGACCAGGGGGTGTGGGACCAGGGGGTGCGGGACCAGAGGGTGCGGGGACCGGCGGCGCGATGGGGGGAGGCGCGGCGCGGCCACCCGCGGGCCGCGCGGCGGCGGCAGCGGTCGCGGTAGCGGTCGCGGTGAGGAGGCTGGCCAGGGTGTCGGCATCGGCCGTGCGCCGCATCGCCTCGGTGCAGCCGGAGAGCAGCCGCTCGGTGGGCAGCCGACCCAGCAGGTGTCCGAGCGTCCGGAGGGCCGGCTCCCCGTCGCGGGCGAGCGCGACCGCGGCGGCCAGCAGCGCGGCGACCGGGACGCGCGCCAGCGGCAGCGTGGCGCAGAGGTCGTCGAGCGCGGCGAGCGCGGCGAGCCTGCCGCCGGGGTCGGGCAGGCGGCCCACGTCCTCGAGCAGGGCGACGACGAGGCCGCCGGCTGCGTCGGGTGGCAGCGCGTCGAGACCGAGGGTCGCGCGGGCCACCAGCCGGGTCGCGATGTCGGCCGGGGCCCCGGTGCGCAGCTGTCGTGCCGCCGCGAGGGCGCGGTCCATCTGCACGTCCGTGGGAGTGAGGGGCACGGCATACGGCGCGTCGGTCGCGGTCCTGGCCGATGCGACGACCCGGGCGAGCAGCTGACCGGCGGGGTCCACCCGCCCGCGGACCAGCTCCGCGAGCTCCTGCCGGTCTGCCCCGGTGAGCCCGAGGTCGACCATGGCCCGCACCAGGGCAGCGGACACCGTGGGGCTGCCCACCGCCACCACCTGGTCGGCCAGCTCGCTCCACGCCTCGGCGCCCAGCACACGTCCCACTTCCATCGAGAGGCAGGTCCGGCCCGGGTGATACCAAACGCCCGCGCCGCTGCGGGGGCCGTCGGTATCATGGTCCGGACTCGCGGCTCCATCCTAGATATCCCCGGACGTTGCGAAAGGCCCATGATGGCCTCCAGGACCTACCAGAACTTCGACCTCCTCATCGAAACCGAGGGGCCTGGGTCCTACCGCGCCCGGGTCACGAGCAGCCCGCTCGGCGAGAGCCCCAGCGCCCGGTTCAGGCTGCCCTTCGACGCGACCCAGCTCGAGAACCTCCTCCTCAAGCTCGACCCGGGGCGTTCAGGCACGCGGCGCGCCGCGGCCGACCCCCAGGTGCAGGCGACGATGGACCTCGGCGGCCCGCTCTTCGAGACGGTCTTCTCCGAGGACCTCATGCTCGCCTGGTCGCGCAGCCAGGACGTGGCCCGGCAGGCCGGCGATGGACTGCGACTGCGGCTGCGGCTGACGGACGCCCCCGCCATCGCCGGACTGCCCTGGGAGCTGCTCTACGACCGGCGCGGCAACAGCTTCATCGCCCAGTCCGAACGCACCCCGCTGGTGCGCTACCTCGAGGTGCCCCAGCCGCCGCGGCCCCTCGTCGTCGACGGCCCGCTGAACATCCTCGCCGTCATCTCCTCGCCGACCGACCTGCCCGAGCTCGACGTCGAAGCCGAGTGGACCCGGGCCCAGGACGCCCTCGCGGCCAAGATCACCCAGGGCACCGTGCGGCTCGACCGCCTCCCGGCGCCGACGATGTCGGAGCTGGCCGGCTGGCTGCGTCACCACGACGTGCACATCCTCCACTTCATCGGCCACGGCGACTTCGACGCTCGGCTGCAGGACGGCGTGCTGTTCTTCTGTGACCGCTACGGCCGCAGCGTCCAGGTGACCTGCGCCGTCCTCGGACCGCACCTGCGCGACCACGACCCGCTGCGCCTCGTCGTCCTCAACGCCTGCCAGTCCGCCCGGGTCGACGGCACGGACCCCTACAGCGGGATGGCCCAGGGCCTCGTCCAGCAGGACGCCACCGCCGTCGTCGCCATGCAGTTCCCCATCAGCGACGGAGCCGCCACCGCCTTCACCGGTGAGTTCTACGGCGCCCTCGCCGACGGCCTGCCCGTCGACCAGGCCGCGACCTGCGCCCGCAAGGCACTTCTGGCGGACTACGCCGCGGAGTGGGCGACCCCGGTGCTCTTCCTGCGCTCCCCGGACGGGCAGGTCTTCGACAGGGTCACTGCCCTCGCCGCAGCTCCGGAGGAGAAGCCCGAGCCAGTCAGTGCCGAACCCGACCCAGCCGAACCCGACCCAGCCGAACCCGACCCAGCCGAGCCGCTGACCGTGCGAGGCTCCGGCGCCGCAGCGGCCACCGCCGCGGCGA
>JBBRZC010000157.1:0-8532 GCA_038237075.1 Actinomycetales bacterium
CACCTGGTGCACGGTGGCTCGTGGCGCGCCGGTTCTCGGGGTTGTCGTGGATGGTGACGTATTGGTGCCTGCCCAGCTGACACGACAACGGCTGCTCGGGCTTGACCACACCGGCCAGCGTCAGGCGCAGCACAGGAGCGTGACCCAGCACGCTGACGGCATACCGCAGCGCATGCGCCGGGTCCGCCGACAGGTCAGCCCGCCACTCCGCGGCATACCGCTGCCTCGCGTTCCTCGGGAGGACCCACGACGCAAGGCCGCACAGGGCCCCGGCAAGAGGAGTCTGGGCGGGTGGCCGCTCGGCGCACATCATGCCTCCAGCCGGTCGCAGCACCGCGGCCCGCTGCCGGCGCTCCCGCTGGACCCGCGCCAGGGCCAGACCCGTGGCGGCCACGCCGTCTGAGGTGAGGCGGTAGTAGCGCCGACGGGGGCGCCCCGCGGCACTGGGATCGACATCCTCCCAGCCGCTCGTGAGCCAGCCGAGCGCCTCGAAGCGAGCCAGGATCGGGAAGACCGTGCCGCTAGCAAGACCGGTCAACGCCATGAGCTCCAGGCCGTAAGGCTCGGTGTTCGGGTCCTGCGACAGATCGGGTCTGCCCCGTCAGGTATGCCGTGCCAGTCGCCACGGCGGTCACATCCGCCACACGCGCCCCAGCGATCAACCGATGAGCGCCGAGTCCATGGGATCCCATGGACTCGGCGCTCACCTGGCGCCAACCCGGCGGAGGGAACCATGGCCCGGCCCGGCCGGCAAGCTGCAGCCGGCACCGGCGTCAGAGCTTGACGAGCGGCGCGTAGCGCAGCAGCAGGCGCTTGACGCCGAACTCCTCGCCGAAGTCCACGTGGGCCATCGCCTTGTCGGCCTCCCCTTCGACCCGCACCACCGTGCCGAGCCCGAACTTGTCATGCGAGACGCGGTCGCCGCTCGTGACGTGAACCGTGGGCATCGAGGCCACGCGGGCCAGGTCGCGGCGTGTCGCCAGCGACTCCATCGCCGAACCGCCCATCCGGCGCCCGGTGCGCAGCGAGTCGAGCGCCGTCTCGGTGCGCTCCCACTCGACGAGCTCGGGCGGGATCTCGTCGAGGAAGCGCGACGCGGGGTGGTACTGCGGCGACCCCCACGCGGAGCGCACCGCGGCCCGGGACAGGTGCAGCCGCTCGCGGGCCCGGGTGATGCCGACGTAGGCGAGCCGCCGCTCCTCCTCGAGCTCGGTGGGGTCGTTGAGCGAGCGCATGTGCGGGAAGGTCCCGTCCTCCATGCCGGTGAGGAACACGACGGGGAACTCGAGCCCCTTGGCCGTGTGCAGGGTCATCAGCGTGACGACGCCCCCGTCGGAGCCGGGCCCGGACGCGTCGCCGTCCGGGATCTCGTCGGCGTCGGCGACGAGGGACACCCGCTCGAGGAAGTCCTCGAGGCTGGCCACCTCGCCGGTCTCGATGCGCTCCTCGTCGAACTCCCGGGCCACCTCGACGAGCTCGGCGAGGTTCTCCACCCGGGTCTCGTCCTGCGGGTCGGCGCTGGCGCGCAGCTCCTTGAGGTAGCCGCTCTGCTCGACGACCGCCTCGAGCAGCCCGGCGACGCCGGACCCGCTCTCGTAGACCACCCGCAGCGACTCGAGGAGCCGGGTGAAGAGGCCGATCGCGGCCACCGAGCGGGTGGCGATGCCCGGCGCGTCGGCGGCCCGGCCGAGCGCCGCGACGAAGGGGATCCGCTCCCGGTCAGCGAGCTGGGCGACGCACGCCTCGGCGCGTTCCCCGATGCCGCGCTTGGGCGTGTTGACGATGCGGCGCAGGTTCACCGTGTCGGCCGGGTTGGAGATGACTCTCAGATAGGCGAGGGCGTCCTTGATCTCCTTGCGCTCGTAGAACCGGGTGCCGCCCACAACCTTGTAGGGCATCCCCACCCGGACGAGGACCTCCTCGAAGGCCCGGGACTGCGCGTTGGTGCGGTAGAAGATCGCGACGTCGCGCGGCTGGACCCCGGCCTCGTCGTGCAGCGCGTCGATCTGCCGCGCGACGAAGGCCGCCTCGTCGTGCTCGCTGTCCGCGGCATACCCGACGATGCGCACCCCGTCGCCCGACTCGGTCCACAGGTTCTTGGGCTTGCGGCCCTCGTTGCGGGCGATGACCGCGTTGGCCGCGCGCAGGATGGTCTGGGTCGAGCGGTAGTTCTGCTCGAGGAGGATGGTCCGCGCGTCGGGGTAGTCCTGCTCGAACTCGACGATGTTGCGGATCGTCGCGCCGCGGAACGCGTAGATCGACTGGTCGGCGTCGCCGACGACGCACAGCTCGCCCGGCGGGACGACATGGGCCGGGGCGTCCGGGGTCAGCGGCGGGCCGACGAGCTCCTTGACGAGCTGGTACTGCGCGACGTTGGTGTCCTGGTACTCGTCGACGAGGATGTGCCGGAACCTTCGCCGGTAGTGCTCGGCCGCCTCGGGGAAGGCCTGGAGCAGGTGCACCGTGGTCATGATGAGGTCGTCGAAGTCGAAGGCGTTGGCCTGCCGGAGCCGTCGCTGGTACATGGTGTAGGCGTCCGAGACCATCCGGTCGTGGTGGCTGCCCTCCGTCACCCGCGCGGCATACGTCTCCTCGTCGACGAGGTCGTTCTTGAGGTTGCTCACCGCGTGGGCGAAGGCGCGGGCCGGGTAGCGCTTGGGGTCGAGGCCGAGGTCACGCAGGACGAGGGTCATGAGCCGCTGGCTGTCGGCGGCGTCGTAGATCGAGAACGTCGACTTCAGGCCGAGCCGGGTGGCCTCGCGGCGCAGGATCCGCACGCACGCCGAGTGGAACGTCATGACCCACATCGCCTTGGCGCGCGGCCCGACGAGCTCGGCGACCCGCTCCTTCATCTCGCCGGCGGCCTTGTTGGTGAAGGTGATGGCCAGGACCTGCCCCGGCTGCACATGGCGCGCGGCGAGGAGGTAGGCGACGCGGTGGGTGAGGACGCGGGTCTTGCCCGAGCCCGCACCGGCGACGATGAGCAGCGGCGGGCCTTCGTGCACGACGGCGGCGCGCTGCTGTGGGTTGAGGCCGCGCAGGAGGTCGTCGACGCTGCGGCCCGACCCTCCGGTATGCCGCCCGCTCGCCTCCCCCGGTGGCTCACCGGGCGCCTCTCCCCCGTTCGTGGCCCACGTCGGCACCCCTGCGGCGTCGACCTGCGACCCGGCGGGCGACGTCCAGCCGGAGCTGCGGTCGGCGTGCGGGGTCGGCAGGTCGAGGTCGTCGAAGAGGGTGCTCATCTCGGTGACCAGACTACGTCGCGGACCCGACACCGCCCGCGCCCCACGCCCGCTCAGGCGAGCGGGAGGCCGGCCTCGCGCCAGGCCCGTAGTCCTCCGACCGCGTCGGTGACGTGCCGCAGCCCGAGCCGGGCCAGCGAGGCCGCGGCGAGCGACGACGCGTACCCCTCCTGGCACAGCACGATGACCCGGGTCTCGGGGGTCACCCAGCGCAGCCGGGCGTCGCTGCGAGGGTCGAGCCGCCACTCGAGGTCGTTGCGCTCGACGACCACGGGGTCGAGGCCCGGGTGCACCTCGCCCTCGGCCTCCCGCTGCGCCTGCGGCCGGATGTCGACGATCACGGCGCGCCGGTGCAGGGCCCACTGGTATGCCGCCCGCACCGAGATCCGCTCGTAGCGCGAGCGCGCCTCGTCGAGCAGGTCGTCGACAGTGTCGGCGTCGGCACCACCGGCACCGCCTACTGACGTGACTCGGCTCTGCGGGGCGGCGAACATCGAGGTCTCCCAATGGGTTTCGGGTCGCGAGGTGTCGGGTCGCGCAGGGGCGGTCACGACGTCGATGACGGCGGTCACGCCCGCGCCGGACGCGATGGTGCGGTCAGGGTGGGAGAAGGTCGTGGTCATGGTCGGTCCAAGGGGTCAGCCGGGGTGCGTCCGCGCCCCCGGCGGGGCTGTCGTCGGTCGGGGTCAGGCCGGGCGACAACAGCGGTGGGCGACGTCGCGCCACGAGGCTGCCGGTGCCGGCATACCCCTGCGCATTCGCGTCGCGACCGATGACATATGACGAGGAAAGCACCCGCTCGACCAGCGGGGCAAGCCGAATAACTCATCATCTCACGTTATGGGATCCCATACTCTGCGTTATGTGGGTCGTCCGTCGTAGGCTGCCGACCATGACCAGCGCCGCCCTGACCACGCCGTCCCTCGTCGTCATCCGCCACGGCGACAGCTCCGTCCTGCGAGTCGAGGACCGCGACGTGCCGGCGCCCGGGCCGGGCGAGGTGCGCGTCGATGTCGCCGCGGCGGGCGTGAACTTCATCGAGATCTACCAGCGCGAGGGCGTCTACCCCGTGCCCACCCCGTTCGTCCTCGGGGGCGAGGGTTCCGGGGTCGTCGAGTCGGTCGGCGAGGGCGCCGGGCTGGCGGTCGGTGACCGGGTCGCCTGGGCGGGCGGCCGGGCCAGCGCGGCGGGCCACACCACACTGCCGGCCTCGGTGGTCGTCCCCGTCCCCGAAGGGCTCGACCTGGAGGTCGCCGCCGCGTCCATGCTCCAGGGCCTCACCGCCCACTACCTCGTCAGCTCCGCGTATGCCGTGCAGCCCGGCGACACGGTGATCGCCCACGCCGTCGCCGGGGGTGTCGGCCAGCTGCTCGTCCAGCTCGTCAAGGCCCGGGGAGCCACGCTCATCGGCACGGCGAGCACGCCGGAGAAGATCGCCATCGCGACCCGGCTCGGGGCCGACCACGTCATCGACTACACCACGGTCGACGACCTCGCCGGTGCCGTGCGCGAGCTGACCGGGGGCGCGGGGGTTCACGTGGTCTACGACGGCGTGGGGCGCACGACCTTCGACGCGTCGCTCGCCTCCTTGCGCCGGCGCGGCACGCTCGTGCTCTTCGGCGGCGCCAGCGGCCAGGTGCCGCCGTTCGACATCCAGCGGCTCAACACCAGCGGGTCGGTGTTCCTCACGAGACCGACGCTCGTCGACTACATCGCGACGCGGGAGGAGCTGGAGTGGCGCAGCTCGGAGATCCTTGGAGCGGTCGCGTCCGGCGAGCTGCGGGTGCAGATCGGCGGGCGCTACCCGCTCGCCGAGGCAGCCGCGGCATACGACGCGCTCCAGGGTCGGGCGACGACGGGCAAGCTGCTCCTCCTGCCCTGAGCCACCCCTGAGCCGCCGCTGGCGGCGCTGCGGGCCGGCAGGGTCAGGTCCAGAGGGCGGCGACGCAGACGTTGAGGACGGCCAGCAGGGCGGCGGCCTGCACGAGGCTGGGCGCCGCCGGGGGTGCGAGGACGGCGGTGCTCGAGCGGCCGGAGCCCGCATTTCCAGCCTCCGCACCCGCCTCCGAGGCCACCACCGCAGCGCCCGCGTGCCGCTGCCGGGCAGCCGCGGCCTCGACGAGACCGGCGACGGCCAGGGCGACGACCAGCTTCACGGTGTACTTGGCCATGCTGGGCTTGTCGCCGGCGTCGGCGTTCGCCTGGACGAGACCGAGGAGGATGATGCCGGTCACGATCTGGGCCCGCGCCCCCCAGACCATCGCCGCCCGTGCCCGCAGGTCGTGCAGGTTGGCCAGCCAGCTGCCGATGATGGCGGCCATGCCGAGCAGGTGCAGCACCAGGACGACGTGCTCGAGGAGGGTCATGGACTCAACCGTAGTCAGAGGAGCCGACGGCCCATGGCCCACGCGGTGAGCTCGTGCCGTGACGAGAGCTGCAGCTTGCGCAGCACCGAGGACACGTGGGTCTCGACGGTCTTGATCGAGATGAAGAGCTCCTTCGCGACCTCCTTGTACTGGTAGCCGCGGGCGATGAGCCGCATCACCTCGCGCTCGCGCACCGTGAGCCGGTCGAGCTCCTCGTCGACCTCGGCGATCTCGCCCGCCGCCGCGCCGAACGCGTCGAGGACGAACCCCGCCAGCCGCGGGCTGAAGACGGCGTCGCCCTCCGAGACCCGGCGGATCGCGGTCATGAGGTCGTGGCCGCTGATCGTCTTCGTGACGTAGCCGCGCGCGCCGGCCCGGATCACCGCGATGACGTCCTCCGCGGCGTCGGACACCGAGAGGGCGAGGAAGCGCACCGGGTGCTTGGCCTCGGTCTCGACCCCCCAGCACCCGGAGATGACATCGACGCCCCCGTTGCCGTTGCCGCCGGGCAGGTGCACGTCGAGGAGGACGACGTCGGGGCGGGTGGCCTTGATGACCGCGACCGCCGTGTCGACGTCGGGAGCCTCACCGACGACCTCGGTCAGCGCGGGGTCGAGCTCGGTCTTCACGCCGGAGCGGAACATCCGGTGGTCGTCGACGAGGACGAGACGGATCACAGCGGTCATCGCGTCGGTCCTTTCGTGGTCTCTTCCATGACCAGGGCCTCGGTGGGGGCTCCGGCGGCTGGCGGCTCGGGCTCGGAGGGCGTCTCGGGACCGGACTGGGTCTCGGGACCGGAGGGGGTCTCGGGACCGGAGGGGGTCTCGGGACCGGAGGGGGTCTCGGGACCGGACTGGGTCTCGGGGCGGGCCTCGGTCCCGCGCAGCGGCGGCAGGGTCAGCTCGATCTCGGTCCCGTGCTCGAGCCTACGGATCTTCGCCGCCCCCCCGTGCCGCGACATCCGCCCGAGGATCGACTCCCTGACCCCGAGGCGGTCGTCGCCGATCTCACCGAGGTCGAAACCGGTGCCGTGGTCCCGGACGAACGCCTCGACGCCGTGCGGCCCCACCTCGACGTAGGCCGAGACCGGCGGCGACCCGTGGCGCACCGCGTTGAGCATCGCCTCGCGAGCCGCCTTGACCAGGGCCGCGCCGCCGGGGTCGAGGCGGCGGTCACCAGTGATGACGAGGTCGATCGCGACGCCGTGGTCGTCCTCGACCTCGTGGGCGGCCGCCTCCACCGCGGTGGCGAGGCTGTCGCGGGAGCCGTGCTGGTCGGCATACAGCCAGGCCCGCAGCTCGCGCTCCTGCGAGCGGGCCAGCCGCACGACCGTCGCGGGGTCGTCGGCGCGGCGCTGGATGAGCGCCAGGGTCTGGAGCACGGAGTCGTGCAGGTGCGCGGCGATGTCGGCGCGCTCGGTGGCGCGGATCCGCGCCGTCTGCTCGCTCTGGAGCCCCTGCCACATCCGCATCACCCAGGGTGCCGCGATGACGGCGGCCCCGAGCAGGACGGAGACGGCCGCTAGCGCGCTGGTCGCGATGACGTCGAACCCCTGGCCCTGGGTCGCCACGGCGATCACCCCCACCATGGTGAGCGCGACGCCGACGAGGGGCCGCGCCACCGCGAAGATCTTGCCGAGCCGCGAACGGCCGCGCCACGAGCCACGTTCGGCATCGTCGAGCTGCGACCACGCGAGGAAGGCGCCGACGGCCACGACGACGACGGGCACGACGAGCCCGAGGTGTCCCCCGGCCTGGCCGGTCGGACCGCCCCAGCCGATCCCCAGCACGAGGACCGTGGCGCCGACGATGAGGAGCACCTGGTTGCGGTGCAGCTGACGGCGCGGAGCGACGACGGGTATGCCGCCCGGGGCGGCGGTGTCGGGTCGGGTCAGGGCCCAGAAGAAGAGGTAGACGACGACCCCCGGCCCGGCGAGGCCGGCGATGACCATGAGGACCCGCACGAGGGTCGAGCTGACGCCGACGTGGTCGGCGATGCCGCCGCAGACCCCCGCGACGTAGCGGTCGCTCGTCGAGCGGTACAGCCGGGGCGGCTGCAGCGGCTGCGAGGAGCTCTGCGCTTCGGACACAAGACCATCCTCACCCATGATCGGCCCGGCGGCGCCGCCCTTGGGGGTACGTTCAGGGTCACGTCAGGGTCGACCCTCATGGCCGCCCCGACGCCGCGCCCCGCACGATGGAGCCATGGACCAGAGCCCTGAGGGACGGCAGCGCCGCGGCCTCGACGGAGCCTTCGAGAACCTGCGCGGCCTCGGCATCCAGCGCAACACCGACAGCAAGTGGGTCGGCGGCGTGTGCTCCGGTGTCGCAGAGCGTCTCGGGGTCGACCCGATCATCGTGCGCGGGGCCCTCATCCTGCTCCTGACTGTCGCGGGCGTGGGCGTGGTCGTCTACCTTCTCGCCTGGGCGGCGCTGCCGGATCGTACCGGCCGCATCATCGCCGAGGACGCCATCCGGCACGGTGACGGCCGGGGCGTCGCGCTGCTCGCCGTCACCACCGTCGTGCTCGCCAGCACCCTGTCCGACCAGTGGGGGCTCTGGACCGTGCTCCTGCCCGTCGGACTGTTCGTCTGGTGGGTCGTCCGCTCGCAGCAGCAGGGCAGGAAGGGCCCGACGACCGGCGCGCAGGGCGGCGCTGCGTCGACACCCGCCGTCCAAGGACCCACCACCCCGTATGCCGCTCCCACCCCGTATGCCGCACCCACCCCGTATGCCACTCCCACTCAGGGCGGGGCGCCCCCGTCAGGGCCGCACGGCATGGGACCCGGCCGCACCGGGACGGTGACCGCCTCGCCCCCGAGGATCGTGCGGCGCCGCCGCCCGCGGGGTGGCTTCCTGGCCCTGCTGCTCACCGCGGGCCTGGCGGTCGCGGCATACGGTGCCGGTGCCCAGGCGGCCACCGCG
>JBBRZC010000158.1:0-8513 GCA_038237075.1 Actinomycetales bacterium
CCGTGAGGGTGCCGGTGACGGAGACCGGGATGCCGGGTCGCGCGACCGCGGGGCTGATCGACGTCAGCGTGATGACCGTGGTGTCGGCCGGCCCGGCGGTCGGTGGTGTCGACGGCGGTGGTGTCAACGGCGGAGATGTCGACGGCGGTGAGGTCGACGGCCGCGGTGTCGGGCTCGTCGCTCCGGGCGCCGATGCCGTGACCGCGGCCCCGGCGGCTGGGTGGGGGGAGGCGCGCGCCACGGCATACCCGGACGAGGCGGTGGCACTCGCGCCGAGGACCGTGAGGAGGAGTGCGAGGGCGGCGACGCGAGCCCGACGCCGACCGACCGGACGGTGGCCTGCTCGGCCCGGCCACGGCAGCGCCGGACGGGTCACGCCGTCCCCGCCAGCCGCTTCCAGGCGGCCTGGGCGATGCGCCGCTCGTTGGGGAAGGTGAGGTGGAGGTGCACCTCGGCGAGCGGGAACCAGGCGACGTCGATGGCCTCGCGGTCGGGGTCGTTGTCGATCGTGAGCTCGCCGCCGGTGGCCTCGAGGAGGTAGTGGTGGACGAACTTGTGGATCCGGCGGTCTGCGGTGGCGAACCAGTAGTCGATGGTGCCCAGCTCGGCGAGGACCGTGCCGATGATGCCCGTCTCCTCGGCGACCTCGCGCGCGGCGGTCTCGGGAAGGGTCTCCCCGGGCTCGATGTGGCCCTTGGGGAGGCACCACTCGACCCGACCCGCCCGGTTGCGCCGGGCGATGACGGCGATCCGGGCCGACCCCTGGAAAACGTCGATGACGACCCCGCCTGCGGACCGCTCCTCCACCGAGGGCAGGCGTCGGGCGCGGTTCGCCGGCCCAGACGTCGTCGCGCTCATCGGCCCACTGTAACCAGCGGGGCCAGCGTGCCCAGCGGGGTCGGACGTCCCGGCGCCTGGTCAGCCGGCGCCCTCGCCTCCCGGTATGCCGTTGCATCCGGGATCGTCGTTGCTGGGGCGACCGGACTCCCGGACGCAAGCGCTGGCACGTCGGTTGAGGTAGCGCTGCTCGGGGATGCTTCGCGTCAGCTCAGCGGCGCGGACGAACTCCGCGCGGGCCTCCGGTCCTCGACCCAACCGGGTGAGCAGGTGGCCCGCGGCGGCATGTCGACGATGGTTGGTCTCCGGCAGCCGGCTCAAGAGGTCGAGGCCCGCGTGCGGTCCGACTACCTCGGCGGTAGCAATCGCGCGCCCCAGAGTGGCGGCGGGTGTCGGATCGACCTGCTCGAGCATCCCGTACAGCGCCAGGATCTGCGCCCAGTCGGTCGACTGGGTGGAAGGCGCCTCGGCGTGAACGGCGGAGATGGCGGCTTGGAGCTGGAAGGACCCGACGTACCCAACGGGCAGTGCCTCCTCGAGCAACGCCGCGCCCTCCGCAATGCCGTCGCGGTTCCAGAGCCGGCGGTCTTGCTGGTCGAGCGGGACGAGGTCGCCCGCTGGGCTCAGGCGAGCGGGCGAGCGGGCGTGAGTGAGCAGCAGGAGGGCCAGCAGGCCGGCGTTCTCGGGATCGGCCGGCTCCAGGCGGTGGAGCTCGCGGGCGAGGCGTAGTGCGGTCCTGGCGAGCAGCGAGTCCGGCCCCTCGTCCTGGCCGCGGGACTGCTCGCCGAGGGAGTGGGCCTGCGTGTAGAGCAACGCGATGGCATGGCGTACGGCGTGGAGCCGGACGGGCAGGTTCGACGTCTTCGGCGCTTCGAAGCGCGCACCGGTATCCCGGAGGGTCGCCTTCGCTCTGCTGATGCGTTGGGCCATGGTCGCTTCCGGCATGAAGAAGCACGCGGCGATCTCCCGCGTCGTCAGGCCGCCGACGGCGCGCAGCATCAAGGCCACCTGTGACGGGGGCGTCAACGCAGGATGAGCGCACAGCACCAGAAGCAGCAAGGTGTCCTCGTGGCCGTCCGGGCTCAGGCATGCCTCCTCGAGCGCAGCCAGCATCGCCGCCGGTTCCTCGAGACGGGCCGCCTTCTCCTCCCTGCCTCGTCGCGAAGCGTCGGCCCGCATCATGTCGACCAGGCGCCGCGCGGCCACCCGGGTCAGCCAACCGGTGGGACTGGTCGGCATTCCGTCGCGTGGCCACTGCTCAGACGCCGCAACCAGCGCGAGCTGGACGGCGTCTTCACAGTCGGCGAAGTTGGCGTGGCGACGGGCCAACGCGCCCAGGACGTGTGGCGCGGCGCGACGCCACACGTCCTCGAAGTCGGCGGAGGTCAACGGAGCTGGTCTACGACTCGTCCGACCCGCCGCTCATCACCGGGCGCAGCTCGACCGTCTCTCCCGGGCCTGCGAACAGTGTCGCGATCTCCTCCGCGCGTTCCAGGCTCTCGACGTCGACGACGAAGAAGCCGGCGAAATGCTCCTTGCCTTCCGCGTAGGGCCCATCGGTGGCGACCCGGTATCCGTCCCTCCAGCGGAACAGCCGCGAGCTCGACGGTGCCGCGAGCGCCTCCGCGTTGACGAACTCGCCTCTCTCCATGACCTGGGCGAAGCCGTCTTCGAACGCCTTGTTGAGGCGGTCCCGCTCTGCCTGGGGCAGGGCCTGGTGCTCAGGGAGGTAGTCCGCGGTGGGGTGCCCCCAAGGGCGCGGGTTCGAGTGGATGAGAATGACGTACTTCACGACTGCTCCTTCACGACGGTCACTGATGCTCGGAGACGGGCCGCCTCCACCATCATGTCGGAGCCGAACCGCAGTTCTCGACGCCGTCACGTGGAGAATCGGCACGCCGCCTCGGACCGAGGGGGAACAGGTCGGCTTCGGCCCGGGGTGGCGGCCGCGCGGCATACCGCGCCGTAGGCTTGCCGTTCGTGTCGTCCACCCCCTCCGTGCCGCCGGTGCCCGCGAGCCTGCTCCAGGGAGCGGTCGCCCGGCTCGCGCCCGTGCTGCCGCTCCTGCAGGAGCTGGGCGCCCGGTTCGCGGCCGCGGGGTACGAGCTGGCCCTCGTCGGGGGGCCGGTGCGGGACGCCTTCCTCGGCCGGGGCTCGCCGGACCTCGACTTCACCACCGACGCCGACCCCGGGGCGACGCTCGCCGTCGTCAAGGGCTGGGCCGAGGCGCACTGGGAGATCGGGCGGGCCTTCGGGACGATCGGCCTGCGCAAGGGCGGGCACACCGTCGAGATCACGACCTACCGGGCCGATTCCTACGACCACGCCAGCCGCAAGCCGGAGGTCGCCTTCGGGACGTCGCTGACCGAGGACCTCGTGCGCCGCGACTTCACCGTGAACGCGATGGCCCTGCGCCTGCCGTCGCTGGAGTTCGTCGACGAGCACGACGGGCTCGCCGATCTCGCGGCCCGGCGGCTGCGCACCCCGGCCTCCCCGCAGGCGTCCTTCGCCGACGACCCGCTGCGGATGCTTCGGGCGGCCCGGTTCGCCTCGCAGCTCGGGTTCGAGGTCGCGCCGCCGGTCCGCGCCGCGATGGCCGAGCGGGCCGAGACCCTGGCCATCGTCTCCGCGGAGCGGATCCGCGACGAGCTGACCAAGCTGCTCCTCTCGGACTCGCCGCGCGCCGGGCTCACCCTCCTCGTCGACACCGGCCTCGCCGACGTCTTCCTCCCCGAGCTGCCGGCGCTGCGGCTCGAGGTCGACGAGCACCACCGCCACAAGGACGTCTACGAGCACTCGCTCACCGTCCTCGAGCAGGCGATCTCGCTCGAGGGGCCGCGCCTGGTCGTGGGCGTCGAGCAGACCGAGCCGGTCGGGGGCCCGGACCTCGTGCTGCGCCTCGCCGCGCTGCTGCACGACGTCGGCAAGCCGGCGACTCGCCGGTTCGAGCCCGGAGGCGGGGTGAGCTTCCACCACCACGAGGTCGTCGGGGCCAAGCTCGTCGCCCGGCGGCTCAAGGCGCTGCGCTTCGACAAGGACACGGTCAAGGCGGTGAGCCGGCTCGTCGAGCTGCACCTGCGCTTCCACGGCTACGGCACCGGCGAGTGGACCGACTCGGCCGTGCGCCGCTACGTCACCGACGCCGGGCCGCTGCTTGCGCGGCTGCACCTGCTGACCCGCTCCGACTCGACGACCCGCAACGCGCGCCGGGCCGAGCGGCTGGCCCAGACCTACGACGACCTCGAGGTGCGGATCGCCCAGGTGCTGGAGCAGGAGGAGCTCGCCGCGGTCAGGCCCGAGCTCAACGGCGTCGAGATCGGCGAGATCCTCGGGGTGCCTCCGGGTCGAGTCATCGGGCAGGCTTACGCGTTCCTCCTTGCGCTGCGCCTCGACGAGGGCATCCTCGGCAAGGAGGTGGCCCGCGACCGGCTGCTCGCGTGGTGGGCCTCCCGTTCCGGGTGACAGTGCGAGGCTCTGCCGGAACTCGGCTAGCGTCAGGGCCGCAGCACCGCACAGCCCATACAGCCCCGCGCACCGGCGCCGCCGCCCGACCGCGGGGTCGTCTCCTCGGAAAGGCACACGAGATGAGCACCGCGACATCGTCCGTCGTCGCCGCGAGCGCCACCGATGTCGGCCGGGTCCGCGCCCACAACGAGGACGCGGCGCTCGTCGGGGAGACCCTCTTCGTCGTCGCCGACGGCATGGGCGGCCACCGGGCGGGCGAGGTCGCCAGCCGGATCGCCGTCGACGTCCTCGGTGCGCTGGGGGACACGTCCGCGCTGGGCCCGCACGACGTCGTCGCGCAGGTGGAGGAGGCCAACCGCTCGATCCTCACCTCGGCGGCCCGGCACCCGGAGCAGACCGGGATGGCCACCACGCTGGCGGGGCTGGCCGTGGTCACGGTCGGCGGCTCGCAGCACTGGGCCGTGGTCAACATCGGCGACTCCCGGGTCTACCGACTCGTCGACGGGCAGCTCGGCCAGGTCAGCGCCGACCACTCGGAGGTGGCCGACCTCGTGCGGGCCGGCTACCTCACCGAGGATGAGGCCCGCCGCCACCCCGCCCGCAACATCGTCACCCGGTGCCTCGGACGCGACCCCCTCGAACCCGTCGACTCGTGGGTCTTCCCGCCGCACCCCGGCGAGCGGTTCCTCCTCTGCACCGACGGGCTCACCAACGAGGTCGAGGACGCCGAGGTCGCCGCGGTGCTCACGGAGGCTGACGACCCCAAGGCCGCCGCGGACGCCCTCGTCGGCCGGGCCGTCGAGCACGGGGGGCGCGACAACATCACCGTCGTCGTCGTCTTCGTCGGGGGACCCGACCCGGCGGGGGAGGTCGACGAGGCGACGACCCCACGGCATACCCCTGGGTCGGCGCGGTGACCGGCGCCTCCATCGACGTCCAGCGGCCGCCGCGGGGGTGGTCACACCTGACCGGGCCGGGGCTGCACCTGCTCGTCGCCCTCACCGAGCCGGACGCGCGGCACGCGGCTGCCCGCGCGGCGGCGACCGGCGGCGACCTCGACGACGTGCTCGACGCGCTGACCGCGCAGGGGCTGCGCCGCACGCCGGGCTTCGTCGGCGTCGCCGGCACCACACGACCGCGGGTGGTCACCCATGGCGACGGGTATGCCGTGCTGACGTCCTCGCGCGGCACGCTCGAGGTTCGCGCCCAGCACGGGCGGGTGTGGTCCGACCTCGTCGCGGAGGACGACGTGCAGACCGTGGCGCTGCGCGTGTCCGTGACGGTCGCGGCGGCCCCACCCGCGCCGCAGGTCCCAGCCTCACCGGCTGTCGTGGAGCAGGCCCCTCGGGTCCTTCCTGCGCCGCCCGTGGGTCCGGTGGTGCCGCCGGTGCCGGCCGCGAAGCCGGTGGTGCCGCCGGTGCTGGCCGCGAAGCCGGTGGTGCCCCCGATGTCGCCGGTGCCGGCCGCGAAGCCGGTGTCGCCGGTGTCGCCGGTGTCGCCGGTTCCGCCGGTCTCGGCGGTGTCGGCGGTGTCGGCGATGCCCCCGGTGCCCCTGGTCCCGCCGGCTTCGGGGCCGGTCATCTCCTCGGTCCCCTGGGCATCTCCCCGCACCGCCCCCGGTGCCCGGCCGGCGCGGCGACCCGACGACCCCGACCGGACCGTCGACCGGGCCAGCCTGCGCGCTGCCCTGCCCGCCGGTCAGGGATCCCAGATTTCCGGACCGAGCGTGCTCGCCGTCCTCTGCCCGTCGGGCCACCCCAACCCCCCACACCGCGCGACGTGCCGGGTCTGTGGCGGCGACGTGCCGGCGCAGGAGCCCTTCCCGACCGCCCGACCCGCTCTTGGCGTGCTGCGCCTGTCGACCGGCGATGTCGTGACCCTCGACCGCGGCGTGCTCCTCGGCCGCTCGCCGAAGGCGCCGCCCGACCTGCCGCCCGACCGTCAGCCGCACGTGGTCCGCGTGGCCAGCCCCCAGCGGGACATCTCCCGCAACCACCTGCAGGTCGTCCTCGAGGGCTGGCAGGTCCTCGTCCGGGACCTCGACACGACGAACGGGACGACGGTGACGCCGCCCGGGGGCGCCCCGGTGCGGCTGCGCGCGGGTGAGGCGCACGTCATCGAGGCCGGCACGCTCGTCTCGCTCGCCGACGAGGTGACCTTCGTGCTCGAGGTCTCGCCGTGACGCCGGCGCCGCCGACCACGGGCGCGCCGGCGATTCCGGGCCTGGTCTACGTGCAGCCGCTCGGCTCGGGTGGCTACGCCGACGTCTACCTCTACGAGCAGCAGAGCCCCCGGATGCCGGTGGCGGTCAAGGTGCTGCGGGCCCAGGGGATGACCGACGACCTGCGCACCCGGTTCGTCGAGGAGGCCGACACCATGGCCCGGCTCGGCGACCACCCCAACATCGTCCAAGTCTTCAGGACCGGCACTTCGGACGACGGCCGGCCGTACCTGGTCATGAAGTACTACCCGCCGCCGGACCTCGCCCGCCGGGCCCGCGCCCACCCGCTCTCGGTCGAGGACGTGCTGCGCACCGGCATCCAGCTGGCCAGTGCGATCGAGACGGCGCACCGGGCGGGCGTGGTCCATCGCGACGTCAAGCCGGCGAACGTCCTCGTCAGCAGCTACGGCGCACCCGGGCTCACGGACTTCGGCGTCGCCGGGGCCGGCCAGCCGACTCTCGTCCCGCCGAGCGGTCCCCGGGCGCCCGAGACGAGTGCCTCCACGAGCGGGACGGGCGGGACGGGCGGCGCGGAGGTGGGGGTGTCGGTCCCGTGGGCGCCGCCGGAGGTCCTCTACTCCGAGAGCGACGGCGACGAGCGGGGCGACATCTACTCCCTCGCCGCGACCCTCTGGCAGCTGCTCGTGGGGCGGTCGCCGTTCGAGGTCCGGGGCGGCGACAACACGGCATACGCGTTGATGCCCCGGATCCGGACCCTGCCCGTGCCGCCGACCGGCCGGCCCGATGTGCCGGTGACGCTGGAGCGTCTGCTCGCCCAGGCGATGGCCAAGGACCCGGCGCGGCGCCCCGGGAGCGCCCTCGAGCTGGCCCACGCGCTGCAGGGAGTCGAGGAGCAGCTGCGTATGCCGCGCACGCCCGTCGTCGTCCTCGACGAGGGTGGCCACGCCCGGCTCCTCGGCCGACCCGGTGAGGCCGGCCGGCCCAACCCCTCCGGCCGGCGCTCGGGGGATGGGCCGCCGGACCCGGACGCCACCCGCGTCAAGGGCCCGGTCCGGGTGCGCGCCCAGCTCTCGGCGCCCGACGGGCCCACCGCTGTCGCCGAGCGCCCGTCAGCAGCGGCCGGCCAGGCACCGCCGAGCCACGCCACGTTCGTCAGGCGGCGGCTCATCCTCGTCGCCGTCCTCGTCGCCGTGGTGGCGTTCGCGGCTCTCGCTCTGCGCCCGCGGTCCACGCCGGCCCCCGCGCCGACCAGGACCCCCGTCGCCACGGTGACGACGACGGCCGACTCGGCCATCGGCGACGCCGTCTTCGCGGCGCCGACGGTGACCGCGACGCCCGGGGTCGGCCGGGTCGAGTTCAGCTGGAGCTACGCGGGCCCGCGGAAGAGCGATACCTACCGGGTGCACGTCGGGTCCACGCCGGCCGAGGCCGAGGTGGCCGACCCGGTGACGCTGACGGCGGCGGCATACACGGTCACGGTGACCAGCGGGTCGGTGGCCTGCCTCGTCGCCACCGTCGTGCGCCAGGGACAGATCTCTCCGGCACCGGCGCCCGTGTGCGCGACCGCCCGCTGACCGCCGGCTGACCGACCAGAGAAACGATCATGGGCTCCGCGGAGACGTCACAGACCACCGACAGCACGTCCACCCGGTCGCTGCCGGACACGGAACGAGGGGTTCTCTGAGCGCCTCCCGGCGATACCGAACGTGCCGTCTGTGCCCCAGCCAGGGCCCCCTGCCTCGGGGACCCACCCGTCCCAGCAGTCCCAGTGGGCCGTTCGCCGGCACCGGTTGCCGGCCGACAGGCCGGTAGAGTCAATCCTTGGCGCGGGTCACGGACGACCAGGGGGCAACGCAGACATGAGCATCGCCGGGCTGGCGTCACGCCGTGGGGGCGTGCTGTCGACGGCCGCGGTGCTGGTGATCGGGCTCGTCTTCGTCTGGCTCGCCACCCAGGCCCAGGGCGAGGTCGTCCGCAAGGCCGACCTCTTCGACGGCGGCGTGTGGGTCACCAACACGGAGCAGGCCCG
>JBBRZC010000159.1:0-8369 GCA_038237075.1 Actinomycetales bacterium
CCGACGACGGCGGAGCGGCCGGGCCCGATCACCGCCCGCCCGGTCCGCCACCCGTGGCGGTGGGTCGCGGTCGGCGTCATCCTGGTCGTCGTCGCGATGGTCGTCAGCTCGTTCGTGACGAACCCGCGCTGGGACTTCTCCCTCGCCGGCCAGATCATGATCCAGACGCCGGTCATCGACGGACTGCTCAAGGGGACGATCGTCGGCACCGTGGGCGCGATGCTCCTCGGCGTCTTCCTCGGGATCATCATCGCCGTCATGCGGATCTCGACGAACCCGGTGCTTCGCGGGGTCTCGTTCGTCTACACGTGGTTCTTCAGGGCCATTCCCCGCTTAGTCCTGCTCACCATCATCGGCAGCGGGATCGGCTACCTCTACAACACCCTCGACGTGGGTCTGCCGTTCGGGCAGCAGCTCGCCGGGTGGCTCGGCCTGAGCGCCGACCTGACCATCGGGTCCCTCAACGTCAACGGCATCACCGGCTCCATCATCGGCGGCATCCTCGGCCTCGGGCTGTCCGAGGCCGCCTACATGGCCGAGATCGCCCGATCCGGGATCCTCGCCGTCGACCCGGGCCAGCGCGAGGCGGCCGAGGCCCTCGGCATGAGCGGCAACAAGACGATGGCGCGGGTCGTCCTCCCGCAGGCGATGCGGGTCATCGTGCCGCCGACCGGCAACGAGACGATCGCGATGCTCAAGGACACGTCACTCCTCATCGCCATCCCCGTCATCGCGGAGCTCAACTACCAGACCAGCGCCATCGCCAACCGGATCTTCAAGATCATGCCGGGGCTCGTCGCGTCGACGGTGTGGTACCTCATCATCTGCTCGATCCTCATGGTCGGCCAGTTCTACCTCGAGCGGTACTACGGCCGGGGCTTCGGCCAGCCGAAGCCGAAGAACAAGCGGTTCGCGCGCGGCGCGGGCATGGGAGGTGCGTGATGGCCACGGCGAGCTCACGGGCGATGCCGGCCGAACGGCATACCGACGCGCTCGTCCACGCCGTCAACGTCACCAAGGCGTTCCACGGCAACGAGGTGCTCAAGGGCATCGACCTCGACGTGCGGCGCGGCCAGGTCGTCTGCCTCCTCGGGCCGTCCGGGTCGGGCAAGACGACCTTCCTGCGCTGCATCAACCAGCTCGAGACGATCGACGGCGGCCGGATCTGGGTCGACGGCGACCTCATGGGGTATGCCGACCGGTCCGGGACGCTGCACCGGCTCACCGACAAGGCCATCGCCGCGCAGCGGCGCGAGATCGGCATGGTCTTCCAGCGCTTCAACCTCTTCCCGCACAAGACCGCCCTCGAGAACATCATGGAGGCGCCGGTCCACGTCAAGGGCGAGTCGAAGGCCACGGCCCGGACGCGGGCCGTCGAGCTGCTGGAGCGGGTGGGGCTCGCGGACAAGCGCGCCGCCTACCCGGCCCAGCTGTCCGGAGGCCAGCAGCAACGGGTGGCCATCGCCCGGGCGCTCGCGATGAGCCCCAAGCTCATGCTCTTCGACGAGCCGACCTCGGCGCTCGACCCCGAGCTGGTCGGCGAGGTGCTGGCCGTGATGCGCGAGCTGGCGACGGAGGGGATGACGATGATCGTCGTCACCCACGAGATGTCCTTCGCCCGCGAGGTCGCCGACCACGTCGTCTTCATGGACGGCGGCGTCGTCGTCGAGGAGGGCCGGCCTCAGGACGTCATCAACGACCCGCAGCACGAACGGACCCGGAGCTTCCTGCGCCGGATGCGAAGCGAGCACGGCGAGCAGGCGGCCGCGACCGTCGAACCCGCAGACCAGCAGGTCGAGATCCCGGAGCAGGCGGTCGAGATCCCGGACCGGTCGTGACCTCCGCGGGCTGGGACGAGGGGCTGCACTGCTCCGTCGACGAGCTGCGCGCTCGCCAGCTGACGCGGCTACGCGACTCGGTGGCACGAGCGTATGCCGCGGTCCCGCACTACCGGCGCTCGCTCGCCGCCGCGAGCGTCCACCCGGACGACATCCGCTCGCTGGACGACCTCGCCCGGATCCCCTTCACAACGAAGGAGGACCTGCGCCAGAACTACCCGTTCGGGATGTTCGCCGTCCCCCGGGAGCAGGTCGTCAGGATCCACGCGAGCAGCGGCACGACGGGTCGGGCCACGGTCGTCGGCTACACGAAGTCTGACCTCGACATGTGGGCCGACGTCATGGCGCGCTCGATCCACGCGGCCGGAGGCCGGCCGGGCGACATCGTCCACGTCGCCTACGGCTACGGCCTGTTCACCGGCGGTCTCGGTGCGCACTACGGGGCGGAGCGGCTCGGCTGCACGGTGGTGCCCGTCTCGGGCGGGATGACCGAACGCCAGATCCAGCTCATCACCGACTTCGAGCCGCGGGTCATCATGGTGACCCCGAGCTACTTCCTCAGCGTCCTCGACGAGCTCGAGCGGCACGGCATCGACCCGGCCTCGACGTCGTTGCGGATCGGCATCTTCGGCGCGGAGCCGTGGACCGAGGCGATGCGCCGCGAGGTCGAGCAGCGCACGGCGATGGACGCCGTGGACATCTACGGCCTGTCCGAGGTCATCGGCCCCGGCGTGGCGCAGGAGGCGGTCTCGACCAAGGACGGCCTGCACCTGTGGGAGGACCACTTCTTCCCCGAGGTCGTGGACCCGCTGACCGGCGATGTCCTCCCCGACGGCGAGCGCGGCGAGCTCGTCCTCACGAGCCTCACCAAGGAGGCGATGCCGGTCCTGCGCTTCCGCACGCGCGACCTGACCCGCCTGCTGCCGGGCACGGCATACCCCTCGTTCCGGCGGATGGAAAAGGTGACGGGGCGCTCCGACGACATGATGATCGTGCGCGGCGTCAACGTCTTCCCGACCCAGGTCGAGGAGCACGTGCTCGCCGAGCCGCTCCTGGCGCCGCTCTTCCAGTGCGTGCTGACCCGCCCCGGGCGGCTGACGGAGCTCACCGTGCTCACGGAGAGCACCCGGCCGCTCACCGACAGCGACCGCAGGAAGGTCGAGAGCCGCCTGCAGGCGCGGCTCAAGGACCGCGTCGGCGTCACCTGCCACGTCGAGGTCCGCGCTCCCGGAAGCATCGAGCGGTCGGTCGGCAAGGCCCGGCGCATCGTCGACGAGCGGCCCGCCGACGCGCGCTGACGCGCGCTGACCTCGAGCCTCGGGGTGACCGGCTCCGTCCTGCTCCGGGACCAAAGGCCCTGCCGCGAGCGGCGACCCTCTCCTAGCGTCACGACTGTCCGTCGTCACCACGCCCAGGAGCCCTTCTGTGGACGCACTCGCGCTTGCCCGCTGGCAGTTCGCCATCGTCACCGTCTACCACTTCCTCTTCGTCCCGGTGACGATCGGCCTCTCCGCCGTGGTGGCCTACTACCACTCGCGGTGGGTCCGGCACCGCGACCCTGACGACCTGCGGATGACCAAGTTCCTCGGCAAGCTCTTCACCATCAACTTCGCGCTGGGGCTGGTCACGGGCATCGTCCAGGAGTTCCAGTTCGGGATGAACTGGTCCGACTACTCCCGCTTCGTGGGCGACATCTTCGGGGCCCCGCTGGCCATCGAGGCGCTCCTCGCGTTCTTCCTCGAGTCGACGTTCCTCGGACTGTGGATCTTCGGGTGGGGCAAGCTGCCCGAGCGGCTGCACGCGGCGACCATGTGGGTCGTCCACGTCGGCACGCTGCTGTCGGCGTACTTCATCCTCACCGCGAACTCCTTCATGCAGCACCCCGTCGGCTACGCGTTCAACCCCGCCACCGGCCGCGCAGAGCTCAACGACTTCGTCGCGGTGCTCACCAACAAGGTCCAGCTCGTGACGTTCCCGCACACCGTCACTGCGGCATACATGGTCGGCGGCGCGGTCGTCATGGGCGTGGGCCTGTGGAAGATGCGCCGTCGCGACGTCGGCGTTGACGCCGCGATGTACCGCCGCTCCACCCGGCTCGGCGCCGTCGTCACCCTCGTCGCCGGGCTGCTCGTCGCGGTCTCGGGCGACTTCCAGGGCAAGATCATGACGGAGGTCCAGCCGATGAAGATGGCCGCGGCCGAGGCCCTCTACACGAGCGCCGGGAGCAACGCGCCCTTCTCGATCTTCACCGTCGGCTCGCTCGACGCGACGCAGGAGCGTTTCGCCATCACCGTGCCGAGCCTGCTCAGCTTCCTCGCCACCGGCAACCCGAGCGGCGCCGTGCAGGGCATCAACGAGCTCAAGGCCCAGTACGCCCAGACCTACGGCGCCACCGGCAACCCCCTCGTCAGTGACGCGACCTACACCCCCAACATCCCCATGGCGTACTGGACCTTCCGGCTCATGATCGGCGTCGGGCTGCTCTCCGCGGCGGCGGCCGCCGCCGCCCTGTGGGTCACCCGCAAGGGCCGCGTCCTGGCGCCGGGCACCGGTGGCCGCGAGTGGATCTGGACCGCGGTCGCGGTCGGCGTCCCGCTGCTGCCCGTGGTCGGCAACTCGTTCGGGTGGATCTTCACCGAGACCGGCCGGCAGCCCTGGCTCGTCTTCGGCCTCATGAGCACGGCCACGGGGGTCTCGCCGTCGGTGTCAGCGGGCGAGGTGCTCACCTCGATGCTCGTCCTCACCCTGCTCTATGGAGCCCTGGCCGTCGTCGAGGTCAAGCTCTTCCTCCACTACGTGCGCAAGGGTGCTGAGCCCTTCGAGCAGCCGCCGACACCGGACACCATCGACGACGACAGCCCCCTCGTCTTCGCCTACTGACCTCCCGCCCCCGACCGCTGCACCTCCTGACTGCCAAGGACGATCACACCATGGAGCTCACCACCGTCTGGTTCATCCTCATCGGCGTCCTCTGGACGGGCTACTTCGTCCTCGAGGGCTTCGACTTCGGCGTCGGGATGCTGCTCCCGGTGCTCGGACGTGGAGCCGACGCCGCCGGCACCGAGCGGCGACGCCGGGTCCTGCTCAACACCATCGGCCCGGTCTGGGACGGCAACGAGGTCTGGGTCCTCACCGCGGGCGGCGCGACCTTCGCCGCCTTCCCGCACTGGTACGCGACGATGTTCAGCGGGTTCTACCTGCCGTTGCTCCTCATCCTCGTCGCGCTCATCGTGCGCAACCTCGGGTTCGACTACCGGGGTAAGAGGGAGTCAGCCACCTGGCGGGCCCGCTGGGACCTCGCCATCGTCGTCGGCTCGGCCCTGCCCGCCCTGCTGTGGGGCGTCGCGCTGACCAACGTCGTGCGGGGCGTGCCGATCGACGCCAACAAGGAGTACGTCGGCAACCTCTTCACCCTGCTCAACCCCATGGGCCTGCTCGGCGGCCTGACCACGGTCGCGCTCTTCCTCACCCACGGCGCCGTGTTCGTCGCCCTCAAGACCGACGGCCCGATCCGCGAGGACGCCCGCCGGGTGGCCGGGCAGGTCGGCCTGGTCGCCGCCGTCCTCGCCGTGCTGCTCCTCGGCGTCATCGGCCTCCAGCAGGGCTCCGTGGTGTCCTGGGTCACCACCGTCGTCGCGGCCGGCGCGCTCGTCGCGGCCCTGCTCGCGAACGCGCGGGCCCGCGAGGGCTGGGCCTTCATCGGGACCTTCGTGACCATCGCCTTCGCGGTGGCAACGCTCTTCCTCACCCTCTTCCCCGACGTCATGCCGTCGACGCTGAACCCGGCGTGGTCCCTCACCGCCGAGAACGCGGCGAGCACGGCATACACGCTGCGGATCATGACCGTCGTCGCGCTCGTGTTCACCCCCATCGTCCTGCTCTACCAGGGCTGGACCTACTGGGTGTTCCGCAAGCGCATCGCGGTGCACCACATCCCGGCATGAGGCCGGTCGACCCGCGACTGCTGCGCGTCGCGCCGCAGACCCGCCGCCCCGTGCTCACGCTCGGGGCGGTGGGCGCGGCGCAGGGTCTCGTCACCGTGGTCACCGCCTTCGCCCTCGGGGCGCTCGTCACCGCCGTCGCCACGGGGACGGACGCCCGGGGGTCGGCCATGTGGGTCGCCGGCACGTTCCTCGTGCGCGCCGGGCTCGGCTGGGCCATGGAGCGGCTCGGAGCCCGCGCCGGCGTCGAGGTGTCGAGCACGCTGCGCCGCCTGCTCCTCACGTCGTGGCTCGAGCGCCCGGGCTGGGACCGCGGCGACGCGGCCACCACCACGACGCTGGCCGCGCAGGGGTGCACGAGCATCGAGCCCTACGTCGCCCGCTTCCTCCCCGCGCTCGTCCACGCCGCAGTCGTGCCCGCGCTCGCCGCCATCGCCCTCGTCGTCGTCGACTGGCCCAGCGCGGTCATCGTCGTGCTCACGGTGCCGCTCCTGCCGCTCTTCGCCGCGCTCATCGGTCGAACCACGCAGGACGCCACCCGGCGTCGCTGGCAGGCCCTCGGCGCGCTCGCCGGGCACTTCCTCGACGTCGTGCAGGGGCTGCCGACGCTCGTGTCCTACGGCCGGGGCGAGCGCCAGGTCGTCGCCGTCCGCTCGGTCAGCGAGCGGCACCGCCGCGAGACGGTCGCCACGCTACGGCTCGCCTTCCTCAGCTCCGCGGCGCTCGAGCTGCTCGCGACGATCTCGGTGGCGCTCGTCGCCGTCACCGTCGGGGTGCGGCTCGCCGGCGGCGGCCTCGACCTGCGGACGGCGCTCGTCGCGATCCTCCTCGCGCCCGAGGCCTACTGGCCGATCCGTCGGGTCGGCGCCGAGTTCCACTCCGCCGCCGACGGCGCGCAGGCCCTGGCGGCGGTGCTCGACGAGCTGGACCGCATGCCGTCGTCCGCCCGCCCCCAGCGGGGCGGTGCGCCGACCACCGGTGACCGGCTCGGGACCCAGCCGGACGGCATACCCGCCACCGCCGTCGAGGTCGTGGGCCTCTCCTACACCTACCCCGGCAGCAGCACCCTCGTCCTGAACGACCTCACGTTCCACGCGCCCCGCGGCCTCACCGTCGTCACCGGACCCTCGGGCTGCGGCAAGACGACGCTGCTCGAGGTCCTGGCCGGGCTGCGGTCGCCGGGGCTGGGGCGCGTCACCGCACCCGCGGTGCACCTCGTCTCGCAGCGGCCCTTCCTGCTCCCGGGCTCGGTCCGCGACAACCTCGCCCTCGGGACGACCGGCGACTCCGAGGCCAAGTGGGGTGCGCTGCGGCTCGTCGGGCTCGACGGCGTCGTCGCCGGCCTGCCCGGCGGGCTCGACGGTGCCATCGGCGACGACGGCTTCGGCCTCTCCGCAGGCCAGCGCGCGCGTCTGGCCCTGGCCCGGGCGGCCCTTTCCACCGCGCCGGTCATCCTCCTCGACGAGCCGACGGCTCACCTCGACGAGACCTCCGTCGAGGCCATCCATGCCGTCGTGCGGTCCCTGGCCCGCAGCCGCGTCGTCGTCGCCGTGAGCCACCGGCGCGAGCTCATCGGGTTGGCCGAGCACCACGTGGTCCTCCGCGCGGCTGCCTCGGTCGAGGCGACCGCCCGGAGCGGCCGCGCCGCCGTCCCCACCTCCGCCGCGGTCATGGATCCGGCGACGCTCCTCGACCCAGCCGCGCTCCTCGACCCAGCAGCCCGGGACGAGCGATGAGACCCAGCCCCCGGCTCGTCGGCGCCGCCCTCGTCGGCGCTGCCTCGGCCACGGCGGGTATCGCCCTCACCGCGACGTCCGGCTGGCTCATCGTCAGGGCCAGCGAGCGGCCGGTCATCCTCACCCTGCTGACGGCCATCGTCGCGGTCCGCACCTTCGGCATCGCCCGGCCCGTGCTGCGCTACGCGGAGCGGGTCCGCTCGCACGACGTCGCCCTCGCCGACCTCGCCGAACGACGCGCCACGACGTATGCCGCGCTGGTCCCACTGACGCCGGCACGCCTGGGCCGACGCCGCCGGACCGACCTGCTCGGCGCGGTCGTGGACGATCTCACCGACGTCGTCGACGCGCAGGTCCGGGTGACCGTGCCGGTCCTGACGGCAGCGCTCGCCGGAGTGGTCACGGCCCTCCTCACGGCGTTGCTCGCTCCCCCGGTGGGGCTCGTCATCGCTGGCCTGTTCGTCGCCGCGGCGGCTCTGTCGCTCCTCGCGCTGCGTCTCGAGCAGCACTCCCAGGCCGAGCTGCTCGCCGCGCGCGCCGAGGTGACCCGGGTGAGCCAGCTCGTCGCCGGCCGGGGCGCGGAGCTCGAGGCGATCGGAGCCACCGGCGCCGCCGTCCGCTGGCTCGACGACGCGCACGCGGCCCTCCGCATCGCAACGGGCCGGCAGAGCCGTGGCCGCGCGCTGGCCTCAGCCGGCTTCGTCGCGCTCGTCGGGGCGGCCACGGTGGCGGCCGCCGTCCTCGCCGCCCGGCAGGACGTCTCCATCGCGGTCAAGGGCCTGCTCGTGCTGACGCCGGTCGCCGTCGCGGACGCCCTGACCCCTCTCGTCGACGCCGTCCGCGCCATGGCCCGC
>JBBRZC010000160.1:0-8360 GCA_038237075.1 Actinomycetales bacterium
ACGCCCGCGGCGGACCCACCCACGCCGAGAACGGCCAAGGCCTCTGCGTGCGCTGCAACCACACCACACAGCACCCCGGCTGGTCCGCCCGCACCACCCGAGCCGACATCCACGTCGGCGACGCGGACGCGGACGAAGGTGGGCGGCATACCGTCGTCACCACCACCCCCACCGGCCACACCTACCACTCCACCGCACCCCCGATCATCCCCGGACTGCCCCCCGAACCGGACAGCGACACCATCAGCCTCCTCGAACGCCACTTCGCGCACCTGCTTGCCGCCTGAACCCCGCCCGCATCCGCGAGTCGAGGCGGGTGACGTGGCCGTCGGTCAGGCGACCTGCGTCCCAACGGTGACCTCGTCACCCACGGCGATCTCACCGGGAACGGGCACCGCGGCATACACGCCGGGGCAGGTCCCGGCCGGGCCGGTGACGTCGAGCTCGACCGTGCCGATCCGCAACCGACGCCCCACGAGCGCCCCCAGGCCGGCGGGGGCGATGTCGATGACGAGGTTGGCGCGCGGGTGGGCGTCGACGTACTCGCTCACCGCGATGAGGTGCACTGGAGACTTCTTGCGGCGGTCCCCGTCGAGCCCCTCGAGCGAGACCGCGACGCTGGCGAGCTCCTGCCCCGGCTCGTCCTTGTCGGGATGGATGAGGATGCTCGACACGCGCGCCATGAGCACACCGTATGCCGGACTCGACACCGTGGACCAGCGGAGACGGATCGCTCCGACGTCTCTGCGACGATCGCCCCATGGCCAGTTCCTACGTGCGCATCCGGCAGGTCAGTGCCCGCGACGGCACCGGCGTCGCAGCGCTGCGCCGGGCGTGGGCGGAGGAGGCGGCGGGTGCATCCCTCGACGACGATGGCTTCGAGGAGCGCTTCTCGCTCTGGTGGGCTGCCGAGGAGGCACACCGAGCGATGTTCGTGGCCGTCGTTGGCGGCCGAGAGGTCGGCATGGTGAACCTGGCGTTCTTCGAGCGGATGCCCAGACCCGGGCAAGCCGCCTCGCGCTGGTGTTACCGCGGCAACGCCTTCGTGCTGCCCGAGCAGCGCGACCGAGGCGTCGGGTCCGCGCTCCTCGAGACAGCCGTGACCCATGCACGCTCTCGCGGCGCCGTGCGGATCGTGCTCTCACCGAGCGAGCGATCGGTGCACTTCTACGAGCGCGCCGGCTTCGGCCGGGCAACGATGCTCATGGCCAAGACCATCGAGTGACGCGCGCCCTGCTCCCGTCGAGGCAGTCGGTGGGTGACTCAGGCAGTCCGTCCCGACCGGCGGTGTTGCCGTTGCAGCGACGACAGTTGTCGAAACGTGGATCGTGGGTCAGGGTCGGTCCATGGAAGAGAGCTATGACGTCGTCGTCGTCGGTGGCGGGGCAGCCGGACTCAGCGGTGCGGTGACCCTGGCCCGATCGCGCCGCTCGGTCCTCGTGCTGGACGCGGGCGACCCTCGCAACGCCCCCGCCGGACACGTGCACAACCTCTTCACCCGCGACGGGACGCCGCCGGCGCAGCTTGCGGAGATCGGCCGCGCCGAGGTGGAGCACTACGGGGGCCGCGTCGACAGTGGCCGCGTCACCTCCCTCGAGCGAGTGGGAGACCGCTTCCGCCTCGAGGTCGGTGACCGGGGCGTCACTGCGCGGCGCCTCCTCGTCGCGACCGGGCTGCATGACGAGCTGCCCGACGTCCCGGGCCTCGCGCAGCGGTGGGGCACCGACGTCCTGCACTGCCCCTACTGCCACGGCTGGGAGGTGCGTGACCAACAGGTCGGCGTGCTCGCCACCAGTCCCATGGCCGTGCACCAGACCTTGCTGTTCCGTCAGCTCAGCCCGCACGTGACGCTGCTCCAGCACACCGGCCCGGCGCTGACCGAGGACGAGCGCGAGCAGCTCGAGGCGCGCGGCGTCGAGGTCGTCGACGGTGTCGTCGTGCAGGTCGAGTCCGCCGCAGACGGGCTGAAGGGGGTGCGTCTGGCCGACGGGAGCCACGTCCCGCTCGACGCGCTGGTCGTGGCACCGCGGTTCACGGCACGGGCCGAGCTGCTCGCCCCGCTGGGCCTGCTGCCGGTCGAGGTGCTGGTGGGTTCGCACGTGGTCGGCACGCGCATCGAGGCGGACGCCAGGGGCGCGACCACCGTCCCGGGGGTGTGGGTCGCCGGCAACGTCACGGACGTGCAGGCGCAGGTCGTCACCGCGGCGGCGTCGGGCCTGGCCGCCGGCGCTGCCCTCAACGGCGACCTCATCGCCGAGGAGACCCGGGATGCGGTCGAGGCCCGGCGGCGGGACCGGGTCTACGGCGAGGCGGCTTGGGACGCGCGCTACCGGTCCCGACCCCAGAACTGGAGCGGTGACCCGAACCCGTTGCTAGTCAGGGAGATCGCCGACCTGCCTCCGGGCACGGCTCTCGACGCCGGCTCGGGCGAGGGCGCCGACGCGATCTGGCTGGCGAGCCGCGGCTGGCAGGTCACGGGGGCTGAGCTCTCCACGCTCGCCATCGAGCGGGCTGCCGCCCAGGCGGACCGGCTCGGTATGCCGGTCAGCTGGCAGCACCTCGACCTCACCCGGGAGCCGGCACCCGGCATCTACGACCTCGTCTGCGCCTTCTACCTCCACCTCCCGGCACCGCAGCGGCATGCCCTCTGGCGTCATCTCGCGGCAGCGGTTGCGCCCGGGGGCACCCTCCTCGTCGTCGGGCACGACTTCAGCGACCTCGAGACGACCGTGGCGCGGCCCGGGCTGCTCGAGATGGGCTGGACCGCCGCCGAGGTTGGCGACTCCCTCGGCGACGGCTGGAGCGTCCTGGCCGCTGAGGCCCGGCCGCGGCCGGCCACCGACCACGACGGCACCGACGTCACCGTCCACGACGCGGTGCTGCGCGCCCGCCGCGACCAAGCCTGAGGCCGCACGCTCGTACGGGACGCCGCCGCGGTCGGGTGTCCCCCGGCACCCGACCGTCGGCCGGCACCGCGTCGGAACCCTGCCCGGATCACACCGCGGGAGCGATGTTCTGGTTGAGCCGGAACAGGTTGGTGGGGTCGTACTCGGTCTTCAGCTCGACGAGCCGGCGGTACGTCTCCGGTGGGTACGACGCCCGGACGAGCGCCGCGTTCGACTCGCCGGTGAAGTTCACGTAGCTCCCGGCGTCCGGACCGAGCGCATCCGTGACGCCACGCGCCCAGGCGACGACCTCCGCGAAACCCTCGGGGCCCGATGTGCGGGCGACGACGTTGACGATGAACTCCTGGTCGCGCAGCGCGTAGGCCGTGGAGTCCACGGGGACCCGGCCCACCGCGCCGCCGAGGTGCTGCAGGTGGACCTCGGTGAGGGGGCTGGGCAGCGTGGCCAGCGCATCCTGCAGCACCCGCAGGGCGGCGTCGTCGACACTGCGGAGGAACGCCGAGCGGAAGTAGTTGTGGATGCCCCGCGGGTACAGCGGGTCGAGCGCCTGCTGCCACCCCGCGTACGGGTTGTCGGCGAACACGTCGGAGATCACGGTGCCCAGTGACCGGAACGGGGCGGTGGCGTCCGCGCCGGCGTCGAGGTCACCAGCCCAGCAGCCGCCGACACCGATGATCGGCGTGCCGTGGACCGACTCCGGCAGGAACGGGACGGGCGGCGCGGTAGTGATGTTGACCAGCGTCGTCAGCTCGTCCGGGGCCGCCAGGCAGGCCGCCCGGTAGCCCCGCAGCACCTGCTCGGCCTCGTCCGCCGGGTAGAAGACCAGACCGGAGAGGACCGTGGGTCCGACCTCGTGGAGCTGGAACTCGAAGGACGTCACGACCCCGAAGTTCCCGCCGCCGCCGCGCAGCCCCCAGAACAGGTCCGGGTGCTCCTGCGCACTGGCGTGGACGAACTGCCCGTCGGCGGTGACGACGTCGGCTCCGACCAGGTTGTCGCTGGCCAGTCCGTGCTTGCGCATCAGCCAGCCGATTCCGCCCCCGGTGGTGAAGCCGGCGATGCCTGTCGAGGAGACCAGTCCGCCGGTCACCGCGAGCCCGAACTGCTGGGTCTCCGCGTCGAGGTCCTTCCACGTGCAGCCGGCCTGCGCCGCCACCGTGCGCCGGGCGGGGTCCACCTGGATCCCCTTCATCAACGACAGGTCCAGCACGATGCCGCCGTCGACGGTGGAGAACCCGGGGATCGAATGGCCACCCCCCCGGACCGCTAGCGGCAGGCCCTCGCTCCGGGCGAAGTCGACCGTGCGGATCACGTCGGCGACCCCGGCGCACCGGGCGACGAGCGCCGGACGGCGGTCGTGGGCCCCGTTCCAGACGCTGCGCTCGCGGTCGTAGTCCTCGTCCCCCGGCCGAACGACGGCGCCGCGCAGGCCGGCAGCGAACTCGGCGATGGTGGCCTCCCCGATGCGAGCCGGCCCAGTCTCAGTCATGGTCATGGTGTTCCTCCTCGGTAGCGTCTGTCAGATCCGAAAAGCGAGGCTAGGAGGCCGGCCTCAACGAGAACTCAACGCCGTCTCAACGCGGTCGTGTCACCCTCGGTCCAGCCCGCGCAGGGCGGCCAGCCGGCGGCCGGCGACGACGCAGCGGGTCCGGTCGAAGATCGCTTCGGCCCTGTCCGTCTCGCGGGCGGCGCGATGCGGGTCACCCAGCCCGTGCGACAGTTCCGCCACCACCAGGCGCAGCCAGCCCGCCATCCGCCGCCACGGAGCGAGCCGCTCTGCCGCCCGCCCGTACATCTCCCGCGCCGCCCGGACCTCACCGGAGAGCAGCTCGATCGCTCCCAGGACGGTTGCCGTCGCGCCCATCCCCACCTGGTCGCCGGCGGACTCGAACGCGGACAGGGATCGCCGCGCGGTCGCCAGCCCGCGGGCGACGTCGCCGCCCATGGCGTCCAGAAGGGCCATGTTGAGCTCGGTCAGCAGCTCCCCTCGACGGTCGCCGAGCCGCACGCGTAGGTCCCGCGCCAGCGACAGAGCCTCGCCGGCCGCCTGGTGATCGCCACCGTCACGCTCGATGCAGCCGCTCTGGTGCAGTGCCTGCGCCCTGCCCAGGTCGTCCCCCAGGTCGGCGAAATGGTCGACGGCGTCGGCGACGGCGGAGATCGCCGAGCGCTGGTCCCCGGACAGCCGGTCCGCGTAGCCGATCGCGGACAGGACGTAGCCGCGGGCCTGGAGGACGCCGACGCGCCGGCCCACGAGCATGGTCTCCTCGAGGCAGGGGACGAGGCGCCCGGCGATCGGGACGAGCATCAGGCTCGGCGTGACCACGGGCAGGAAGGGGCGGGTGCGGGGGTCGGACGCCGCGAGCTCGCTCAGGCAGTCGTCGAGGTGCCCGGCGGCGAGGGGACCGTTTTCACGCGACAGCGCGCACTGGCCGAGCAACCAGCTGCTGGCCGCGGCGTGCTCTGGTCGGCCACGGGCGATGGCCTCCACCCGGAGGTCGGATGCCATCTGCTCGGCATCGTCCAGGTCGAAGGTGCTCCACGCCAACGTGGCCTCCACGACCCGGGCCATCACCAGCTCGTCCGGCTCGCCGATCTGCCGCACGATCGCCGTCGCCTCCGCGCCCAGCGACCGGTGCCGGTCGCTGCGGCCCTGGCGGCTGTCCAGACCGGTGAGGCCGACCAACGCCGCCGCGCGGGGCCGGGTCGGCTCGGGCGCGACCGCAAGGGCTCGCTCGACCCACCGCGCTCCCTCGACCGCATGACCGCGGATGAACCAGAAGCGCCACAGGCTGGCAGCGAGGCGCAGCGCCGACTCCGGATCGTGCGCGCAGGCCCAGCGCAGCGCGGCACGCAGGTTGTCGTGCTCGCGATCGAGCAGCTTGGGCTGCTCGATCACCACGCCCGTGGCCCGTTCGGGGTTGTGGTCGACGGCAAGGCCGAGGAAGTACTCGCAGTGCGCGGCTGCCAGTCGACCGCTCTCTCCCGCCCGGTCGAGATGCTCCCGGCCGAACTGCCGAACGGGCTCCAGCTGCCGGTACCGGGTCCCGGCAGCGGTCTGCTCCCTCACCACCATCGACTTGTCCACCAGCTTGGCCAGCAGGCCCAACAGCTCCGGGCGCTCCAGAGGCGACTCCCCGCACACGGCCTCCAGAGCCTCGAGCGTGAAGCCGTCGGAGAACATCGACAGTCGGTGCAGCAGCACCTGCTCCGGCTCGGTGAGCAGGTCGTGGCTCCATTCGAGGGTGCCGCGCAACGTCTGGTGCCGCGTCACCCCGTTCGCTCCCCCGGCGAGCATGGACAGGACGTCACCCAGCCGCTGCACGATCTCCGCGGGCTCGAGCACGGTGGTCCTGGCCGCCGCCAGCTCGAGGGCGAGCGGCATACCGTCGAGCCGCCGGCACAGGTCGCTCACCCCCTGCGCGTTGCCCACGTCGAGCCGAAAGCCCGGCCGGACCTGGGCTGCCCGCTCGACGAAGAGCCGCACGCTCGGCACCTGGCCGAGCTGGACGAGATCGGGGGCAGGGTCCGGGACGGGCGAGGGCAGCGCCAGGGACGGCACCCGGAAGGTGTACTCCCCCTCGGCATGGAGCGGCTCCCTGCTGGTGGCCAGCACGTCGACTCCCGGGCATCCGGCGAGGACGGAGGCGGCGACGTGGGCGCAGGCGGCGAGCAGGTGCTCACAGTTGTCCAGCACGATCAGCAGCCTCCGGGTCCGCAGCTGGTCGACGAGTGCCTGGCCGCGGCTCGGTGCCGCGCCGGAGTCCAGCCCGAGCACCTCCGCTACCGCGTCGGCGACGAACAACGACTCGCCGACGGCCGCCAGGTCGACGAACCACACCCCGTCCGGATAGCTCGGGCCCACCCGTCTCGCCACCTCCAGGGCGAGTCGGGTCTTGCCGCTGCCACCGGCGCCCGTGAGGGTGAGCAGACGAGCCCGGCCGATCAACCGCTCGACGTCGACGAGCTCACGCTCGCGCCCGATGAAGCGCGTTAACGGGTTCGGGAGGTGGCCGATCTCCTCGTCGCCCTGGGCGGCGGCCGTCGGCGGCTGACGCTGGTCTGCCGGCGAACCGGTCAGCAGCTCGCGGAACAGGGCCACGGTCTGGGCGTCAGGGTCCGTCCCGAACGCCTCGAGCAGGTCGTCGACCAGGCGCTCGTAGCGGGCCAGCGACTCGGACCTTCGACCGAGGTGGGCCAGGACCGCCATCTGGGCGCGGACGGCGCCCTCGTGGATCGGGTCCGACTCGAGCACCCTGGTGAGGATCACCAGTGCCTCCTCCGGAGAACGCTGCTGCACCGTGGTTGCCAGCTTCACCAGGACCTCGCGCTGGGTCGCTCGCAGCTCGTTCCGTCGTATCGTGAGCCAGTCGGCGTCCGACAGGTCGGGGAGGAGGTCGCCGGCGTACATGGCGGCCGCCGCGCGCAGCTTCGCCTCGTCGGCGGACTGCAACGCGTCGGTCGCCGACCGCTCGAACTCCACGACGTCGACGTCGACCGGCCCGCTGTCGTCCAGCACGACCTGGTCGTCCCGGATCGACAGCAGCCCCGTTCTCAAGGCCCCGAGGTCGGCGAGCGCCCGGCGAGCCACGTACAGGGTCTGGTGCAGGTTCCGCGCGGCGGCGACCGGCGCAAGATCGGGCCACAGGCGGTCCAGCACGTGCTCGCGACGACGACGCTGACCCGGCGCGAGCGCGAGCATCGCCACGAGCGACTTCGCCTTCCGCAGCCGCCACGGCCCGGTCTCGACGGTGACCCCGTCGACGCTGACAGTGAAGGCCCCCAGCAGCTGGATGCGCACGGCCGTCCGGGAAGGCTTCACGGGCACCACTATTGCGGCACGCCCCCGGAGTTGTCGCCCCATATCGACGCATCTGGGTCGACGTGAGGGCAGGACTTGGGTGACCCTGGGCAACCCCTGACCCCTGACCCCTGACCCCTGACCCCTGACAAGGCAGGCTGGTGCTTCCGCCAAGAGGGTGACCCCGCCGCCGAGACCTGGGTCCAACACCAGGCCCGCGCCGTCCTCGCCGACAAAGCGATCAAGGTCGCCGGCGCGATAGCCCGCCCGTGGCGACCGTTATGGGCAGGAAGAGGAGAACTTCTCATCAATCTTGGTGATGTTGGCGCCGATCGCCCGATGGATAATCGGCAGTGCGGGAGCACTGCAGCCGCATAGGCTGTGATTTCATCGCGACAAGGGGAACTTCTGAAAATTCAGAAGATCAGGATGAATGGCGCCACAAGATTTTCGGGGCCGCAGCAGCACTCGTCATGGTTGTGGGTGGTGGCGGAGTGGCATACGCCTTCTGGAGTGCGCCTGGCGGAGGTACGTCCACGTCAATGAACGCCAAGGACGCGCTGCCTGTAGTGGTCACGCAGACGGCAACTCTGACTGATCTGCGGCCCGGAGTCGCACTGCCCATCTCAGGGCTCATCACGAACCCGAAGGCG
>JBBRZC010000161.1:0-8278 GCA_038237075.1 Actinomycetales bacterium
CATGAGCAAACGCGTGAGGGAGCTGAGCCACGTGGAGAAGGTCGCCGGCGTGGCCATGTAGCCGTGGCCGGGCACCCGGGCGGAACGGCGCCACCATCGTTGCTGGATGGCCACATCGCCGCGGCGGATTCGCGCCGCAGGTGGTCGCTGGTGCAGATCGGGTTGTGCGGGTACTACCTGCTGTTCGTCGGCTGGTTCTTCATCGGCGGCGACTCGGGTGGCTATCGGACCTTCATCGCCGATGGGGCCTACCTGCCGTTGGACGCGGCCGGGATCGTGCTGGCGTTGTGGGCGGCCCGGCGCAGCAGCCGTGGCCGGGACCGCACGGTGTGGCTGCTGCTCGCGCTGGCGCTGATGTTCCAGGTGCAGGGCGACGGGATGTGGTGGTGGCTGGAGGCGGTCCAGGGCGAGTCCCCGTTCCCGTCGGTGGCTGACATCGGCTACAGCGGCTTCTACCCCGTGCTCATCATGTCGCTGGCGCTGATGCCCGTGCGCCGCCAGTCCCGGCGGGCCTCCGTCGCGAACCTCCTCGACGTGCTGGCGATGGTCGGCGGGGCGTTCATGCTCATCTGGTACCTCGTGCTGGGAGCGGCGGTGGAGGCCGGGTTCGGCGACCTCGAGCACGTGTTGAACGTCTCTTACCCGCTGTGGGACCTGATGCTGCTCATGGTCGCCGGCCGGGTGGTGCTGCGCGGCAGCGACCCGCGGTGGACGGTGGCGACCCGTTGGCTGATCGCCGGGGCGTGCTCGTGCGTCGTTGCCGACGTGGGCTTCGGCTACGTCAGTGGCCTGGACGGGTTCACCGGCGGCGGCTGGCTGGACCTGTTCTGGGTCGGGGCGCTGATGTGCTTCGCGCTGGCCGCGGCCAGCCGCCCTGGGGCGGCCGCCGCCGCCGCCGACTCCGGCCGGTACGCGCACCTGTTGCCGGTGCTGGCCATCGTGGCCAGCTATGCCGTCGTCGCCAAGGTCGCGGTCGGGCTGCCGATGTATCCGCTGGGTGGCGTCCTGATCGCAGACCTGCTGATCACCGTGGTCGTCGTGGTCCGCCAGCTGGTCACCGTGTCCGAGCAACGCGCGCTGGCGGTCGGCTACCGAACGGCTGCGGTCACCGACACGCTGACCGGGTTGGCCAGCCGCGGGCACTTCCTCTCCCAGGCCGAACCAGTGCTGGACGCCCACCCTGCTGGCGGGTGCGCGGTGGTCATGGTCGACGTCGACCACTTCAAGGCCGTCAACGACACCCAGGGCCACCCCGCGGGCGACGTCGCACTGCGCTCGGTCGCCGAACACCTGCGTCGCACCGTGCGCGCCGAGGACCTCGTGGGCCGCTTCGGCGGCGACGAGTTCGTGGCGCTGCTCGTGGGCGTCGACCAGGCGGGCGCCGCCGCGGTGGTGGCACGGATGGCCGCCTCCAGCCCGGACCTGCAAGCCCAGGGCAAGCCCCTCACGCTGAGCATCGGGTGGGCGTGCTCTCCCGGGTCCCTCAACGCCCTGCTGGCTCGAGCCGACGTCGCCCTGTACGCGGCGAAGAGCGCCGGCCGCGGCCGGGCTGTCGCCGCCCACAACCTCATCGACGGCTCCTCGGGCGCCGGGCCACCGCCGAGCGGATCCCTCCCGGCAGGACCCGAGGATGCGAGTGCCGACCTGAACCGGCGGCAGTGGGACAAGGTCGCCGCCGTCGACAGCCCCACACCGTCCGGCGCCGCGGCCAGCCGCTGAGGCTCGGCGTCCTCGAGCGAGACAGTCCTTGCAGACGCGCGCCGAAGAAACCTGGGCGGCGATGTCGAAAGGGCCGCGAGCCACTCGTGGAGGGGGTGACGGCCGGTGCCAGACCGGCCGACACCTTCGACGAAGGAGCACGAGATGTCCCTCACGACCACCAGACAGACGAGCGCGCAGCCGACCGGCCCGACCTGCACGCCGGCCGTGCGCGCCACGAGGTCCCTGCTCGGCTACGGCGTCGTCGCCGGGCCCCTGTTCGTCGCCGTCACCCTGGCGCAGGCATTCACCCGCGAGGGGTTCGACCTCGGCCGTCACCAGTGGAGCCTGCTCGCCAACGGCGACCACGGCTGGGTCCAGGTCGCGAACTTCGTCCTCGCCGGGCTGATGACCGTCGGGTATGCCGTCGGGCTGGGCCGGGCCCTCGGCACCGGACGCGCCAGCCGCTGGGCACCACGCCTCGTCGCGGCATACGGGCTGAGCCTCGTCGCCGCGGGGGTCTTCCGCGCCGACCCGGCCCTCGGCTTCCCGCTCGGGACACCGGACGGGCCCGGCACCATCTCGGGGCACGGCATACTCCACCTCGTCTCCGGGGCGGTCGGCTTCACGTGCATCTCGGTCGCCTGCTTCCTGCTCGCCCGCCGTTACGCCGACGAGGGGAGACGGGCGTTCGCGGCCTTCTCGGTGCTGACCGGCGCAGCCTTCCTCACCGGGTTCGGCATGATCGCCTCCACCCAGGGCAGTGCCGTCGCGACCCGCGTCTCCACTGCCGCCGTCATCCTCGTCTGGGGGTGGATGGCCGCGGTGGCCGTCGACCGCTACCGCACCGGCGAGCTCGCCCGGACCCGCTGACCGCCACACCAACCACGACATCCCTGACACGTACCACCAAGGAGACCTGCGATGCGCTACATCGTCCTGCTCACGTCCAATCCGATGTCCACCCCGGCCCCGCCGGCCCTCATGGACGGGATCTTCGCGCTGGGGGCGGAGGCCACCCGGGCCGGCGTCCTCCTCGACACCGCGGGCCTGGCTCCCAGCGCCGCCGGAGCCCGGGTCGCGGTGACCTCCTGCGGCCTCAGTGTCACCGACGGCCCGTTCGCCGAGTCCAAGGAGATGATCAGCTACGCCGTCTACGACGTGGCCTCCAAGGAGCAGGCGCTCGAGTGGACCACCCGCTTCATGCGGCTCCACCAGGACCTCTGGCAGGGCTGGGAGGGCGAGGCCATGGTCCTCAAGACCCTTGGGCCCGAGGACTTCGCCCCCCCGGCCTGACCGACGCGACCTCATCCCGGCCACTGGTACCGCTGCCTCCGTGCATGCGGTACCAGTGGTGCTTGGATGACGCCTATGACGGGCCTGACGAGTGCCGGACCGGACGAGACGGCCCGGCGAGCCGTCGAGGCGGTGTGGCGGATCGAGGCCGCGCGGCTCGTCGCCGGGCTCGCCCGGTTCACCCGTGACCTGGGGCTCGCCGAGGATCTCGCCCAGGACGCCCTCGTCGCGGCCCTCGAGCAGTGGCCCGTGAGGGGGATCCCGCCGAACCCCGCGGGCTGGCTCATGACGACGGCCAAGCGGCGCGGCATCGACCGCCACCGGCGCAGCGAGACCCACCAGCGCACCCTCGAGGGGCTGGGGCGGGATGTGGAGCTGAGGGACATGGACGCCGGCACCGACGCGGTCGAGGACGCGGTCGACGACGAGATCCGCGACGACCTGCTCCGGCTCGTATTCACGGCCTGCCACCCGGCACTCACCCTCGATGCGCGGGTCGCCCTCACACTGCGCTGCGTGGCAGGCCTGACCACGCCCGAGATCGCCAGAGCCTTCCTCGTCCCTGATGCGACGGTGGGGCAGCGGATCGTCCGGGCGAAGCGCACCCTTGAGGCGGAGCGGGTGACCTTCGAGCTGCCGACGCCGGCCGAGATCGAGGAGCGGCTGCCCGCGGTGCTCGAGGTCGTCTACCTCGTCTTCAACGAGGGGTATGCCGCGACGGCAGGCAAGGAGTGGATGCGCCCGACGCTCTGCGATGAGGCACTGCGACTCGGCCGGCTCGTCGCCGGCCTGGCAACGGACGAGCCTGAGGCGCACGGACTGCTCGCCCTCATGGAGCTCCAGGCCTCGCGGATCCCCGCCCGGGCCGACTTCGACGGCAACCCGGTGCTGCTCCAGGACCAGGACCGGCGCCGCTGGGACCGGCTCCTCGTGCGCCGCGGCCTCGAGGCGCTGGACCGGGCCGAGGGCCTCGGCCGACCCGTCGGCGCCTACACGCTGCAGGCCGCGATCGCCGCCTGCCACGCGCAGGCGCTGACCGTCGAGGAGACCGACTGGCACCGGATCGCGCAGACCTACGCGGTGCTCGGCACCGTCTGGGCGTCTCCGGTCGTCGAGCTCAACCGGGCCGTCGCCGTGGCCATGGACACCGGGCCGCTGGACGGGCTGGAGATCGTCGACGGGCTGACCGGGCGCCGCGAGCTGCGGGGGTACGCGCTGCTGCCTGCGGTCCGGGGCGACCTCCTCGAGCGGCTCGGTCGGAAGGAGGAGGCCGGCGCGGAGTTCGCGCGGGCCGCCGCACTGACCCGCAACGACCGCGAGCGGGTGCTGTTCGAGGACCGGGCGGCCGCCTGCCAGGGCCTGCGCCCGACTCCGTAGAGCCACGTCCCGCGGTCGGGGTCAGTGGGTGTCCATGGGTGCTCGTGCACGCGTGGTGCTGTCCCGCGCGTTCGGCGGCGGTGCGTCCTCAGACCCCTTCCTGCACCTGATGGATGGCGTCCGCCACCAGTCCGTGGGCCTCGCGGTGGACCTGGTTCGCGGCCTCGGCGTCAGGGGCCTCGACGAGGCAGAAGACCGCGCCCTTGCCCTCGTCGACCCAGTACCGCAGGTAGCTGACGTCGTGCTCGCCCTGGGCGGCGAGGTCGGCCTGGTGAGCCTTCGCGACGTCGTCCATCGTGACGCCGTTCCCGAGGTGGTGAACGTCCATGAACAGAGGCATCGGGTGTCCTTTGCTGGTAGCCGCCGGCAGCGCGGGCGCGCCGCCGGTCGTGTGCCTCTGGTCTACCTGCGACGCGGACGGGCCCGCATCGGCGATGACTACCTATTCGAGACGCCCGGGGTACCCAGGTGCAGGGAGGCGGCCTCACGCCGGGACGTCACACCGAGCTTGGCCAGGACGGCGCCGACATGATGCTCGACGGTGCGACGGGACAGGACCAGCCGGTCGGCGATCGCGGCATCCGGCAGGCCTCGAGCGAGCAGCGCGAGCACCTCGACCTCTCGTGCGGTCAGCCCGGCCGGGTGCTCGCGGGTGCTGGCGCGGGCAGCTCGGGGCACCGACCAGCCCCTGGCCCGGAGCAGCGAGCGGGTCCGAGCAGCCGCACCGGGCGCGCGCAGCGCGTCGAAGAGCTCGACCGCCGCAGTCATCGCTGCCCGGTCGCCACTGCGTGCCAGTGCCAAGGCACGCTCGTACGGGCAGCCGAGCTGCTGCCACCAGGCGGCGGCCTCGACCCAGCGGCCGGCCACCTCGAGTGCATAGGGCGGAGCCAGCGGAGCGTCCTCGCCGGCTGCCGGGTCGCCCAGCCAGGTGGCGATCGAACCCCGGTTCCACGGGCAGTCGGCGGTGGTCGCCTTCGGCCAGACCTCGGCGGCCAGCCGACCGGGGGTATCGACCTCCCCGGTCAGCCAGGCGATCTCGCAGCGTGCGGCGGTGACCGGGCCGATCCGCTGGATCTCGCCGATCCCGTCTGCCAACCGGACCGCCCGGTCCACCGGTTCACGCCAGCCGGGGTCACCGTGACGGGCCGCGGCCAGCGCCACGATGACCAGCGGCTCGACATGGGTGATCCGCGGAGCCTCGGTGCGCGCCAACACCTTCTCGGCGCATTCCCGGGCCGCTTCGGTCTCCCCTCGACTCAGCATCAGCTGGGCCTGCAAGGCCTGGAGGTAGAACGTCCAGGCGTCCAGGTCGCGGTCGATGCAGTACTCCAGCCCCGCCTCCAGTCGGACGGCCGCGTCGGCGTGCCGGCGTTGGACCACGGCGCAGGACACCAGGTTGCAGTAGGCCCGTGCCGCGTGCTCGTGCAGGTCTACGGCCCGGGCCTGGTCAAGGCTGCTGGTCAGCATCCCGATCCCCGCGTCGAAGTCGCCCGAGACCACCTCGGAGGTGCCGAGGTTGTTGAGGGCGTGCACCCTCACCTCGTCGCGCTTGCGCCCCTCCGGCAGATGTTCCAACACGGCAAGGGCACGGCCTCCCCACACCCGGGCGCCCTCCAGGTCCGACGACAGCATCCGCAGCTGGGCCACGTTGCTGTAGGCCATCGCGAGCTCGACCGTGTCGAAGCCCTGCAGCGAGCCCACCGCCAGGTCTGCCTGACGCTCGGCCACCGCGTTGCGCCCGGCGAACCAGTTCAGCCGGGACAGGCAGCGGTAGGCGTCGCCGACCCTGACCTTGTCACGGGCCGCCTCCCAGATCGACAGCGCCGCCTGCACCGCTGCGAGCGCGTCCTCGACCTGGTTGGTGAGATAGCACTCGTAGCCCAACGCCCAGAGCAGGTCCGCGCGACCCCTTTCCTCGATGCGGTCGGAGAACCTCAAGGTGCGCTCGTACTGGTGCACCGCCTCGCGGTGCGAGCCCAGGTCGGCCGCCCTGGCCGCCGCCTGGGGAGCGTGCGCAAGCACCGCCTCGGCGACCCCGGCGGCCTCGGCATGGTGCGCGACCCGGGCCTGGTCGACCCCCGTGCCGGGCTCACGCTCGAGCAGCGCGGCCAGGATCCGACGGTGGATCGCGATCCGCCGAAACGTCGGCACCGGCTCGGCGACGGCCAACCGGGCCAGCTCGTGCCGGAAGATGACCTCACCGGCGCCCGCACTGAGCAGGCCTCGCTGCAGCGGTTCGTCGAGCACGTCCAGGCCGTCATCCAGGACTGCCTCCAGGAGGTCGACCTCGGCTCGCGCTCCGCAGAGGGCGACCACGTCAAGGGCCGCGCGGGCCGGCCCGGAGAGCCGGGCCACTCGTGCCAGCACCGCGTCACGAACGGTGGCCGGCGCCTCGCCGGTGCCGCCGGCGAGGACCTCGGTGACGAAGAAGGGGTTGCCGCCGGTCACCCGGTGCAGGCGGTCGACATCGACCGGCTTGGCTTCCGGGTGAGCCACGGCGTGCTCCGCCGCCAGTAGCCGCACCGCCGACCGGGACAGGCCGGGCAGGTCCAGCCGTCGCACCCCCGCCGCGGTGGCGGCATCACCGAGCACCACCTTCAGCGGGTGGCCCGCAGCCAGGTCCTCCGGGCGATAAGTCACCAGCACCAACGCCCGGCAGGCGTGGACCCGACGGGCCAGATGCCGGACGAGGTCCAGGGTCGCCTCGTCGGCCCAGTGCGCATCCTCCACCACCAGCAGGTAGGGCTCGCGCTGTCGGGGTTCGGCCAGGGCGGCCACCAGCCGGGCGAACACCTCGTGGCGGGTCGCCTCCGGCGGCCACACCTGGGCCGGCAGCCGAGGCAGCATCTCGAGCAGCGGGCCGAGCGGCGCCGGCGTCGAGGAGCCGTCACAGGCACCCAGCGCGACCTGGGCCAGGTCTGCGGCATCAGCGAGCACCTGCCCGACGAACGAGGTCTTGCCGACTCCCGCCTCGCCCGCCACGAAGACCATCCGGCCGTGACCCTGCCCAGCCTCGGCCAGGTAAACGCCTACCGCCGCGACCTGCTGATCACGCTCGAACAGCCGCATCGTCCCCATCGTAGCCAGCGGCATCCCCGCTGGGCTCCCTGCGCCAACAGGCGACGTTCTCTCACCGTCGCAACCCCCCAGCTCACACGGCAGCCCAGAGCAACGCGGGGGGCTCGGCCGGGGTTTCCGGTAGAGGGTCTTGCCGGGTCGGCGTCGAGGGCGGCCACTCGAGCGAGCTCCTTCGGGCTGTGCACGCTGAGGTCCTAAGGTCCTCCGACTCGGATCTGAGGTCCTCGGCCAATATTGCCGTCCTGCACCCGGACGCGAGGCTGGTGAAGCAACCCGCCGCGGCAAGGCCGGCGGACATCGACCAAGGAGCACACCGCATGACCACCACCACGACCGCGCCCGCCATCGACGTCGACACCCTGATGTCGTTCGTCTTCAGGGCCGTCGACGAGGTCGGCGCGAGCCTGAACTGCGCACTTGTCGTCATGGGCGACCGGCTCGGCTACTACCGTGCCCTCGCCGACCACGGCCCGCTCACGGCCAGCGCGCTGGCCGAGAGGACCCAGACCGCCGAGCGGTATGCCCGGGAGTGGCTGAGCGCCCAGGCTGCCGGGAGCTACCTCGGCTACGACGCGGAAAGCCAGTCCTTCTCGATCTCCCCCGAGATCGCCATGGCGATGACCGACGAGTCGAGCCCGGCATACCTGCCCGGCTTCTTCCAGCTCGCCTACGGTGTCATCGGCGACGCCGACCGGATCGTCGAGGCAGCGAAGACCGGGGACGGCCTCGGCTGGCACGACCACAGCACGGACGTCCACGACGGCTGCGAGCGGTTCTTCCGTCCCACCTACAACGCCCACCTCGTCGCCGAGTGGCTGCCCGCCATGGA
>JBBRZC010000162.1:0-8277 GCA_038237075.1 Actinomycetales bacterium
ATCATCGGCGGCACGCTGCGCCGGCCCACATCGGTGAACAGGTCCGCGAACATCTCATCCGGGAACAGCCGGTAACACTCCCGATGCAGCAACCCGTAGATCGACCCCGGCCCGAGCCGCGGCTCACAAAACCCAGCCGTGGACCGGAACAGATCCGCCTGCCGCGGCGCCAACCCCAACGTCACGAGCCAACCTCAGATCGATACCCGAGTGCCATGCACCGATCCTCCCGGACCAGCGCCCACGACACCGGGACCGCCACGCGGCGAAAGACACCACCCACCTAGAGCCGATCGCACGGCAGAGCTCGTCTCGGTCCTCGGCGCCCAGATGACCCGGCATACCGGCCGACCTGGACGGCTCGTCGTGGTGGCCACCCAGATCGCCGAGCAGAGCTTCGACGTGGACGCCGACGTGCTGATCACCGACCTGGCGCCGATGGACCTCCTTTTACAACGGATCGGTCGACTGCACCGACACGACCGTCCGGTTGAGGATCGGCCATCCGGCTTGGCGCAACCGCGGGTCGTCGTGACCGGCGTGAGCTTCCGAACCGACGGTCCGCCCGAGTTCTGTCCGAGCTTTCCCTACGTCTACTCGCGTCTGTCGCTGCTGCGCAGTGCGGCCCTCCTGGATGGCGGACCGGTGACGTGGGGTATCCCCTCGCAGGTCCCGGGTCTCGTCGAGGCGGCCTATGCCGCCGACGCAACGCGCCCCTCCACGTGGGCGGAGGCACTCAAGGGCGCTGAAGAGGAGCTGGAGGCGGGTGAAAACCGCCGAACGGCCCTCGCTGGGACCTTCACCCTGGACCTGCCCGACTATGAAGAGACGCTGGCTGGATTGCACTACCTGGATGCCGCCAACAGCGGCGACGAGGCGCACGTCGTGCGCGACGGGGAGCCGACTCGGGAGGTGGCGCTGGTCCGGCGGACCGTGGGCGGGTACGCGACGCTAGCCGGACGTCCTCTTGGCGCCACCGGGGAGCGTTGCAGCGTAACGAGGTTCGCGAGAGAGGTGCTGGGCGACACCGTCCGGGTTCGCGAGTCCGAGCGACTCGAAGGCGCCGCGCCCCTGGCGGCGTGGGCCTCCTTCCCGCCGCTTCAGCGTCTGGACGCGCTTGTCCTCGACGGTGCCGGTGTCTGTGAGACGGACCCTCGAGTGACGTACGACGAGACCTTGGGCTTGGTCATCGAGCGTTCCAGGCGCCCTCGATGACCAGGCGGCCAACCACTTGACCGGGCCGATGTCACACGCAGCATCTACGCTCCGCATCACAAGGAGGGACCCATGACGACTCCGGTTTTCGACCTGACGCTCGAGCCGTGGCTTCCGGTGCTAGGACCGGGCCCAGGAGGCACGCGGCTGGTCAGTCTGCGCGAGGCCCTGCTCGGAGCGCACGAGATATACGGGCTTGACCACGCGAATCCGCTTGTGTCCGCAGCGCTCTACCGGATGCTCACTGCGATGGGCTTGGACCTGCTCCCGCCGCTGCGGTCGCGGCGACGCTGGCAGTATGCGTTCGACCAGGGACGCTTCGACGCCGGCAAGGCCGCCAAATACCTCGACGACTACGCCGAGCGGCTTGACCTGTTCCATCCCGAGACCCCGTTCATGCAGGTGGCCGGGTTGGAGGCCGTGAACGGCGAGTGGAAGTCGGTCAGCCTCATCCTGCCCGAGGTCGCCGCTGGCAACAACGTGCCCCTGTTCAGCTCCGTCGACGAGACGTCGCTGCTGCCGCTGACCGCCGCCCAAGCCGCCGCGCGGCTCGTCGCCGCTCATGCTTGGGACACGGCGGGTACCAAGACCGGCGCGCGGGGCGACCCGAAGGTCTCCGGCGGCAAGACATACGGCAACCGGACGGGCCCCGCCGGGTCGCTGGGCGTGGTCATCCCCCTGGGACGCAACCTTTTCGAGACGCTCCTTCTCAGCTGCCTCGTCGGTGCCTCTGACCCGCGCGACCAGCCCGCGTGGCGCCAGCCACCGGCCACGGCCGAGTGGACGAGCAGGGTTCCCCGCGGCATCCGAGACCTGCTGACATGGCAGTCGAGACGCATCCGCCTCCTCCCCGAGGTCGGCGATGGCAGCGTGGTCACGATCACGAAGGTGGTCGTGGCCGCCGGCGAGCGGATGGAGCTCCTGCCTCCCGCTCTGGAACCGCACACCATGTGGCGCTCGGTGGACGCAGCCAAGGGCGGCGTGCCGCAACGCCCCGTCCGACACCAGCCCGGGCGAGCGGCGTGGCGCGGCATGGCGCCGCTGCTCGCCACCCGCGCCCAGCATGAGGGCCAGTCCTCCACCCGGGCGCTGACCCAGCTCGCCGAGATGGACGGCATCCCCGACGACTACCCGCTGGGGGTGCTCACGGCGGGTGTCGCCTACGGCAACATGTCGGCGGTCATCGAGGAAGTCATGACCGACTCCCTGCCGTTGCCGGTCCGGGCCCTACGCGGCGACAACGCGATGCGCAGCGACCTCGAGGAGGTGGTGAACGCCGCCGAGGGTTGCATGGTCGCGCTGAACAAGTTGGCCGACAACCTGCGCCGCGCCGCCGGCGGCGACTCCACCCCCTGGGACAAGGGGCAACGACCCGGGGACCGGTTCATAGCCGGCCTGAACGACCCCGCCCACCGGCTGCTCCGGGCGGCTCAGGGATCGCCGCAGCGGATGACGGAGCACCTGACCAACTGGGAAGAGACGCTGCGGACAGGCGCCTGGTCGATCGCGGACCCGCTCCTGGATGACGCGCCCGCCGCGACGTTTCTCGGGCGAGCAGAGGACCGCGAGGGCAAGCAGTTCATCCGGGCATCCAACGCCGAGGCCTTCTTCCGCGCCGCCCTGCGGAAGGCGCTTCCCCGTGCCTACCCCGACCCGGTGCCGCAACCCCAGGAGGCCTGATGAGCAGCACACCCGCCCAGTCCACCCCCCGGCACTACTGGCAGCGCCGCCTCGGCGAGGGTGGAGGATGGTCCAACGGGCCACCCCCGGGGCAGGACCTGTCGGCGATGCGCCGCGGATTCGGTGTGCCGGCGGGGGCCGTACCAGGCATGTGGTCCTTCTACACGACCCTCGACGCGCAGGGCCGGCTTACCCCGGCGCTGCGGGCCGAGCACGTGGCGCTGAGCCTCTACGGCCTGCACCAGCAGAGCCAGTCCACTCCGATGCACCGCGTCGGGGTTGGCCTGGGCCGGGCCTTGGGCAACCTGCGGGCGTCCGGACGCTACAGCGAAGCGGCCGTGGACTCGCGCTTCATGCAGGCGGCGACCGCGTCGGACATCGACGAGCTGGGCGTCCACCTGCGCGGCCTCATCGGCCAGCTGAAGACGCTCAAGCCGCCGCAACCGCTGGACTACACCCGCCTGTACGGCGACCTGCGGGCCTGGCAGCAGCCAGCTCAGATCGGCCGCGTCCGCCGCCGCTGGGCCGGCGACTACTTCCGGTCACGCGCGGGCGACACCGACCCCACACCGTCCGACCGAAAGGCCCTGGCATGAGCGCGAATAATCTCTACGTCGATCTCCACATCCTGCAGGACCTGCCGCCGTCGAACATCAACCGCGACGACAACGGCACCCCCAAGCAGGCGGTCTACGGCGGAGCCAACCGGCTGCGCGTCTCGTCCCAGGCGTGGAAACGCGCGACCCGGCTCTCCTTCCAGGACGGAGCCGACAAGGCGACGACCGGCGTCCGCACCCGGCGTCTCGCGGCGATGATCGAAGACGCGCTGCGGCAGCGGCAACTCGGCGAGCCGGACGCCCAACGCCTCGCCGCGTCCGCGGTGACCGCCTTCGGCATCACGGCCGGCAAGAAAGCCGAGGACCTGTCCTACCTGCTCTTCTTCGGCCGCGGCCAGCTCGCCTCGATCGCCGACGCGCTCGCGGTCGGGGCACCCGGGTGGTCCCAGACAGCAGGCCCTGAGCTCGACAGGCAGGTGGCGTCCATCGGCGTCAAGAAGATCCTTGGGGTGGGCCATCCCCTCGACGTCGCACTGTTCGGCCGCATGGTCGCCGACCTACCCGACCTCAACGTCGACGCAGCCGTCCAGGTCGCCCACGCCATCTCCACCCACGCGGCTCAAACTCAGTTCGACTACTTCACGGCCGTCGACGACGAGCAGGAGAAAGACGAGCCGGGAGCCGGGATGATCGGCACCGTCGAGTTCAACTCGGCCACGCTGTACCGGTTCGCGACCATCGCCTTCCCGCAGCTCGTGGCCAACCTCGGCGACCACGCCGCCGCCGGCGGCGGCGTCACCCGCTTCGTCGACGCCTTCACCCGCTCGATGCCCACCGGGCACCAGAACTCGTTCGGCAACCGCACCCGCCCATCGCTCCTGGCCGTCGTGATCCGGGACGACCAGCCGGTCAACCTGGTCAGCGCCTTCGAACGGCCGGTGCGCGGTGAGAACCAGGAGGGCGTCATGACCGGCTCCCAGGCAGCGCTCGCCGACCTCTATCTCGCCGAGGCAGAACGCTGGGGCGACACCCCGGCGGCGGTCCTGGCGACCTACCACGCTGGAAGCGAACGCGCCGGTGAACGGCTTGCCGCCGCGTTCGGCCCCAGCCTGGCCATGAGCGATCTCCTCAGCCGGCTGACCGCCGCCCTCGACGAGACCGGGGAACAGCATGGCTGAGGCCGACCACGTCCTCGTGCTGCGGCTCGCCGGGCCGATGCAGTCGTGGGGCTCGAGAAGCCAGTTCAACCGACGCGACACCGACGACCAACCCACCAAGTCCGGGATCGTCGGCCTGCTGGCCGCCGCCGCGGGCCGCCGCCGAGGCGACCCCATCGAGGACCTCGTCGGGTTGCGCTTGGCTGTGCGGGTCGACCAACCCGGCACACTGCTTCGCGACTACCACACCGTCAGCAACTACACCGGTCAGTCGCACCTGACCGCGAGCGTCAACAAGTCAGGTCGCCAAGAGCGGCGCCCGGACAACCCCGAAGAACAAGACGTTGGTGACCACCAGGTTCTACCTCCAGGACGCCGTGTTCGTCGCCGCGGTCGCCGCCCCCACGGACTTGCTGCGAACCCTCGCCGCGGCGCTCCAACGGCCAAGCTTCCCCCTTGCGTTGGGTCGGCGCTCGTGCGTGCCCACCCAGCCGCTCCTGCTGGGCGGCGAAGGCAGCGACCTGTGGCACGGACGGCTCGCCGATGTCATCGGATCGGTGCCCTGGCAGGCCGGCCCAGCGGTCCGGGCTCGCGCGAATGACTCGACAGTGTCGTTGCCCGTGATCATGGACGACCCCGCCGGAGCAGAGACCCGCACCGACGTCCCGGCCTCGTTCGACCCGGTTCGACGGGGCATGTCCTCACGCCGTGTTTCCCACACGTGGGTGCACCTGCCGACGGGCGCGCCAGCGAACGCGACCGGTTCGGGTCATGACCCCTTCGCGCTCCTGGGAGGCTGAGCGCGGTGGCGTACCTGTCCAAGATCCCGCTCAACCCCCTTCGCTGCGCAACCCAACGGCTGCTGACGAATCCCCAGAGAGTCCACGCCCACGCCCTGGGTGGGCTCGCCGCGCAGCCCGTTGACGAACGTGTGCTCTGGCGGATGGAACGCCGTCAGCACACCTGCGAGCTGCTGGTGCTGACCCAGAGCCGGCCCTCGTGGGCCGCCCTCGTCGAGGAGGCGGGCTGGCCGGGCGCCGAGGGCGGCGACGCGCTCGTGCGCGACTACGGGCCGCTGCTGGATCGTCTGGCGCTGGGACGAGAGTTCGCGTTCAAGGTGGTCACCAACCCCGTCGCCTCCATGAGCAAGCCAGACGCGCCGACCCCCGGGCAGTTGGTGACCATGGCGTCGGAGCGCACCCGCGGCATCCGCGTGGGGCATCGAACAGCGACAACGCAGCTCGAGTGGCTCCTGGCCCGGGCAGCGGGGGAGGCCACCCGCTGGGGCTTCACCGTCGGATCGCCCGACGAGCCGACCGTCCAGCTGGTTGCGCGCGAGCACCTGTCCTTCCGCAAAGGGGCCGGGCGGGCGCCGGTGACACTCGACACCGCGACCTTCGAAGGGGTCCTGAGCGTGACGGACGTAGACGGCATCCGCGCAGCGCTTCTCGGTGGCCTAGGCGGCGGCAAGGCCTACGGCTGCGGTCTGCTCACTCTCGCCCCATTGAAAGGCGGCGGGCATGTGGTGGCTGGCTGAGCCCCACGACCTGCACCGGGTCGCCGATCGGGTTTCGACGATCTACGTCGAGCGATGTCATGTGGACCGGGCTGAGAACGCCGTCGTCATCGTCAACAAGGAGCGGACCGTCCGGGTGCCCGCGGCCATGATCGCGGCGTTCCTTCTCGGCCCGGGCACCCGGATCACCCACGGGGCCGTGCGACTGCTCGCAGACTCCGGTAGCTCCATCTGCTGGGTGGGCGAACACGGGGTACGCATGTACGCCTCGGGGCTCGGGCCGAGCCGCGGGGCGCAGCTCGTCATCCGCCAGGCGCACTTGGTCAGTCACACACCCGAGCGCCTGGCGGTGGCTCGGCGCATGTACGCCATGCGGTTCCCCGACGACGATGTCTCCACCGCGACGATGCAGCAGCTGCGGGGCCGTGAGGGCGCGCGGGTCAAGAAGATCTACCGGGAGGAGTCGCGCCGGACCGGCGTCGCCTGGTCGAGCCGGAAGTATCAAGCGGGTGATGCGTTCGCGGAGGGCGACGATATCAACCGGGCGCTCTCGGCTGCCCACGTCTGCTTGTATGCCGTCTGCCATGCGGCGATCGTCGGTGTGGGCGCCAGCCCCGCCCTGGGCTTCGTCCACACCGGAGGTGCGACCTCGTTTGTCCTCGACATCGCCGATCTCTACAAGGCCGAGACGAGCATCCCCGTGGCCTTTGACCTCGTCGCGGCCGGGCGGCCCGAGGAGGAAGAGGTGCGCTGGGCGATGCGTGAGCGGTTCCGCGACGGTCAGATGATGCGCCGGGTCGTTCGCGACGTGCGTGCCCTGCTGATGTCCGAGGCCGACTCCAGTCCCGACGAACGGGACGTGAATCTCCTATGGGATGAGGCCGTAGGAGCCGTGGCCGGAGGGACGAACTGGTCCGATACCGAAGTCGAGTCGTTCCTATCCGACGGCTACATCGCCCTATCTGGCCCAGAGCTGCCGGAAGTGGAGGTGCCCTGGTGACGGTTATCGTTCTGGTCGCGGCTCCACCGGGCCTGCGGGGTCACCTCACGCGCTGGATGGTCGAGGTCCAGGCCGGCGTCTTCGTCGGCAACCCCGGCCGCCGCATTCGAGATCGACTATGGATCGTCCTGGCCGAACGGATCCGCGACGGCCAGGCGGTCATGGTGGAACCAGCCAACAACGAGCAGGGCTGGACCACCCGAACCGCTGGCACCGACCGCTGGTACCCCATAGATTTCGATGGACTCACGCTTATCGCCCGGCCGAGGAAGCAAAAAGCCTGATCAGCAAGTGTCGTCCCCGCGCTCGCGGGGGTCATCCGAGTCTCTGGGGGCTGATGACATGAGCGTCACCGTCGTCCCCGCGCTCGCGGGGGTCATCCGCAGGCTCTCGACGCTGCCCTCCTCGCTGCGAAGTCGTCCCCGCGCTCGCGGGGGTCATCCGCCATGACGCAGTGTTACACGTTCCACACAGACGTCGTCCCCGCGCTCGCGGGGGTCATCCCGGGAGCACCGTCTTCCCGGTCCGCTTCTCAAGGTCGTCCCCGCGCTCGCGGGGGTCATCCGCCCAGCTCAGGAAGTTCATCGCGGAGGAAGTGGTCGTCCCCGCGCTCGCGGGGGTCATCCCCTCACCCGTGCGACGGTTCACCCGCTCAAACCGTCGTCCCCGCGCTCGCGGGGGTCATCCTCACGACGAGTCACCGCCCCCACCACGAAGCGCCGTCGTCCCCGCGCTCGCGGGGGTCATCCCGGCTCAGCACACGCCGAGACCGGATGGAATACGTCGTCCCCGCGCTCGCGGGGGTCATCCGGTGCGCTCTGCCAGGTCCCCATCGGCAAGGAGGTCGTCCCCGCGCTCGCGGGGGTCATCCCAGGCGCCCCGCCCACGCTTCGTATCGGCGGCCGTCGTCCCCGCGCTCGCGGGGGTCATCCGCCCTGATCTGACGCGGCAACCTGCCAGGGAAAGTCGTCCCCGCGCTCGCGGGGGTCATCCCGTGGTGCGCCATCGGCCGCGCCCCCACCTTCGGTCGTCCCCGCGCTCGCGGGGGTCATCCCGGTTGGCGGACTGGCCAGGGGGCCCCCGTTGGGTCGTACCACCGCACGGCACGGGGATCGCAGGCAGCCCCCTGGGTTGGTGTCGTCTGGGGTGTCG
>JBBRZC010000163.1:0-8240 GCA_038237075.1 Actinomycetales bacterium
CCGGCCGGCCGCGCCGTGTTCGCCGACATGGCGACGCGGACGACGTTCGCCGCCCGCACCGCCGTCGTCGACGCCCTGCGTGCCTCCGGCGACCTTGACGGCGAGCCCACGCCGACCCAGCGCAAGGCCAACTTCTACGAGCGGGGCGACCGGCCGTTGGAGATCGTCACGTCGCGGCAGTGGTACATCCGCAACGGCGGCCGCGACGAGGAGATCCGGGCCGCGATGATCGAGCGCGGACGTGAGCTGAGGTTCCACCCGTCCTTCATGCGCTCGCGCTACGAGAACTGGGTCGCCGGCCTCAACGGCGACTGGCTGATCAGCCGGCAGCGCTTCTTCGGGGTGCCGATCCCCGTCTGGTACCCCGTACTGCCCACCGGCGAGGTCGACCATGCCCACCCCGTCGTGCCGGCCGAGTCCATCCTGCCCGTCGACCCGGCGGCGGAGGCGCCCGAGGGATTCGCGGAGTCGCGGCGCGACCAGCCCGGCGGGTTCACCGGCGACCCCGACGTCATGGACACGTGGGCGACGTCGTCGGTCTCGCCGCAGATCGCCGGCGGGTGGCTCGACGACCCCGAGCTCTTCGGCGCCGTCTTCCCCATGGACCAGCGGCCGCAGGGCCACGACATCATCCGGACCTGGCTCTTCGCGAGCGTTGTCCGTGCGCACTACGAGCACGGTTCGCTGCCCTGGACCGACGCGACGATCAACGGCTTCATCCTCGACCCGGACCGCAAGAAGATGAGCAAGTCCAAGGGCAACGCGACGACGCCCATCGACCTGCTCGTGGAGCACGGCACCGACGCGGTCCGCTACTGGGCCGCCTCGGCCCGGCTCGGCACCGACGCGGCCCTCGACACCGCGCAGATGAAGGTCGGGCGCCGGCTGGCCATCAAGATCCTCAACGCGAGCAGGTTCGCCCTGTCCTTCGGCGAGGTCGACCCCTCGACCGACCTCGCCGCGCTCGTCACCGAGCCCCTCGACCGGGCCATGCTCGCCACCCTCGGCGTCGTCGTCGACGCGGCGACCCGCGCCTACGAGGCGATGGACTACAGCAGGGCGCTCGAGGTGACCGAGACGTTCTTCTGGACGTTCTGCGACGACTACCTCGAACTGGTCAAGGACCGCGCCTACGGCGGACGCGACGCGCCGGTCCGCGAGGACGCCGCCGCGTCGGCGCGGGCCGCGCTGCGGCTCGCGCTCGGCGTCCAGCTGCGCCTCCTCGCACCGGTCGTCGTCTACGCCACCGAGGAGGTGTGGTCGTGGTTCCACGAGGGGTCCGTCCACCGGGCGTCGTGGCCGAGCCGCGACGACCTCGGGTCGGGCGCCGGTGACGACGCGAGCCTGCTCGCGTCGGTCGGCGAGGCGCTCGCCGGGGTGCGCAAGGTCAAGTCCGAGGCCAAGGTCGGCATGCGGGCCGAGATCACCTCGATGACCCTCGCCGGCCCGGCCGCGCAGCTCGACCACGTGCGGGCGGCCCAGGGCGACCTCGTCGCCGCCGGACGCATCAGCAGGCTGGAGTATGCCGTGGCCGACACCCTCGCGGTCCGCGACGCCGAGATCATCCCTCCGGAACCGCGCGTCCGCACCTGAGCCGCAGCCCGCGCTGGGCGCCGTTCAGTCCTGGGCGACGTGAGGTCGCTGACCGGGTCGGGAGTCGGTGGGTGCGGGTAGCGTGCGCCGTATGAGCACCGGAGGCCCGAAGACGCTGGGTGTCTCCCGGGTCAGAGCGGTCACACTCGCGGCTGCGGTGCTCGCCCTTCTGATCGTCGTCGTCGCGGCGGCATCCGGGCCGGTCGACGTCGTCACCGCGCCGGTCTCCCCTGCGACGGCGACGCTGCCGAGCGTCACGCCGACGAGCGCGCCGGCCACCCGCACGCCGGACCTGGCCACGCGGACCTTGCCCGGGCAGGCGGAGATCCCCGAGCTGCCCGAGCTCGTCGTCTTCCTCGTCAAGGTCCTCGTCTACGCCCTGGGGCTCTTCATCCTCGTGCTCCTCGGCCAGGCGGCTTGGCGGGGCGCCCCCCGATGGCGCTCGCGGACCCTGCCACCGACGGTCGTCGTCGCGCTGCCCGACGTGCCCGAGGAGCTGACGGCGAGCGCCGACGCCCGGATGGCGCTGCTCATGCAGGGCAGCCCCCGCAACGCGGTCGTCGCCTGCTGGCTCGACCTCGAGGAGACCGCGGCGTCGGCCGGGCTTCCTCGGGCCGCCCACGAGACCTCGGCGGAGTACACGACGAGGGTGCTGACCATCTGGCGCGTCGGGCCCCAGTCGCTCTCCGGCCTCGCCGCGCTCTACCGGGAGGCCCGGTTCTCGCGACACCCGCTCACCGAGGAGCACCGGGCCAAGGCGATCGACCAGCTCACCACCCTGCACGAAGACCTGCGACGCATCGTCGCCGAACGCGCCGCCGAACGCGCCCTCCAACGCGCGGCCGAAGATGACGCCCGGGCCGAGCACGCCTCCACGGCTGACGACAATGCTGCTGAGGACGACGGTGCGACCGGTTGGCAACGGTCCTCCTGGGGCGGCGAGCGATGACCCCGCGGGGGTGGTTCGCCCGCCAGCCGACGTGGCGACGGCGGCTGCTCGGCGGGATCACGGCATACGTGCTGCTCGTCGTCGTCCTGCAGGCGCTGGGGCTCGCGCCCTCCCTGCCGCTGGTGGCCGTCCTCCTCGTCGCGGGGATGACCGTCACCGGCTACGTCGGCGACCGGCTCGGCGACAGCGCGCCCCACCCGTGGCCGACGTCGGGTGTCTCGACCGTGGGGATCGGCCGGGGCGCCGACCCGAGGGCGATGTCCACGGCCCGGCGGCTCGCCGGCGCCCGGGAGACCGACGCGGGCGGGCGGGCGCGGCTGGCCGCGGACCTGCACGCCCAGCTCGTCGCGGTCGTCGTCGACGCGGTCCTCCGCCGCGAGGGGCACGACCTGCGCACCGAGCCCGACGCGGCACTGACTCTCCTGCATCCCGAGCTCGCGGACCTCGTGCTCTGCCCGCCGGACGAGCGCCAGCTCACCGACCCGGCCTCACTGACCCGCCTCCTCGACCGGATCGAGCTGCTGTGAACAGGACGGAGCACCCATGACCTTGCCGCTCTCGCACGTCTGCGAGCTGAGCGGACGCATCCTCGACGAGGTCGAGCACGCCGTCATCGGCAAGCGCGAGCCGCTGACCCTCGTGCTCAGCGCGATCCTCGCGGGTGGCCATGCCCTGCTCGAGGACTTCCCGGGCCTCGGCAAGACGCTCGCGGCCCGCTCCTTCGCCCAGACGCTCGGGCTCGACTTCACCCGGGCCCAGTTCACGCCCGACCTGCTGCCTGGCGACCTCACCGGGTCGTTCATCTACGACCAGCGGGTCGGCGAGTTCGCCTTCCGTCGCGGGCCGCTCTTCACCGGGCTGCTCCTCGCCGACGAGATCAACCGCACTCCGCCGAAGACCCAGTCGGCGTTGCTCGAGGCGATGCAGGAGAAGCAGGTCACCGTCGAGGGCCAGACCTTCCAGCTCGAACGGCCGTTCCATGTGCTCGCCACCGCGAACCCCGTTGAGTACGAAGGCACCTACCCGCTTCCCGAGGCGCAGCTCGACCGCTTCCTCATGCGCGTCTCCTTCGGCTACCCCACCGCAGAGGAGGAGCTCGGGGTCCTGCGCAACCGGATGGCGCGCCAGCGCGAGGAGGTCGAGCTCGCCGCCATCACGGACGCGCCGGGGCTCCTCGCCATGCAGGAGTCGATCGAGGCGACGACGGTCGACGACAGCATCAGCCGCTACTGCGTCGCGCTCGCCGCGGCGAGCCGCGAGCACTCCCACGTGCTCATGGGCGCCTCGCCGCGCGGCTCTCTGGGGCTGCTCCTGTGCAGCCGGGCGTATGCCGTGGTGCAGGGCCGCGACTACGTCACCCCCGAGGACGTCAAGGCGGTGGCGGTCCCGGTTCTGGCGCACCGGATCACGGTCAAGCCGGAGCTGTGGATGAGCAACGTCACGGGACGCTCGGTGGTCCTCGGCATCCTCTCGAGCGTGCCGACCCCGGCGACCCGGGAAAGGCCGAGCCGAGAGATGTCGAGCGGGGAGATGTCGAGCGGGGAGATGTCGAGCGGGGAGATGTCCGGGAGCCCGGCCGGGGGCGCCGTCGAGCCGGATCCCCGGGCATGAGGCCGCGCACCGGCCCGGTGGAGCTGCCGCCGTGGCGTCCCACCGCCGCCCACTTCAGGGCGGTCGTGCTCGGTGCCGTGGGAGCGGCCGCCGCCGTGGTGTTGCGCCGACCCGATGCGCTCGTGCTCGCGACCCCGTTCCTCGTCGTGGCCACGTGGGCCTGGCTGGTGCGACCGTCGCGGCTCGCGGCGCTCGAGTCGGCGGTCGGGCACACGTCGGTGCGTGAGGGCGAGGCCAGCCGCTGGGTGAGTACGGTGACGCTCCCCGAGGGAGCCGAGGACGCGGTCCTCACGCTCGCCCCGAGCCTCTTCGTCGAGTACGACCCGCCGCTGGGCGCGACTGCCGCGGGCATCGAGGAGGCGGTCGACGGACGGGTCCGCGCCGAGGTGAGGTTCCGGTCGACGCGCTGGGGGGTGCGCCCCCTGGGGCCGGCCAGCGCCATGGTGGTCTCGGCCTGGGGTGCCTACCGCAGCGGGCCCGTCGAGTCGGAAGGGCGGATGCTGACGACGCTGCCCTATCCGGCCACCTTCGACCTCGTGGCGCCGATGCCGCACCCCGAGGGTCTGGTGGGCCCGAGTCGCTCCTCCCGGCCCGGCAACGGGAGCGAGTTCAACAGCCTGCGCCCTTTCCAGGTCGGCGACCGGCTGCGCCGCATCCACTGGCCGGTCTCCTTGCGCACCGGGACCCTGCACGTCTCGTCCACCTATGGCGACGAGGACTCGCACGTCGTCCTCCTCGTCGACGCGTTCAGCGACCTCGGTCCTCGCGAAGGAGTCGACGGGCGGCCGACCAGCCTCGACGTCACGGTGCGCGCCGCCGGCGCGATGGCGCAGCATCACCTCGCCGCCGGCGATCGGGTGAGCCTGCGCGTCGTCGGAGCCGCGTCGGTCCCGCCGCTGCGGATGGGGGCGGGCCGGGCCCACCTGAGGCGGGTCCTCGAGACGCTCGCGACGATCTCGCCGGCCACCGAACGCCGGGACGACGGCGAGCGGGCGACCTCGGGGCTCGGTGCCGGTGCCCTGGTCATCGTGCTCTCGCCGCTCGTCGACCCGGCCATGGTCGACATCGTCGCGCGGCTCGGCGCCCGGGGCCTGACGACGGTGGTCCTCGACACCATGCCCGACCACCTCTGGGAGGACGAGTCCGACCCCTTCGCGTCGATCGCGTGGCGGATCCGCCGACTCACCCGCCGGACCGAGGTGCTCCGGCTCCAGGAGGCAGGCATCCCCGTCGTCCCCTGGCGCGGCCCGGCGAGCCTCGACCAGGTGCTTCGAGATATCTCCCGCCGGGCCCGGGCCCCGAGGCTGGCCCGACGATGAGCAGAGCGAGCGGCCTGGACTCCAGCGGACTCGGCGGGCCCCGGCCGGCGCGGCTCTTCCGCCTCGGCGGCTCCGACGAGTACGGCATGCACCACGTCCTTGCGGCCGTGCTCGTCGTCGTCGCCACCGAGGCCTACCTGCTCTGCCTCGCACTCGCTGGCGGCGGCGTCGCGGGGTGGGTCTTCCTCCTGGTCCCGGCCCTCGGAGCGATCGTGCCGCACGCCGACTCGCTGATCCCGCTCGCTGTCTGGGCCGTCCTCGGCGTTGCCTGGGTCGTGCAGGCACCGGGACCCTTCACCTGGTGGGCGCTTCCGGCCGCCGTCGCCGCACTCCTCGTCCACGTGACGCTCGCCCTCGTCGCGGGCGCCCCCACCGTGCTCCTGTGGCCCCGCGCGACCCTGGTGCGGCAGGCGCGCCGCGTCGGCGTCGTGGCCGGGGTGACGGCTGCGGTGGCCGTGCTGTCCCGGGCCGTCCTGGCTCTCGACGTCCCGGGGAGCACGGTGCTCGCCGCCGCCGCGCTTCTCGGCGTCGCGGCGTGGGTGTGGGCCGGACGGTGGCGCGACGAGGGGCCGCCTCCGCCGTGACGCCTAGGCCGGTGTCGCGCCATCGGGGTGAGCCCAGACGACGCACCAGGGCACGTCCCACCCGGCGACGCGCAGCCGGCGCATCGCGAACGCGTCGGCGCTGAGCTGCTCGCTGCTGCCGTTCGAGGGGTCGAAGACGTCGACGCCCTGGCCGGACTCGCTCGACGTGAGCAAGGTGACGTGCCGCGGCAGGGTCGCGTTGCCGATGTAGAGCAGCGCAGGCCGGCCGTCGCCCACCCGCTTCACGATCTCGGCGTGGAGGAGGCGGAGCCGGCGCTCGCTGCCCAGGCGACACTGCCTGATCCGGTACCTGGCACCAGCCACGGCCGCCCCCTCCTCCAGCTCGGCGAGTGCGCCCCACGGCGGCGTCCCAAGCCGGCGCGGCCACGGCAGCTGGGCGCGTCCGCCGGGCCCGACCAGCCGGTTCGTGCGCGCCAGGACCAGGGTCTCGACGGCGGCCACGCGCTCGGCCTCGGTCGCGTCGGTCAGCTCGGACGCGAGGCTGCCCAGGGCGAGCGACGTCCCCGGCGATCGGGACCCCGCCGTCGCGTGCTCGCCCGCGATCGCGATTCCGGCCTCGCCCGAGACGACCCAGTGGGCGAAGTGGGGGTCCACGAGCATCCTGGCGACGATGAGCGAGACGGAACCGCAGGTGTAGCCGGTCTGCTGGACAGGCCCCTGGTCGCCGACGTGGATGCGGAACGGCTCGACCATGCGGGCATCATCCCGCACCGAGCAGCCGGCTGGGCGGTGGGCTCAGCCGGCTGCTCGCTGGGCTCAGCCGGCGTGGACCCCCTGGAGGCTCTCACGGGCCGCGAGCTCCTCGTGCCTGACGGTGAGTGCCACGAACACGAGGATCGCGGAGACGAGGATCATCCCGGCGCCGACCATGAAGCCCCGGGTCGACGCCTCGGTCTGCGCCACGAGCGGGATGAGATCCCCGGCGCGCTTGAGCTGGTCGGGCGTCATGCCCGCCGCCTGCGCCTTCAGGGCCGCGGTGAGCTGGCCGGCCGAGTCACGGAACGCGTGCGTGAAGACCGTCGTCAGGGCGGCCAGCCCCACTGCCCCGCCGATCTGCTGAGCCGTGTTGAGCGCCGCCGAGGCCGCGCCCGAGTCCTCGTCCTGCACCCCGGCGACGGCCGTGAGGGTCAGCGGCACGAAGGTCAGCCCCATGCCGAGGGCGAGGACGACGATCCACGGCAGCAGCCCGCTCGCGTAGCTGCTGTCCACCGTGAGGTGGGTGAAGCCCCACATGCCGAGCGTGGCCAGCAGTGCCCCGGGGCCCGAGATCCAACGCGGGTCGACGCGGCTGGCCAGGTTCGACGCCAGCCCGGCACCGAGCACCATGGCGCCCGAGAACGGCAGGAAGGCAAAGCCGGCCTTGAGGGGGCCGTATCCGAGCACCTGCTGGATGTAGAGGCCGAGGAAGTAGAACATCGCGAACATCCCGGCGCCGACGAGGAGCATGACGGCCAGGCTGACGCCCCGGGTGCGGTCGGCGAGGATGCGGATCGGCAGCAGCGCGTGCGGGTTCCGGCGCTCGACGAGGACGAAGGCGACGAGGAGAAGCACTCCCGCGAGGAGCGAGCCGAGGGTGACCGGCGAGTCCCAGCCGCCGGTGGGCTCGGCCGCATGCGTCAGACCGTAGACGATGCCGACGAGGCCTGCGGTCCCGGTCAGGGCGCCGATGACGTCGAAGCTGCCCTCCGACCGCTCCGACTCGACGAGCACGCGCGGCGCCAGCGCCGCGACGAGGAGGCCGATCGGCACGTTGATGAAGAACGTCCAGCGCCAGTCCCGCTCTGTCAACGCCCCACCGAGGATCAGGCCGACGGCCGCGCCGACACCGGACATCGCGGCATACACGCCCATGGCGCGGTTGCGCTCCTTGCCCGCCGGGAAGGTCGTCGTGATGAGGGCCAGCGCCGCCGGTGAGGCGAGCGCCGCTCCCATGCCCTGGACGATGCGGCTGACGATGAGCATGAGCTCGTTGACGGCCAGGCCGCCCGCGAGGGAGGCGCCGGCGAAGAGGAGCACGCCGGTGAGGAACATCCGGCGCCGGCCGAGCAGGTCGCCGAGCCGGCCGCCGAGGAGCAGGAGGCTGCCGAGCGAGAGCGCGTAGGCGTTGACGACCCACGCGAGGTTCGCGTTGCTGAAGCCGAGGTCGCGCTGGAGGTGCGGGAG
>JBBRZC010000164.1:0-8060 GCA_038237075.1 Actinomycetales bacterium
GATGGTCCGGCCTCCCGCGCTGTAGTCCGTCGGGGCGGTCGGGGTCGGGCGGGACCACTGACCGGCCCAGGCGCGCCCGTCCCGCAGCACGGTGAACGCGCCCTGGCCGACGACGGCGGCGACCGGGGTCTGGACGCCGTTGACGTCGCGGTTCGGTGTCAGCGAGATCGCCACCTGCTGGACGACGACCGTCGCCGCGCCGACCCGGGTGCCGTCGGCGTCGACGTCGGGGATGCCGTCGGTGGCGACGAGGTAGCGCTTCCGGCCCGGGTCCCAGGCCAGCGCGACCCGCGAGCCGGGCCAGCTCGTCGACACCGAGATACCGGACGCCCCGCCCGGCGAGGGGGGCCCGAACCGGAAGCCCGGGTCCCCCGGGGGCGCGCTGCCTCGGGCGCGGGCCAGCAGGGCCGCCGTGTCGCAGATGACGTTGTAGGGGGCCCGGCGGTTCGACGCCCGGTGGTAGCCCTGCCCGGACGTGTCCATCGAGACGTCGACCTGACCTCCCTGGGCGAGCACCCCCAGGGTGTATGGCGAGCCGCCCGAGAACGCGAACGCCACCGGGCCGTAGTTCGCGAGGAGGTCGACGTCGGACTCGCGGCCGCTGCGGACGGGTCCGACCTGCGCCGGCATCGACGAGGAGAAGACGGCGAGCAGCCGGGTGAGCCCGGCCTCGACGGGCTCGACATAGACGACGTCGGCATGTGCGACGCCGACGCGGGGCCGGGAGGCGGGCGTGTCGTCGATCTTCACGGCCAGGACCGGGCCGCCGGTCAGCCGGGCGAGCCCCGGGTCGCTCGGCGTCGTGGCGCCGGCCTGGGGTGGGTCACTGGAGCACCCGGCGACGAGCGCGACCAGGACTGCGACGGCAGCGAGCCCGGCCGTGGCACGACGACGGTGAGGGGACGGCGAGGCCATGCGTCGCAGCGTAGGCGGGCGTCCTGACCGGGCCCGGCCCGGACAGGGCCGGACTGGGCCGGACAGGGCCGGACAGGGCCGGACAGGGCCGGGACATGGAGGTGGGGCCGCGAACCTGTCGCGGCCCCACCACCTTGGCGTCGAGGACGCGGTCATGTCGGGACTTGAGCTCCCGCACCCACCACGGGGATGGATGGACCTCGCCCGCAGCGGGAACGCGGGGGGTCGGACCAGTCCGTCCTCAACTCGGAACACCGTCGTCATGGGGGGTTGCGACGCTGCTCCTGAGAACATCATCCGACTCCTGATACCGCGGTGCCAGAACCTTTGCTAAGACCATAAGGAACCGGGGCGAAATCGATACTCACCATGACCGGTTCGCCCGTTTCCTCCCCGCACGCGGCGGCCGGGTCAGCGGTTGGGGTCGACGTGTTCGCGCACCCAGGCGACGATCTCCGTCGTCGTGGCGCCCGGCGTGAAGACCTTGGCGACGCCGATCTTCTCGAGCTCGGGGATGTCGCCGTCGGGGATGATCCCACCGCCGAAGACGACGATGTCGGCCGCATCACGCTGCTTGAGCAGCTCGACGACCTTGGCGAAGAGCGTCATGTGCGCGCCGGACAGGACGGACAGCCCGACGACGTCGGCGTCCTCCTGGATCGCGGCCTCGACGATCTGCTCGGGAGTCTGGTGAAGCCCGGTGTAGACCACCTCCATGCCCGCGTCCCGCAGCGCCCGGGCCACGACCTTCGCGCCACGGTCATGGCCGTCGAGCCCCGGCTTGGCGACGACGACACGCACGGGTGAGGAGGGCGACGACTCAGTCATGCTCGAAGCGTAGCGAAGCGAGGTCCCCAGGCGCCCCGTCCGTGGTGGAGCCCACCTCATGCCCGGTCACGGTGCGGTCACGGGCGCGTGGTCCAGCCCCGTGACGCGCTGAAGCGGTTAGGGTCGAAGGTGCCATGTCAGTGATGCATCGGTTGCCGCTTCGGCCCATGACGGCCGGTTCTCGGCCGTGCCCGGCGCGCGAGACGCCGGCCGCGGTCGGGCGCACCGTGCTCGACGGCGTCGGCCGGGCCGGGGGCGCCGCCCGCGAGGTCACGGCAGCCGCCGCCGAGATGCTCGGCGACGCGGCGCGAGCCCTGCTCACCCCCACCGGTCTCGCGGGGGCGGCTGTCGAGGCTCTCTGGCTGAGCACCCACGCAGTCCTCTATCCCCTCGGGCTCCTCGGCAGCCGCGGGGCCGACGGCGGCCCGGGCTACCGGATCGAGCACCTGCCGCCGGTGCAGCGCGGACTGATGATCTCCCACGTCGAGGCAGCGGGGACGCCGATCCTCCTCGTCCACGGCATGGTCGACAACCGCTCGGTCTTCACGCTGCTGCGGCGCGGACTGCGCCGGCGGGGGTTCGGCTCCGTGACGACGATGAACTACTCGATCCTCACCGGAGACGTGCGGGTCGCCGCCGTCCAGCTCGCCGAGGAGGTGGAGGCCATCGTCGCCGAGACGGGCTACGAGCGGATCCACGTCATCGGGCACAGCATGGGCGGCCTCATCGCCCGCTACTACGTGACCCGGCTCGGGGGCGACGAGCGCGTCCACACCCTGGTGACGCTGGGCAGCCCGCACGAGGGGACCTACACGGCATACGGGTGGCACAGCCGGCTGACCCGGCAGATGCGGCCCTCGAGCCCGCTCATGCGCGAGCTGCAGCAGCCGGTGGCGGGCTGCCGCACCCGGTTCATCGCCTACTGGTCCGACCTTGACCAGGTGATGTTCCCGCAGCGCAACGCGGCCCTGACCCACCCGGACCTCAACGTCACCAACGTCGCGCTGCACGGGGTCGGCCACACGAGCATCCCCATCATGCAGTCGGTCGTCCACGGCATCTCGGCCGCGCTGGCCCACCTCGACTCCGACGGAACGACCGTCACCCCCGGCGTCACACCGCTGCCGAGGGGGCGCAAGACCTCCTGAACGTCGGCCTCACCCGTCCCCCTGGGGACCCGCGGCCGGGTGTAGGAGCTCGCCGGAGTCATCGTGCCCGGGACAGCCTGAGAGATCCGGTGTAACGCGTCGGCCACCTGGCGGCACTACAGAGCAATAGTGTGCGTCGGAGGAGGCAGGGATGACCGGTCCGAGCGTCCGGTGGCATCGGGTGGATGACGGCGACGTGCCTGGCGAGGGCCGGGTGCGGAGCGTCGAGGTTGGTGGCCGTTCGGTCGCGCTCGCACGGTGTGGGGATCGCCTGGGCGCGTTGGCCAATCATTGCCCGCACCAGGGTGGGCCGTTGGGGGAGGGGTCGATCGAGAAGGGTCTGCTGCGCTGTCCGTGGCATGGGTACGACTACGACCCGGTCACGGGTCTGCCGCCGGGCGGGTTCAGCGACGCGGTGCCGAGCTTCCCGGTGGAGGAGCGTTCGGACGGCGTCTATGTGGAGCTCCCCGATCTGGCGCCGCCCGTTCGCACTGTCGCCGACACGCTGGTCGAGACGCTCGTCGCCTTCGGCATCACCCACGTGTTCGGGATGGTCGGGCACTCGAACCTCGGCTTCGCGGACGCACTGCGCCGGGCCGAGGAGCGTGGCGAGATCACCTATGTCGGGATCCGGCACGAGGGTGCCGCCGCGTTTGCGGCGAGTGCGTACGGCAAGCTCACCGGCCGTCCGGCCATGTGTTTCGCGATCGCGGGCCCGGGGTCGACGAACCTCTTGACCGGGCTGTATGACGCGAAGCTGGACGGCGCCCCGGTGGTGGCGGTGTCCGGTCAGGTGCCGTCGGCGGTGCGGGGGCGTGGCGCGTTCCAGGATCTCGATCTCTCGAGTGTGTTCGCGGACGTCGCCGTGTCGACGCAGGTGGTGCTGGCCGGCAGCGACCACGCCGAGCTTGCAGCGCTTGCGGTCAAGCGGGCGGTCGATGGTCGCGGGGTGGCCCACCTGGTGCTGCCCGACGAGGTGCAGGTGCTGCCCAGCCTGCAGAAGGCGGCCGACCCGGCCGGTCGGTTCACCGCCCGTCGCATCCTGCCTGACGCCGACTCGCTCGAGCGCTCGTCCGCGCTCGTCCGTGATGCCCGGCGTCCGGTGTTCGTCGTCGGGCACGGGGCCCGCGACGCCCGTGACGAGGTCCGGGCGCTGGCCGAGCGACTCGGGGCGCCGGTGCTAACGACGTTCAAGGCCAAGGGGCTGATCCCGGACACGCACCCGCTCGGCGCGGGTGTCCTCGGGCGAAGTGGCACGCCGGTGGCGAGCTGGCTGATGAACGAGTCCGACCTGCTCGTGGTCGTCGGCGCCTCGTTCTCCAACCACACTGGCATCGCGGCCTACAAGCCGATCGTGCAGATCGACGACGCGCACACCGCGATCGGGCGTTTCGACGCTGTCACCGAGCATCTGCTCGGCGATGCGGCGCTCACGGTGGCCGCGCTCGACGCCAGGGTGGGGGAGGCGAAGGCGGCCGACCAGCGCGGCGACGTCGCCGAGCGGTGGGCGATCTGGCGGGCCGAGAAGACCCGGCGGGTGGCCGACGACCGGGGTGAGGGGGTGTCGGCCGCCGCGGTGTTCGATGCGCTGGGCCGGCACCTGCCGGGCGATGCGGTCGTGACCGTGGACGTCGGCAACCACGCCTACTCGCTCGGCCGCTATCTGGAGTCGGCCGGACAGCCGGTGCTGATGTCGGGCTACCTCGGCTCGATCGGGTTCGGCTACCCGGCCGCCCTCGGCGCCTGGGCCGCGGCGCCGGGTCGCCCAGTCCTGGCCGTGACGGGTGACGGCGGGTTCGGCCAGTACAGCGCCGAGCTGCTCACTGCGGTGAAGTACGGCATACCGATCAAGCACCTGCTGCTCGACAACCACTCGCTCGGCAAGATCAGCAAGGAGCAGCTGGCCGCAGGCGTGCCGGTGTGGCACACGTCGCTGCACAACCCTGACTGGGCTGCCTACGCGCGCCTGTGCGGCGCCACCGGCATAGGCGTCGACCGCCGCGAGCAGCTCGACGGTGCCCTCGCCGACCTCTTCGCCGCCGACGGTCCCGCCCTGCTGTGCGTGCAGCAGGATGCCCGGCTCATCTAGCCGTCCCCACCGACGAAAGGCCGACCATGACCGACGCACTGCCTGACTACACCGACCTCAGGGCGCTGTTCATCAACTGCACGCTCAAGCGGTCGCCCGAGCCGAGCAACACCCAGGGCCTCGTCGACGCGAGCGCGCGCATCATGCGTGAGCACGGCATCGGCGTGGACATCGTCCGCGCGGTCGATCACGACATCGCCACCGGCGTGTGGCCAGACATGCGCGAGCACGGTGCGGCCACCGACGACTGGCCGGAGATCTTCGACAAGGTCCTCGCCGCGGACATCCTGGTGCTCGCCGGGCCGATCTGGCTCGGCGACAACAGCTCGATCATGAAGCAGGTGCATGAAAGGCTGTACGGCGGATCGCACCTGCTCAACGAGTCCGGGCAGTACCTGTACTACGGCCGGGTCGGCGGCTGCTTCATCACCGGCAACGAGGACGGCATCAAGCACTGCGCGATGAACGTCCTCTACACGCTCCAGCACATCGGCTACACCATCCCTCCGCAAGCCGACGCAGGATGGATCGGCGAGGCCGGCCCGGGGCCCTCCTACCTCGATCCGGGATCGGGCGGTCCGGAGAACGACTTCACCAACCGCAACACCACCTTCATGACGTGGAACCTCATCCACCTCGCGAGGATGCTGAAGAACGCAGGAGGCATCCCGGCGCACGGGAACCAGCGCTCGCAGTGGGACGCCGGGTGCCGCTTCGACTACGAGAACCCCGAGTACCGCTGACCCGCGCCCTACGCCATGGCGACAGCGCGCACCGGCCCACTCCCATGCCGTGCGCCGCCGATACGGTATGCCGCGGAGGTGCAGTTGACGAGTCCCGACGACGAGCTGGTCGACCGGCTTCGCGTCGGCGACGAACAAGCCTTCGCCGAGCTCGTCGACCGCTACAGCACGTCGATGCTCGCCGTCGCCCGCACCCACGTCGCGTCCCGCGAGGTCGCCGGGGACGTCGTCCAGGACACCTGGCTCGCACTGCTCAAGGGCATCGACGGTTTCGAGGGGCGCTCGAGCCTGCGCACCTGGCTGTTCCGGGTCCTGGTCAATATCGCCAAGACCCGCGGCGTGCGCGAGAGGCGCGGCACGCCTGTCGCCATGAGCAACACACCTGACCATCCGGCCGTGAGTCCTGACCGGTGCCAGTCCGACGACTCCCAGCGGCCCGGCCACTGGGTGCGCTTCCCGATGCCGTGGCGTGAGTCGCCCGAGCACAGCCTCCTGGCGGGCGAGGCGCTCGACCTCGTGCGACACGAGCTTGCCCGGCTGCCTCAGAAGCAGCGCATCGTGGTCTCCCTGCGGGACGTCGACGGCTACGACTCCGACGAGGTCTGCGCGCTACTCGACCTCACCGCGGCCAACCAACGGGGTCCTGCTGCACCGCGGCCGGGCTCGCATCCGCCTGGCGCTTGCCGGAGACTTCGTACGTGTCTCGTGACCGGCTGGGACGACGTGGACTTCGGCGGCTTGACCTGCCGCAACGTCGTCGAGCTCGTGACCGACCACCTCGAGGACCGCCTCGACGCAGGGTCTCGGATGCGCTTCGAGCGCCATGTGGCCGCGTGTCCCGGCTGCGCGCGCTACCTCGACCAGATCCGAGAGGCGACGCTGGTCCTCGGCCGCGTCACGCTCGACACGATCTCGGCCAAGGCCCGCGATCAGCTCTTGGACGCGTTCCGCTCCTGGCGGTCAGGACGCCCGGATCCGCCGGACTGAGCGCTCGTGAGGAGGGCAAGTGCGGCCGGGGGGAACAGGAGCACCGACAGCAGTCCGGCACACACGACCGCCGCCGCAGTCACCGGCGAGATCTTGCCGAGCACGAGCCCGATCTGGGTGGCGGTGACGAGGAACGGAAGGGACGTGGCCTGCAACAGGGCGACTGCGGCAGTCGCCCGGCCGCCCAGAGCGCGCAGCGTCAGCAGGGCGGGTGCCCCGCGCACGATGAGCAGGGCCAGGAGGAAGACGGGCACCCGGAGGAGGGCGGCAGGGCTGTGCAGCAGGCCGGCGAGATCGAGCCGGATGCCGGAGCTGACGAAGAACACCGGCACGACGAACCCGTAGCCGATCGCCTCGAGCTTGGTCCGTAGGTGCGGGTGCGAGCTCGAGTCACGGTCCACCAGGCTGACGACCGCGCCGGCGAGGAACGCCCCGAGAATGCTCTCCAGCCCGAAACGCGTCGCGAGCGCCACGAACGCGACGAGCAGCGCGACGGCGAGCCGCACCCGTATCTCGGCCGTGGTGTCCTGCAGCCGGACCAGCAGACCGCCCAGCCGCATCGAGCCCCCCGCCCGCAGCACGACGAACGCCGTGATGCCGACCAACGCGGCGAAGGCGATCAGCAGCACCACCTTCGCGCCGGCACTGCCGCCGGATGTGGAGAAGAAGAACGAGAGCACGACGATCGCGGCGAAATCGGCCACCGTTGCTGCGGCGATCGCGACCTGCCCGACCGTGCTCGCGCTCTGCCCGGCATCCTTCAGAACCGGCACGACCAACCCGAGCGAGGTCGCCGACAGCGCCACGGCGATGAGCAGTGGTTGCTGCACCCAACCGACGGCGTTCAGGCTGGCGCCGACGGCCAGACCGAGGGCGAGGGTCACGACGTAACCACCGATGGATGTCACGAGCGGACGCCCGCGCAGACGCATCAGGTCGATCTCCAGGCCGGCCAGGAAGAGCAGGAACGCCAGCCCGAACAGCGCAAGGATCTGCACCGGAAGGTCAACCCGCACCCACCCGAAGCCGGTCGGGCCGACGGCGATGCCCGCGACGATCTCCAGGACGACCGCCGGGACGCGCAGGCGCGACAGCGTGCCCGCGACCAGCGGTGCCAGCACCGCGATGACCGAGATGATCAGCAGGTTGTCGAACGACACGGCCGGCACATCTCCACAGTCACCGCCGGCACGCAAACGTTTCACCTGTCAGGGCTATCCATCTGAACCGACTTCGCTTCGTCAGGGCGTATCGCGCCAGGGTCGCCTGGCGCGGGGGCGGTCCAAGCTAGGAGGGTGGCCTCGGTTTCCGGGAGGGGCCGGCCGGACCGTCTTCGGCTTGGAGCGCGCA
>JBBRZC010000165.1:0-7992 GCA_038237075.1 Actinomycetales bacterium
CTGGCGGCCATCTCACAGCGCTCAGCCGCCGACCGGCACCGAGTCCTGGCCAGCTGGTGACCGGCGTCCGGCAGCCCTCACCCAGGAATGCTCAGCCGGGCATGTCCACGAACGGCGAGGCGTAGTCCGCGACCTCGTCGAGCACGAGAGCCGCCGTAGCCGGGTCCATGCTCGCGCTGTCGGCCTCGGCCGTGATCATCTGTCCCAGCAGGCGCGTCTCCCCTGCGGTCGCGATCCCGGTGATCTGGGGGTAGGAGCCGAGGAACCACGCGACTGCTGCGGTGATGTAGCGCTGCTCGTCGAACGGGCGGTACCAGGTGTCGTACTCCTTCGGCTCCCCCTCGTGCCAGGTGCGCCGGGCGATCACCTTGATGGCCATGACCGCCGCGTCCGTGGCGGCGGCGGCTTCCAGCAGCTCCGCGAGGTCGTCGGCGTAACGGGCGTCCGAGAGGAGCCGGTAGTTGACCGGGGTGAGGACGCTGTCGAAGTCGTACCGCCGCAACGCCTCCCGGTGAACCGACGGCGCCTGGTGCGTGTGCCCGGTGATGCCGACCGCCCCCGCCAGCCCCTCTTCCTTCGCCCGGATCGCCGCCGCGAGGCCGCCGCCGGGACGGGTCAGCAGGTCAAGGTTCTCGAGGTCGCAGACGGCGTGGAGCTGGATGAGGTCGACGTGGTCGGTCTGGAGCCGCTCGAGTGAGGCGTTGATCTGCGCCCAGGCCTCCTCCTCGGTGCGCAGACCCGTCTTCGTCGCGAGGAAGATGTGGTCGCGGATCCGGGGCATCGCGGGCCCCAGCCGCAGCTCGGCGTCGCCGTAGTCCGCGGCGACATCGAAATGGTTGATCCCGGCGTCGATCGCCTCCTGGATCGAGGCGTCCGCGCGGTCCTGGTCGACATCGCTCAACGACGCGGCGCCATAGATGAGGACCGAGCTCTGGTGACCGAGGCGCCCGAGGCGGCGAGTCTGCATGGGCCGACGCTACCCGAACCGAGCCGCCACGAACCCGGTGCCCTTGCATCCCATCCCATCGTCGGGCACACTCGTGGAAATCATCTGTAAGCGCTTACGCACGATTCGTGAGCGCCACCGCGCAAGGGAGCACGGGAGACATGGCGCCATCGCAGTCCCGGTCGGCCTCGACGATCTACTCGGTCGCCGACCGCGCGGGCGTCTCGATCGCGTCGGTGTCCCGCGTCCTCCAAGGGTCGGCCGTCGTCTCGGACTCCACCCGGCGCAAGGTCCTCGACGCGGTGGCCGAGCTCAACTACGTGCCACTCGGCGCGGCTCGCAGCCTGGCGGTGCGCCACCACGAGGCCCATGGACTCGTCCTCCCCGAGCTCACCGGCCCCTACTACTCCGAGCTGCTCCTGGGCTTCGAGTCTCGCGCCGCCGAGCTCGGGCAGAGCGTCCTCGTCCTCCTCGCGGCCGGCAAGCGCGACCTCGGGCGAGCCGTGCGGCAGCTCGCCGCCCACGTCGACGGGATCGCCGTCCTCGGCACCGACACCGTGCCGCGCGAGGTCCTGCGCGGCCTGCAGGGCACGAAGCCCGTCGTTGTCATCGCGGGTGACCCCGTCGCCGGCGCCGAGGCGATCGTCGCGGAGAACCACGACAGCGCCATGGCGCTCACCACTCACCTCCTCGTTGACCATGGCCGCCGGCGGCTGCTGTTCGTCGGTGACCCGGACCTGGCGGCCGACGTCCGTGACCGTTACCGCGGCTTCGTGGACGCCCACACCCGGATGCGTCGGCGCCCCCGCGCGGCCTTGGCGGTGCCCTTCCGCGAGGCCGAGGGCGCGGCCGTGGCGGAGCGGCTCGTCACCGGCACGGTGCGGGCCGACGCAATGGTCTGCGCCAACGACGAGCTCGCCCTCTCGATCATGGTCGGGCTGCGCGACGGCGGGATCCGTGTCCCGAGGGATGTCGCCGTCGTCGGCTGGGACGACGTCATGACGGCCCGCTACATCCAGCCGAGCCTCACCACGGTGCGCCACCCCGTCCACGAGCTCGGGGCCCTCGCCGCCGACCGGCTCCACCAGCGGTTCACCGGTGCGCCCGTCACGGACGGCCTCCACCTGCTCCCCACCGAGGTGGTCCTGCGCGCCAGCTGCGGCTGCCCCGAGCCGGCGTCCACCCGGCATACGACCTTCTCTGCACCGAAGTCCCCCACGAAAGAGAGAACCACATGTTGACCAGCAGAAGAACCCTCGCGGTCGTCACGCTGACGACGGCGGCCCTGGCCCTGTCGGCCTGCGGCCGCGCAGACGAGAGCGCCACCGGCGGAGCCACCGCTCAAGCCATCAGCGGCGGCAAGGCCAGCGGCACCATCACGGTGTGGGCCATGGGGGCCGAGGGCGAGAAGCTGCCGGCCCTGGCCAAGGAGTTCGAGGCGAGCAACCCCGGCGTCAAGGTCGCCGTCACGGGCATCCCGTGGGACGCCGCGCACGACAAGTTCACCACCGCGATCACCGCGAACAAGACCCCCGACGCCGCGATGGTCGGCACCACGTGGATGGGCGAGTTCGCCGGCCTCGGCGCGCTCGACCCGACGCCCGCCTCTATCGACACGTCGGCGTTCTTCCCCGGCGCGCAGAAGACCACCGAGGTGGCCGGCAAGTCGTTCGGCATCCCCTGGTACGTCGAGACGCGCCTCGTCTACTACCGCAAGGACCTCGCCGCGAAGGCCGGCTTCGCCACGCCGCCGACCGACTGGGACGGCCTCAAGGCGATGGCCAAGGCGATGCAGACCAAGGCCGGCGCGAAGTGGGGTATGGGCTTCCAGGCCGGCGGCACCGGGTCGTGGCAGTCCGTGATGCCCTTCGCATGGTCGAACGGCGCGGACCTCACCAAGGACGGCGGCAAGGCCTACAACTTCGACTCCCCCGAGATCCTCGACGCGCTGAAGTACTACCAGTCGTACTTCGCCGAGGGCATCTCCGACAAGGCGGCCCCGGCGACCCCGACCACGGAGCCCGACTTCGTCAGCGGCAAGGTGCCGATGTTCATCTCCGGCCCGTGGATGATGTCGGCGGTCGAGAAGGTCGGCGGCGCGGACTTCAAGAGCAAGTACGGCGTCATGCAGGTCCCCGCCAAGAAGACCTCGTCCTCCTTCGTCGGCGGCTCGAACTTCGTCGTCTTCAAGAGCAGCCAGAACCGCGACAGCGCATGGAAGTTCGTGCAGTGGCTCGCCGACCCCAAGGTCCAGGCCAAGTGGTATGCCGCGTCGACCGACCTCCCGTCGGTCACCGCCGCGTGGACCGACCCCGCCCTCTCCTCGGACGAGAAGCTCGCCACCTTCGGCACGCAGCTCAAGACCGCCCAGGCCCCGCCGTCGTTCGGCACGTGGGAGCAGGTCGTCTCGGGCTTCGACACCCAGGTCGAGAAGGTCACCAAGACCGGCGCCGACCCGGCGACCGCGCTCAAGGAGACCCAGACGCAGGCCGACTCGATCGGGACCGGCTCGAAGTGACCGCGACCAGCTCGACCGCCCACGCGAGCACGCGTGGGCGATCCGACCCCCAGGACGCGGCCGGACCCCGGTCCGGCTGGCGGGGTCCCGGCGGGAGGGGTTCCGGCGGGCCGGGGCGCCCCGGTCGGGCAGGACGCAGCCAGGGCCGGGCCGCCTGGGTCCTCGCCATCCCGTTCTGCCTCCTCTTCCTCGCCTTCACGGCCTGGCCCGTCGTCCAGTCGCTCTTCATGAGCTTCACCGACACCCGGGCCAAGGACCTGCGCCACCCGTTCTCCGTCAACGTCATCGGGCTGGGCAACTACACCCGGGCCCTCAGCGACCCGGTGTTCCTCCAGGCGGCGCGCAACACGGCATACTTCGTCGTCGTCGGGGTGCCCCTCACGCTGGGGCTCGCCCTGGCCGCCGCCGTGGTCCTCGACAAGGGGATCACGAGGTTCCGCGGCCTCTTCCGGCTTGGCTTCTACACCCCGGTGATCACCTCGATCGTCGCCGTGGCCGTCGTGTGGCGCTTCCTGCTCCAGCAGGACTTCGGCCTCATCAACACGGTGCTCGGCTGGGTCGGCATCACCGGACCCAACTGGCTCGGCGACCCGAGCTGGTCGATGCCGGCGCTCATCATGATGGCGACGTGGCGCAACTTCGGGACGGCGATGATCATCTTCCTCGCCGGCCTGCAGGCGGTCCCGTTCATGCTCCACGAGGCGGCCTCGATCGACGGGGCCAACGCGTGGCAACGGTTCCGGCACATCACCCTGCCGATGCTTCGCCCGACGATGCTCTTCGTCTCCGTGACGACCGCGATCGGCTACCTCCAGTTCTTCGAGGAGCCGTTCGTCATGACCAGCGGAGGTCCGCTCAACAGCACGATCTCCATGTCGATGTACACGTACAAGCAGTTCGGGTTCGGCAACTACGGCTTCGCGTCCTCGGTGAGCTACATCATCTTCGTCGTCATCGCGATCGTCACCGCCGTGCAGTTCCGACTGCTGCGTGAGAACACGTGAGGTGCTGATATGACCACGACCCAGACCCACACCCAGACCCGCGAGACGAGGCCGGCGCCGGGTTCCCGCAGACGCCGATCCCGGCCCGGAAACCGCTGGTGGCTCTACGTCTTGCTGACCGTCGCCCTGATCGTCGTCATCTCCCCGTTCATCTGGATGATCCTCGGCAGCTTCAAGGGCGAGGGCGAGCTGCGGCAGGCGCCGCCGACGTGGTGGCCCAACAGTGCCAGCCTCGACAACTACACCCAGCTGTTCTCCCGGCTCAAGTTCTCCACCTACTTCGTCAACTCGACCATCGTCGCCGTCGTCGTGACCATCGGGAACCTCCTGTTCTGCTCGATGCTCGGCTACGCCCTGGCGCTGCTGGACTTCAAGGGCAAGAAGGTGATCTTCACGGCGGTGATGACGACATTGATGATCCCGGGCGTCGTGACCTTCGTGCCGCTCTTCGTCCTTGTCGCCAACGCCGGCCTCATCGACTCGATGCCGGGGCTGATCCTCCCCTTCCTCGTCAGCCCCTTCGGCGTCTTCCTCATGCGGCAGTTCTTCCTCGGCCTGCCGCGCGACCTCCTCGACGCGGGCCGCGTCGACGGCGCCGGCGAGCTGAGGATCTTCGCCCGCATCTTCCTGCCGCTCTGCGGACCGGCCCTGGCGACGCTGGGCATCCTCACCTTCCTCGGCAGCTGGAACAACTTCCTCTGGCCGCTCGTCGTGGCGCAGACCGAGGAGCACTACACCCTGCCCGTCGCGCTGGCGCTCTACTCCACCGGCCAGAACAGCACGCAGTACGGGCTCCTGCTCGCCGGCGCGACAGTCGTCGTGCTGCCGATCCTGCTCGTGTTCATGGTCTTCCAGCGCCGCTTCATCGAAGGCATCGCCACCACCGGAATCAAGTGAGCCCAACCCACTCGAAAGGTGCTCCACCCATGTCCGCACCGACCTCGTCAGCATTCATCCCCAACAGGCGCCAGCTCCTCGTCGGGGCTGCCGCCACCGCAGGCGCCGTCGCCCTCGGCGGGACGCGGGCGGCTGCCTCGCCCGCGGGGGCGCCGGCCGCCACCCTGCTCCAGGCACCCACCCTCCTGACCTCGGACGACCGGTATGCCGTCCGACCCGCCCGGGTGCGCACGTGGGCCACCGACACGTGGCGCAGCCTCGTCGCGATGACCGACGCCCGGACCGGGCTTCCCGCGGACAACATCTCCGAGGGACTCGGTGTCGCGGACCGGTCGGGCTACACCTCCCCGACCAACATCGCCGGCTACCTGTGGAGCGCGGTCGTCGCCCGCGAGCTCGAGATCATCTCCCGCGGCGAGTGCACCCGGCGTCTCCTGCAGACCCTCGGCACCATCGACCGGATGCAGCACCACGAGCCCAGCGGCATGTACTACAACTGGTACGACGAGGCGACGGCCACCGTCCTCACGACGTGGCCCACCGACGGCAGCCGCGTCTACCCCTTCCTGTCCAGCATCGACAACGGCTGGCTCGGGGCGGCGCTGCGGGTCGTCGTCAACGCCGACCGGGCTGCCGCTCCCCTCGCCGAGAAGATCTCCGCCCGGATGCGCTGGGACATGTTCCACGACGTCGCCGCATCGCGTCCGGGCGGCCTCATCCACGGCGGCTTCTACGACGCGGCACCACCTTCCGGGTCGAGCACCTTCACGGGCAACCACATCGGCGTCGGCCCCGACGTCTGGTACACGAACCACCACTACGACACGACGGTATCGGAGACCCGGATCACGACCTACCTCGGCATCCTGCGGGGACAGATCCCCGGCCGGCAGTACTACGCGCTCTGGCGGACCTTCCCCAACAGCTGTGACTGGAGCTGGCAGGAGAGCCAGGCGGTCGGCGTCACGAGGACCTACCTCGGCACCGACGTGTTCGAGGGTGCCTACCCCTACCGCGGCATGAAGATCGTGCCGGGCTGGGGTGGCAGCATGTTCGAGGAGCTCATGCCCGACATGTTCGTCCCCGAGTCCTCCTGGGCGCCGCGCAGCTGGGGCGTCAACCATCCCCTCCACGTGCGCGCCCAGCGTGAGCACGGTCTCCTCGAGGCGCGCTACGGCTACTGGGGCTTCTCGCCGTCCAGCGACCCGTTCGCCGGCTACCGCGAGTACGGCGTCGACCAGCTCGGCCTCAACCCGGAGGGCTACTTCTCCGACCGCGAGAAGACCAACGTCGACGCCGGGTTCGGAGCGTGCCGTGCCGGCACCAACCCCGCCCCGAAGTTCGGCGACGGCGTCGTCACGCCACACGCCTCCTTCCTCGCGATGATGCACGAGCCACAGGCTGCCTTCGCCAACCTCGTCGGCATCCAGCACGAGCTCAAGGCCTATGGCACGGGCGGCTTCTTCGACGCGGTCGCGACCCGCTCCGGCACCGTGGCCCGCCGCTACCTCTCCCTCGACCAGGCGATGGTCATGGGGTCCATCGGCAACGTGCTGGGCGACAACGTCGTTCGACGGGCCTTCTGCGGCAGGGACGCCGAGCGCGTGCTGCGGCCCGTCATCGGCATCGAGCAGTTCGGCGCCGGGGCCTGATGGCCACGCCCCGCCTGACCAGTCCCGACGGCGTTCCGTTCCGTGACCTCAACGGCAACGGCGTCATGGACCCCTACGAGAACCCCCAGCTCGCCGTGGACGAGCGCGTCGAGGACCTCCTCAGCCGGTTGTCGCTCGAGGAGAAGGCGGGGCTGATGTTCCAGACCGTCATCGAGGCCGGCGAGGACGGTTCCGTGCTCGAGGGCCCGGGGGCGATCAGCAAGTCGGGGACGAGTGACGTGGTCCAGCGCAAGCTCATCAACCACTTCAACGTCCACGTACTGCGCGACGCCCGCATGGCGGCCCGCTGGCACAACGCCCTGCAGCGGGTCGCGGAGTCGACGCCGCACGGCATACCCGTCACCGTGTCGAGCGACCCGCGGCACGCCTTCCACGAGAACTCGGGAGTGTCCTTCGCGGCTGGAGCCTTCTCGCAGTGGCCGGAGCCGCTCGGCTTCGCGGCGCTGCGCGACCCGCAGGTGGTGCGCCGCTTCGCCGACATCGCCCGGCAGGAGTACGTCGCCGTGGGGATCCGGGCGGCGCTGCACCCCACCCTCGACCTCGCCACCGAGCCCCGGTGGGCCCGGCAGGCCGGGACGTTCGGGCAGGACCCCGAGCTCGTGACCGAGCTGGGAGTCGCATACCTCCGTGGCTTCCAGGGCGACTCGCTCGGGCCCACCAGTGTGGCGTGCACGAGCAAGCACTTCCCCGGCGGCGGTCCGCAGAAGGACGGCGAGGACGCCCACTTCCCCTACGGCCGCGAGCAGGTCTACAGCGGAGGGCGGTTCGCCGACCACCTCTCGCCGTTCCCCGCGATGGTCGCCGCCGGGACCTCGGCGATCATGCCCTACTACGGAATGCCTGTCGGTCTCGAGGTGGACGGCGAGGCCGTCGAGGAGGTCGGCTTCGGCTACAACCAGCAGATCGTCAACGGGCTGCTGCGCAAGCAGCTCGGCTACGACGGCGTCGTCGTCA
>JBBRZC010000166.1:0-7979 GCA_038237075.1 Actinomycetales bacterium
CCTACGTCATCGAGCCGGCGGCCGGCCTGAGCCGCTCGCTGATGACCTTCCTCGTCGACGCCTACACGGAGGACGAGGCCCCGAACACCAAGGGCGGCGTCGACAAGCGGGTCAGCCTGCGCCTCGATCCCCGGCTCGCCCCCGTCAAGGCCGCGGTCCTGCCGCTGTCGCGCAACGCCGACCTCAGCCCCAAGGCCCGCGACCTCTCGGCCCGGCTGCGCCGACACTGGAACGTCGACTTCGACGACGCCGGCGCCATCGGCAAGCGCTACCGCCGCCAGGACGAGATCGGCACTCCGTTCTGCGTCACCGTGGACTTCGACACTCTCGAGGACCACGCGGTAACAATCCGCGAGCGGGACAGCATGGCCCAGGAACGGGTCGGCCTCGACCACGTCGAGGGCTACCTCGCGCAGCGGCTGGTCGGCTGCTGAGAGCCGGTATGCCGTCCGGCTGGCGGGGACGGTCGGCCCCACCCCCGACGCACATCGGGGCCGGCTCCCCCCCGGCCACCCGTCTCGTGCTCGTGCACGGCTCCCGTCTGTCCCACACCCAGTGGATGCCGCAGGTCCCCTTCCTCGAGGGCTTCGTCGACCTGGTCCTGCCGGACCTGCCCGGTCACGGCGCCCGGGTCGCCGAGCCGTTCACCCTGGACCGGGCGGTCGGCGCCATCGCGGCGGCCGTCGAATCGCCGAGCTCGTCCGGCGTCCCGCCGGCCGGCACCGTCCTCGTCGGGCACTCGCTCGGCGGCTACACCGCGATGGCGTATGCCGCGACCTTCCCGCGGCGGCTCGACGGCCTCGTCCTGCTCGGCAGCGCCGCCGTGCCCACGGGGCTGGGCGCCACGGCATACCGGGCCGTCGCCGAGCTGACCGACCGGGCCGGCACCGAGCGGATGACCCGGGTCAACGACCGGGTGCTGCGGGCGCTCTACCCCGCAGAGCTCATCGACCCGGTCATCGCCGGCGGCTACTTCTTCACGCCGACGGCGGCCGCGTGGCGCGAGGTCATCGCGCGCTGCCGCCCCGGAATGCTCCGGGCGGTCACCTGCCCCGTGCTCGTCACCGGCGGGCGGTTCGACCAGCTCGTCGTGCACGCCCGTCGCTACGCGCGCGCCGCGCCGCGGGGACGGGTCGCTCTCGTGCCCTGGGCCGGTCACCTCGTCGGGTTCGACCAGCCGGAGCGGCTCGCCGCCGTGATCCTCGGGCTCGTCCGCTCGGTGGAGGCCGAGGCGGTCGCGGCGCGGGAGGTCGCGGCGGGGGATGGGAAGATGGCCTCGCCATGACTGCCGTGACCGACGCCCCCCGCACCCCGACCGCCGTCCTGCCCCCGCTGCAGATCGGCCGGCACGTCATCGAGTCGCCGGTGGTGCTTGCCCCGATGGCAGGGATCACCAACCGGGCGTTCCGGCGGCTGTGCCGCGAGTACGGCGACGACGGCCACGCGCTCGGGGGAGCCTCGGGCGCGACCTCGCTCTACGTCAGCGAGATGATCACCTCGCGCGCCCTCGTGGAGCGCTCGCCCGAGTCGATGCGCCTCATCGAGCACGACCCCGGCGAGCACCCCCGGTCGATCCAGCTCTACAGCGTCGACCCGGCGACGGCCCGCGCCGCGGCCCGGATGCTCGTGAGCGAGGACCTGGCCGACCACATCGACCTCAACTTCGGCTGCCCGGTGCCCAAGGTGACGCGCAAGGGCGGCGGGGCGGCGCTGCCGTGGAAGCGGGAGCTCTTCCGCTCCATCGTCGGCGCCGTCGTCGAGGAAGGCGCAAAGGGCGACGTGCCCGTGACGGTGAAGATGCGCACGGGCATCGACGACCGGCACCTCACCTACCTCGACGCCGGGCTCGCCGCCCAGGCCGAGGGCGCGCAGGCGGTCGCGCTCCACGCGCGCACCGCGGCGCAGGCCTACTCCGGCACCGCCGACTGGTCCGCGATCCGGGCCCTCAAGGAGACGGTCACGGGCATCCCGGTGCTCGGCAACGGTGACATCTGGTCGGCCGAGTCCGCCCTGCGCATGGTCGCCGAGACCGGGTGCGACGGCGTGGTCGTCGGCCGGGGCTGCCTCGGGCGGCCGTGGCTCTTCACCGACCTCGCCGCCGCCTTCGCGGGGTCGACGGTGCGGGTCCGGCCGACCCTCGCCGAGGTGGCCGACACGCTGCGCCGCCACACGGCATACCTCGCGGACTTCCACGGCAGCGAGGAGCACGCCTGCCGCGACATCCGCAAGCACATCGCGTGGTACCTCAAGGGTTTCCCGGCCGGGTCCACGGTGCGCCATTCGCTCGCGCTCGTGGACTCGATGGCCGCCCTCGACCGCCTGCTCGAGACCCTCGACCCGAGCGCGCCGTGGCCGGGGGAGGCCGCCGAGGGGCAGCGCGGCCGGGCCGGCTCGCCGCGCCGGGTGATCCTGCCCGAGGGCTGGCTCGACTCGCGCGAGCTGAGCGCCGCCCACGCCGCCACGGTGGCCGAGGCCGAGCTGTCGGTGTCAGGCGGCTGACGTGGGCGCGCGGCACGGCGGCACCCCCGAGCGCCCGGCGCTGTTCTTCGACGGGCCCGAGGACTTCAGGGCGTGGCTCGAGGAGCACCACGAGAGCGCAACCGAGCTCTGGATGGGGCTGAACAAGAAGCACGTCCCCGACCGCGGGCTCACGTGGGAGCTTGCCGTGCCCGAGGCCCTCTGCTTCGGGTGGATCGACAGCCAGGTCCAGCGCCTCGACGACGCCGCGGTCCGGCAGCGGTGGACCCCGCGCAAGGCATCGAGCACGTGGAGCAACGTCAACCTCGAGCTCGTCGAGCGGCTCACCGCGCAGGGCCGGATGCGCCCGATGGGGTTCGCAGCACACGCCCGCCGCAGGCCCGACCGGCAGGGCATCTACGCCTACGAGCAGCCGGGTGCGCTCGTCCTGCCCGAGGGGTATGCCGCGCTGCTCGCCGCCAGCCCCGCGGCGAGCGCGTTCTGGGCCGGCGCCACGGAGGGCTACCGCCGGGTCTGCGTGTCCTGGGTGACCACGGCCCGGCAGCAGGCGACCAACGACGCCCGGATGGCGCAGCTCGTGCAGGACTGCGCGGCGGGCCGGCTCATCCCCAGCCAGCGCTACGGCCGGACGCCGACCTGGGTCGCGCGGGCCGCCGCGGCTGCTGCCGAGGCGGCTGAGTCTCCGACGGGCAGCGGCGGCGCCGGCTCCGCGTCACCGGACGACAGGCGACGGACCAGATCCCGAACCAACGACCGACCGGTCTAGGCTGACCCGGTGGCCTGGTTCTCACGCAACAAGGACGAATCACCGGCGCGGGTCGAGGCGCTCCCCGAGACCCGCGGAACCCAGCCGCAGACCGACGAGCAGACCCCGGACCTGCCGCTGCGTCCGGTCATCCGGCGCGTCGGTGTCGAGGAGCAGCAGCGGATCGCCCGCGGCCGGACCGCTTTCGAGGAGGCCGGTATCGACGTCGGCGACCTCGCCGCGCTCGGTCGGGCCTTCGACGCCGCGATGACCGGCTGGCTCGACACCCCGGTGCGCAAGCGCGAGGGCCATGACGCCATCGTCGAGCGGTTCGCCATCGGCGTCGGCGAGCACCTCGACCGGCACACCGACTTGTCCTGGGCCCTCGTCACCGACGCGTTCGGCACCGACCTCGCCGTCGCCGGCGGGCGTGACGACTTCGTCGTCGTCCCGTCCAACCTCGTCGCCGCGCGCTGGCTCAACGAGGAGCGCGGCTGGTTGCCGGGAGTCGTCGGCCACCTCGTGCGGGTGCGGGCCTCCCGCTGAGCCGGCCCGGCAGTATGACCCCGGCCGCACCGCATACCGTCGCTGCCGTGGGCAGCTATGGCGAGCGCGACCGCGAGCGGTGGGTCGCCGAGGACCCGGCCCACAAGCGGGCGGACCGCGACGACTTCGCCCGCGACCGGGCGCGCCTGATCCACTCCGCCTCGCTGCGGCGCCTGTCGGCGAAGACCCAGGTGGTCCAGCCCGGCAGTGACGACTTCGTCCGCAACCGGCTGACGCACTCCCTCGAGGTGGCGCAGATCGGGCGCGAGTTCGGGGCGGCGCTCGGGTGCAGCGCCGATGTCGTCGACACCGCCTGCCTCGCCCACGACCTCGGCCACCCGCCGTTCGGCCACAACGGGGAGACGGCGCTGGCCACCATCGCGGCCGACGTCGGCGGCTTCGAGGGGAACGCCCAGACGCTGCGCATCCTCACCCGGCTCGAGGCCAAGCGCTCGCACCCCGACGGGCGTCCGGCCGGTCTCAACCTCACCCGCGCCAGCCTCGACGCCGCGACGAAGTACCCGTGGACCCGCGGCGGGTCCAGCGCTGCACCGACGAAGTTCGGCGTGTATGCCGCGGACCTGCCGGTCTTCGAGTGGTTCCGGTCCGGCGCGTCCCCGGGCGCGCGCTGCCTCGAGGCCGACGTCATGGACTGGTCCGACGACGTCGCCTACTCGGTGCACGACGTCGAGGACGCGATCGCCTCGGGGCGGATCGACCCGCGGGCGCTGCACAGCCGCACCGACATGAGCCAGGTCGCCGCCGTGGCGCGGGAGACCTACGCCCCCGACCTGAGCGAGGAGCAGCTCGCCGCTGCACTCGACCGGCTGCTCGCGACGGGCACCATCCCCACGGCATACGGGGGCACCCGCGGTGACCTCGCCGCGCTCAAGGACATGACGAGCCGACTCATCGGCAGGTTCGTCCTCGACGTCGAGCAGGCCACCCGGGCCAGGCACGGTCCGGGCCCGCTGACCCGCTACGGCGCCGACCTCGTCGTGCCCGACGAGGCGCGGGCGGAGTGCTCGGTGCTCAAGGCGGTCGCGGCCTACTTCGTGATGTTCGCCGACGAGCGGGTCGCCGTGATGACCGGGCAGCGCGACGTCGTCACCGAGCTGGTCGAGGGCTACGGCGCCGACCCGTCGCGTCTCGACCCCGACCTCGCCGTCGACTTCGCGGAGGCGGCCGACGACGCCGAGCGGCTGCGCGTCGTCGTCGACCAGGTCGCGTCGCTGACTGACAGCCGCGCCATGGCGCTCAGCCGCGCGGGGAGCGGACGCCGGTCCTGGCCCTGAGCCACGGCCGCGACGTCTCGCTCACACGGGCCGCGGGCGCGGTCGGGGCCACCGCCTAGACTCGGGCCCGACGAGGAGGCGTGCGTGGCGGGTCTGATCAGGGCGGAGGATGTCGCGACCGTCAAGGAGCGGTCGTCGCTGGAGGACGTCGTGCGCGAGCACGTCACGCTGAGGCGCTCTGGGAGCAGCCTCGTGGGGTTGTGCCCCTTCCACGACGAGAAGAGCCCCTCGTTCAACATCAACCCGACGAACGGGTACTACCACTGCTACGGCTGCGGTGAGGGTGGCGACGTCATCTCCTTCGTCCAGAAGGTCGAGCATCTGACCTTCAGCGACGCGGTCGAGCGGCTGGCCCAGAAGGTCGGCGTGGAGCTGCGCTACGAGGACGGCGGTGCCCGGCCGCGCGACGAGGGCGTCGGCAAGCGCTCGCGGCTCGTCGAGGCGCACCGGGTGGCGCAGGAGTTCTACGCCGAGCAGCTCATCGAGCTGCCGATGGCCCGCGCCGCCCGCGACTTCATGCGGGCCCGTGGCTTCGACAGCGCGACGGCGCGGCTCTTCGGGGTCGGCTTCGCGCCCCGCGGCGGTGAGGACCTCACCCGGCACCTGCGCTCCAAGGGGTTCAGCGACGACGAGCTCGTGGTCGGCGGCCTGTCGGGGCGAGGCGGTCGGGGCCTCTACGACCGGTTCCGCGGCCGGCTCGTCTGGCCGATCCGCGACATCACCGGCGACTGCGTCGGCTTCGGTGCCCGGCGCCTCTTCGACGACGACCGGGTGGAGGCGAAGTACCTCAACACCTCGGAGACGCCGATCTACAAGAAGTCGACCGTGCTCTACGGGCTCGACTCCGCGAAGAAGGCCATCTCGCGCGACCGGACAGCGGTCGTCGTCGAGGGCTACACCGACGTCATGGCCTGTCATCTCGCCGGGGTCGAGACGGCCATCGCCACCTGTGGCACGGCGTTCGGCGTCGAGCACATCAAGACGCTGCGCCGGATCATGCGGGACGAGGCCGACCTGGCCCCCGCCAAGGTCATCTTCACCTTCGACGGCGACGCCGCCGGGCAGAAGGCGGCGATGCGGGCCTTCGACGAGGACCAGCGGTGGGCCTCCCAGTCGTTCGTCGCCGTCGAGGGGTCGGGCAAGGACCCCTGCGAGCTGCGCCAGGCCGAGGGCGACCTCGCCGTGCGGGCGCTCGTCGAGGATGCCGTCCCACTGTTCGAGTTCGCCCTGCGGACGACGCTCGGCCGGTTCGACCTGGACACCGCGGAGGGTCGCGTCCAGGGGATGCGGGCCGGGGCCCCGATCGTCGCGAGGATCCGGGACCGGTCGTTGCGGCCCGAGTACGCACGGGTCCTCGCGGGCCTGCTCGGCGTCGAGGTCGAGCCCGTCATCGCCGAAGTCAGCCGGGCAGAGAGGTCCGCGAGGTCCGCGAAGTCCGCGAACGCCGGCGCGGCAGGCAAGGCCACGGACGCCGGAAGACCCGCGACCGCCGGGGACGCCGCAAGCGCCGCCAGCCACACGGCATACCCCGAGGTTGGCGGTGAGCGGGACGGCCACCCGGAGCCGTCCGAGGCGTCGCTCGAACCCACCGCCGCCGAGCTGAGCGACGCGCTGCCGCGTCCCGACCTGCGCGACCCGGTCGTCCTCGTGGAGCGGCAGCTGCTCCAGGTCGCCCTCCAGTTCCCATCGCTGCTCGACCGGGGCGACCTCGATGCCCTCGAGGCGCTTGGGGGGTCGGCGTTCAGCGCGCCGGCCCACCGTGCCGTCTTCGAGGCCATGGTGGGTGCCGGCGGGATCCGGCCCGGCCTCGGCACCGCGGCCTGGGCTGACGCCGTAGTCGGGGCCGCCCCCGCTGCCGTCCATCCCCTCGTCGCCGAGCTGGCGGTCGCCGCGTTGCCGGTGACGATGGACCGCGCCACGGGGCTGCCGAGCCGGCGCTACGCGGCGTCGCTGCCGCTGCGCCTGCGCGAGGCGGCGCTGACTCGCCGCATCGACGACGCGATGAGCCAGCTCCGCCGGCTCGACCGCGCCGGCACCCCCGACCCCGTGCGGCAGCGCGGCCTCGCCACGCAGCTGCAGGACCTCCAGCGGCAGCTGGCCTCGATGCGCGACCATGAGGAGGACTGATGCGCTTCTCGCTCAAGGGACTTCGCCGGACAGACCCGGTGCCTCCTGAGGTCGCCGGGGGCGTCAAGCTGGCTCACGGTGAGCGCGTCCTGGGTGGGGCCCTGGACCTCGACACCCAGGCGTGGCTCGTCGCGACGAACCACGCGCTGGTCCTCGTCGGCCCCGACCACGTGACCAGCTGGAGGCGGCCTTGGCACGAGGTGGACGCCGGGTCGTGGAGCCGCGAGACCTCGTCGCTGACCGTCACGTGGGCTGACCGGGGCCGGCCCGGGCAGTGGCGCATGGGTGACGAGCAGCTGTTCCTCCAGACTTTGCGCGAGAGGGTCCAGGCCAGCGTGGTCCTCGCCGAGGAGCTCCAGCTCAGCGGGCGGCGCACCGGCCGGGCGGTGATCCGCCAGGACCTGGCGACGGGTGAGCTGCTCGAGCAGGTGGTCCTCGGACGCGGGGTACGCGACGACGACGAGGTCGCGGCCGCTTCCGCCATGGCGCTCGCGTGGCTCCGCGAACAGGTCGGTATGCCGTCCTGACCAGCCCGCGCCAGCGCAGCCTGACGCCGTGCTCGACGTGTTGCGGTGGCAGCCGCGTTCCGGGGGCCGAGCTGCCAAGAAGCGCGGCTTCTACCGCAGCACGTGGGGCCCGTGGTCCGGGCAGGCCGGGCCGTTTTCTCTCGGCTGTGCATCCTTTGCTACTGTTTCCCGCGCGCCAAGCCGCATTCCCCTGTAGCTCAATTGGCAGAGCAGCCGACTGTTAATCGGCAGGTTGTTGGTTCGAGTCCAACCGGGGGAGCA
>JBBRZC010000167.1:0-7823 GCA_038237075.1 Actinomycetales bacterium
GATGATGAGGTCGCGCAGCCGCTCGAGGAGGTCCTCGACGAACCGCCGCGGGTCGTGCCCCGACTCGATGACGCGGTCGATCTGGGTGAAGACGGCCGCGCCGTCGGCGGCCGCCAGGGCGTCGATCGTCGCGTCGAGCAGCTCGCCGTCGGTGAAGCCGAGGAGCGCGGCGGCGCCCTCATAGGTCAGGCCCTCCTCACCCGAGCCGGCGATGAGCTGGTCGAGCACGGAGAGCGAGTCGCGGACCGAGCCCCCACCGGCGCGGGTGACGAACCCGAGCACCCCGGGGGCCACCGTGACGCCCTCCTTGTCGCAGAGCTGCGCCATGTAAGCGGTGAGCCGCGCCGGGGGGACGAGCCGGAAGGGATAGTGGTGGGTGCGCGAGCGGATCGTGCCGATCACCTTCTCGGGCTCGGTCGTCGCGAAGACGAACTTCACGTGCTCGGGCGGCTCCTCGACGATCTTGAGCAGGGCGTTGAACCCCTGCGGCGTCACCATGTGCGCCTCGTCGATGATGTAGATCTTGTAACGGCTCTGGGCCGGCCCGTAGGACGCGCGTTCGCGCAGGTCACGGGCGTCGTCGACGCCGCCGTGGCTGGCCGCGTCGATCTCGATGACGTCGACGGTGCCGGCACCGCGCCGGGCGAGTGCCACGCACGAGTCGCACTGCCCGCAGGGCGTCGCGGTGGGTCCCCGCTCGCAGTTGAGGCAGCGGGCGAGGATGCGGGCACTCGTCGTCTTGCCGCACCCGCGCGGCCCGCTGAAGAGGTAGGCGTGGTTGACCCGCCCGGTCCGCAGCGCCTGCATCAGCGGCTCGGTGACGTGCTCCTGCCCGATGACGTCGGTGAACGTCTCCGGCCGGTAGCGACGGTAGAGGGCGGTGCTCACCCCCGAACCCTAACCGCCGCCACGGACAGCCCCCGTATGCTGTGCACCGGCGCCGCGGGCGCGGGCCAGTGGCCCAGAAGGGTCACCGGGACCCTCTGAGGTACTACGACCATCGCCCAATGGCGTCGGCCCATCCGAGTGGCGGATCGTGAGGGTCAACGAAGCAACCAGCACCGCGCTTCGCCTCCCCACTTCAGCCGGGGGCTGAACGGAAAGTACACCCGAGGCCGCAGATCTGGCCTCAGGGACACGATCCGTACAGCACAATCAAAGTGCTCGGGAAGGAATGTCATGAACCACAAGACCATCTACCTCGCCGTCGTCACGGCTGCGACGGTACCCGCCCTCCTCGGGCTTTGGGGCAACGCCTCCTTCTCCCAGGACGTCCCGGTCCGGGTCCCAGCCCTCGCCCAGCTCGCCGACGACCACTCGGACGAGCCCGGCGCCAGCGCCACCACGCCGAGCGGGACGAGCACCACGGTCGACGACCACGGCGTCGACCCGACGGCGACCGCCACCACCGAGCCGGGCGACGACCGCGGCGGCGACGAGGCCAGGGCCACCCGCACCACCGAGCCGGGCGACGACCACGGCGGCGCCCTGAGCTCCGGCCGGTCGGGCCCGGGCACCGAGGCCGCCTCGGGCAAGGCCGCCACCTCGGGCAAGGCCGCCGCCTCGGGCAAGGCCGCCGCCTCGAGCGAGGCCGACACGTCTGGCAAGGAAGCCGCCTCGGGCAGTTCGTTGCCCTCCAAGACCAGCGGCACGTCGGGCTCTGGCAACTCCGGCTCGTCCAGCTCCGGCTCGTCCAGCTCCGGTTCGTCCAGCTCGGACACGTCCGGCTCTGGCTCGTCCGGCTCCGGTGGCCATGGCTCGGGGGGCTGAGTGACCGCCACGCACGACTCAGCCCCCACCGTCCGGCATGCGCCGGATGGTGGGGTCGAGTCGTTGTGGGACACCTTGCCCATTGCTGTTCAGGGGGGGCCGGCGGGAGATCCGCCGTGGGTCACCGCCTCCGGCCCCACCGAGGGAATCACGCGCCAGCCTGCCCTGCGGCGAGGGCGGATCTTCGCCCAGGTCGTCGCGGGGGCCCTGCTCGTGTTCGCTGTGGTCGGGGTTGCCGGCTCGATCGCCGCCCTGCGGCTGTCCGAGCGCGAGGCCGTCAACGATGCCTCGTCCATCGCCGAAGTCATGGCGGACGGCGTGATCCAGCCGGTGCTCACCGACGGGTTGATCACCGGCGACCCCAAGGCGCTGGCGACGATGGGGCAGGTCGTGCGCGACCACGTCCTCAGGCAGGGAGCCGTCCGGGTCAAGATCTGGAAGCCTGACGGCACGGTCATCTTCTCCGACAACACGCAGATCATCGGGCAGCGGTTCGTGCTCGGCGACGACCAGCTCGCCGTCCTCGCCCATCCACGGACGGTGGCCGAGATCTCGGACCTCAGCCGGTCCGAGAACGAGTTCGACCACGTCGTCGGCGACCGGCTCCTCGAGGTCTACCGGCCGGTCTGGACCCCGAGCGGCGCCGAGCTGCTGTTCGAGGTCTACACGCCCTACGACTCCGTGAAGAAGCGCTCCGAATCACTCTGGCGCGGCTTCGCCGGAGTGACCCTCAGTGCCCTCCTGCTTCTCGTCGTCCTGCTCGCGCCGATCCTGTGGCACCTCATGTCGCGGCTGCGGCGCGCGTCCGAGCAGCGCGAGCGCCTCCTCGAGCGGGCGGTCGACGCCTCGACCCAGGAACGCAAGCGCATCGCGGCCACCCTGCACGACGGTCCCGTCCAGGAGCTGGCGGCCACCTCGTTCGCCGTGGCGGCCACCGCGGAGCGGGCCGACTCGGCGGGCCGGTCCGACCTCGGCGACGAGCTGCGCCAGCTCTCCGGCACGGTGCGCTCGAGCATGCGAGCCCTGCGCTCGCTCCTCGTCGACATCTACCCCCCAAGCCTCACCGGCTCGGGTCTCGGCGCCGCCCTCACCGACCTCGCGCAGACGGCGAGGGGACGCGGGGTGACGATCACGACCGACATCGTCGAAGCCGACGACCTCCCCCTCGACCGCGACGGGCAGCGTCTCGTCCACCGCGTCGCCCAGGAGTGCCTGCGCAACGTCGCGAAGCACGCGGCTCCCTGCACCGCCTCCCTCGCACTGCGCGCCGAGGGTGGCGACGTCGTGCTCGAGATCGTCGACGACGGGCCCGGCTTCGACGCCGAGGAGCTGCTGGACTCGCCGCGGGAGACCCACTTCGGCCTGCGGGTGCTCTCCGACCTCGCCGCGCAAGGGGGTGGCCTGCTCGAGGTCGCCACGGCGCCGGGGCACGGCACCCGCTGGCGCCTGACCGTCGCTGCCCGCACGGAAGGAGAGCCCCGATGACGTCGGTGTTCATCGTCGACGACCACCAGATGGTGCGCGCGGGCCTCGCCGGCCTGCTGGGGGCCCACGACGACCTCTCGGTGGCCGGTCAGGCCAGCGACGGCAGGCAAGCCGTGGAGCTCGTCGCCGAGACGACCCCCGACGTGATCCTCATGGACCTGTCCATGCCCGTCATGGACGGGATCGCCGCCACCCGCGAGATCCTCGCGGCGACCCCCTCGGCGCGAATCGTCGTGCTCACCTCCTTCTCCGACCGCGCCCGGGTCAGCGAGGCCATCTCTGCCGGCGCCATCGGCTACCTCCTCAAGGACTGCGAGCCCAGCGAGCTCGTGGCCGCGGTGCGCGCGGCCGCCGCCGGTCACGTCCCCCTCGACCCCCGGATCGCGGCAGTGCTCCTGCCGTCTCCCGCGTCCTCCAGCCAGCCCGGCGGCGCCCTCAGCGACCGTGAGCGACAGGTCCTTCGCCTGGTCGCCCAGGGACTGGCCAACAAGCAGATCGGGCGGGCACTCGGCATCAGCGAGCGCACGGTCAAGGCCCACCTGGGCCGGGTCTTCCGTGAGCTGGGTGTCCCCGACCGGACCAGTGCCGCCCTGTGGGCCCGCGACCACCTGCCGTCCGCCGAGAGTGTCGAGCCCGGCGGCGGCTGACTCCCCGCACCTCCGACGCCCGGTCCGATCCCGGCCGCGTGCCTGTATCGCCTCGGCGCCCACCTCGGACCGCGAGCTGCGGCCCGCGGTGGGGGTGCGAGGATGGTCGACGACAAGGGAGGACCCGATGTTCCGGCGAGATCCCGCGCGCCCGTCGAGCGCCGACGCCGGCTCGGGCGACCCCGCCGCCGAGGCACCGCCACCGGTGACGCTCCGGGCGGCCGGGGTGACCAAGCTCATCGAGGACTCCGTGCTCCTCGCACCCACCGACGTCACGGTCCGCTCCGGCCGCTGCGTCGTCCTGCGGGGGTCCAACGGCAGCGGCAAGACCACGCTGCTGCGCATCCTCGCGGGCACCACCGACCCGTCCGGCGGCACGGTCACGCTCGACGGCGATCCCGTCGACGAGCGGAGGCCCGCGACCCGCCGGGCCGTCGCGGCCCTCATCGGCGCGCCCACGGCATACCGGGACCTCACCCTCGTCGACCACCTCGTCCTCATCGACGCGACGTGGGGGCGCGATGCCGCGGCAGCCGAGCGGGCCGAGCACGACCTCGCGAGTCTCGGGATCGGGCACCTCGCCGAGCGTTTCCCCCACGAGCTGTCGTCGGGGCAGCAGCAGCTCTTCCACCTCGCCATGGTCCTGCTGCGGCCCGCCCGGGTCCTCCTGCTCGACGAGCCGGAGCAGCGGCTCGACACCCACAAGCGCGGCGTGCTCACCGACCTGCTCCTGGCCCGCAAGAAGGCCGGAACGGCGCTCGTGGTCGCCTGCCACGACCCGGACATGACCGCGGCGATCGCCGACAAGGTCATCGACATCACTGCCCTGTGAGCGGGATGGGCAGCGACACCGACCGGCTCGCCCGCGCGCGCCACGTCATCACCGGCGGTGCCCCCCAAGGCGAGTCGAACGCGCTGTATGCCGTGTACGTCGCCGGCATCGCGGCCCTCGCCTACGGGGTTCCCGCGGCACAGTCGTTCTTCCGGTTCCTCGACCCCGCGTGGCTCGCCGACCACCTCACCGGCCCGCGCGGGATCGCCGCGCTCCTCGTCGCCGTCGCGGGGCTGCTCGTCCTGGCCTTCCGGGCGGGCCGGATCCGCGGGCCGGTCGTGCCTGAGCTGCCCTACCTCGACCACGTCGCGACGAGCCCGATCGACCGTGCCGTGGTGCTCCGCCGCTGGTGGCGGCTCGGGCTGCTGGGCTGCCTCGTCGGGGGCCTGCTGTTCGGCCTCGTCCTCGGTGCGGGGACCGCGATCGCCGGCGTGACCAGCGCCCTCGTGCTGCTGCCCACCGCGGCGGGGGGCCTGCTCGCGGGCCACGCCGTCGCCGGGGCGTGGCTCCACGGCCAGGTGCGCTCCTGGCCGACCGGAGACCGCGGCGCCTCGGTCCTCCTCCGCTCACGGCGCTCGCTGCGTGCGCTGCACATCACGGGACTGCGGGTCCAGTCGGCGCGGGCCGTGACCGTCGGCGGCGCGGTGCTCGCCGGCGACCTGCGCGCGGCCCGGCTCGACATCGCCTCGCCGACGACCCGCGGCCGCCGGATGCGGCTCTCGGCGGACGGGCCTTTCGGGGTCGTCGCGGCCCGTGACGCCCTCGGGCTGCGGCGGGCCCCGGGCTCCTTGGCCACCGGGATGGTCCTCACCGCCGCCGCGGCCTACGGGCTGGCCCACGGCAGCGCGCCCGGGATCCCCAGCGTCATCGCCTTCGTCAGCCTCGTCGTCGGATACTTCGGCGTCGGGGCGTGGTCCGAGGGCCTGCGCCTGCAGGCAGACAACGCGGGCACGCCGCCACTGCTCGGGATCGACGCCCGGACCGAGGCCATGGCCCACCTCGTCGTCCCAGGGGTGCTCACCGTCGGACTGACCCTGGTTGTCGCGACCGGCGCCACGCTGGCTGGTTCGTCGGTTGGGCTCCGCGGGATCGCCTGGGCGCTCGCGCTCACCGGTCTCCTCGTGCTGACCCAGGCGGTCGCCGCGTTCCGGGGGCTGCCGCCCGCGTCCCTGTTCGCGGCGGGGCGGGGGATGCCGACGATGGTGCTCTGGTACGCGACGCCACTGCTCATCACGGTGGCCGCGGGCACGGCCGCGACGGCGTTCGTCACGGCGGGTCAGCCAGGCACCGGCGCGCTGCTGCTCGCGCTGGCGACCTGGGGGACCGCGTCGTACGCGCGTCGGCGGGTCCGGGTGCTCGACGAGGCGCACCGCGGCTGACCGCCGATTCACGTGTTGCGGTGAGAGCGCCCGGGACGGCTCGACCCGCGGACATGGAGACACCCCACGTACCTGGAAGCGCTCGCCTGCCCTTGCTGCATTCCTGCCCTGGGGGAGTTCGGTGAGGTACCACCACGCGGGGTGCCGGGTCCAGTGTAGGTGGGCCCGGCCTCAGACCGAAAACCGGTCGGCCGGAGCCCCGTCGCTGCCAGCCGCACGGACCCCGTTGACGTATGCCGGCAGGCGACGCTCGCCTCGCAGAGCCAGCCAGGCGACGACAAGGCACCCTGCGACAAGCATGCCGATGTATGCCGTGTTCCACCCACGCCCGATGAGCACGCCCGCGACGACCGGGCCCACGACGGAGGCGGACTGCCACGCGATGCTCATCAGTGCGTTGTAGCGCCCACGGAGGTGGTCGGGGGCGAGGTCGTTGACCATGGCGGGCACGGTGGGCTGGTAGAGGGTCTCACCGAGGCCGAAGACCGCCGCACAGGCCCCGAAGAGCAGGGCCGCCGTCAGGGTGCCCGGCACGAGGCCCGAGGCACCGAGTGCGAGGAAGGCCACGGCCCAGATCGCGCACATGACGACGATCATGCGCGTGCGGCGGCGGCCTTCGATCCGCTGCAGGACGAAGAGCTGCAGGACGACGATGACCACGGTGTTGCCCGCGAAGCCCCAGCCGAGAGCCCGGGTCGAGATCTCCCCCGCGGCGCGGGCGAAGGCCGGGATGCCGGTGTTGAGCTGTCCGTAGCCGACGAACGACGACACGAAGGTCAGCAGGAGGACGGGCGCCAGGGCACGGTCGCGGAGCAGGCCGAGGTAGGTGACGGCTGGCGTGTCCGTCGCGGAGCCGGCCCGCTGTGGTGGCCGCACGACCCGGCCCGAGACGGTGCGCAGCGGGCCCAGAAGGATGGCCAGCGGCGCGAGGTAGCTCGCGGCGTCGACGAGGTAGATCGCGACGAAGGTGCCGGGCCGCTGCACGTCGACGAGGAGCCCGCCGAGGAGCCCGCCGATGCCGATGCCGAGGTTGAGCAGGGTGAAGTTGAGCCCGAAGTAGCGCTGCCGGATGCCGCTCGGGATGATCGTCGCCACGAGGGTGTTGATCGCCGGCCAGATCACGCCGCCCGAGAACCCGAGCAGGACGCAGCCGGCCGCGGCGCGCAGCGGGGTCGTGCTGACGGCGAGCACGAGGTTCGCGACGATCTGGATGCAGAGGGCGCTGACGACGACGGAACGAGCGCCGACCCGGTCGATGACAACACCCGCCGGCCCCACGACGAGCATCCCGACGACCGCCGGGACCGCGAGGAGGAGGCCGACCTGCTCCAGCTCGAAATGCCGCACCTCGTGGAGGTAGACGACGTTGAAGGGCATGACGAGCCCGGTGCCGATGAAGTCGATGATGACCGTCGACAGGAGGAGCTTGCCCGCTCGCGGCAGGTCGTGCCAGAACGAGGCGATGGAGGGAAGCGGTGTGGCGGTGGACACCGGTCCAGTGTCCTGCCCGACACCGACAGGGCCCAACCGGATTACCCGGGGCTCCCGGTGGGCGGGGTGTCGCGCCGACCGGGACGGACGGGTTTCGGGCCAGGCCCCCGGCTCCGGTAGCCTCCCCCACGGAGGATTCGCATAGTGGCCTAGTGCGCACGCTTGGAAAGCGTGTTGAGTGAAAGCTCTCAGGGGTTCGAATCCCCTATCCTCCGCCAC
>JBBRZC010000168.1:0-7798 GCA_038237075.1 Actinomycetales bacterium
ATCAGCTCGTCGGTGAACGTCCGCGCCAGGACACCGATCGAGATCCGGTCCGGCAACCGCTCCGACACTGCCCTTGCCCCACGAGTCACACCAGCCACACGCGAAACCTAGACCACAACAACCCCTAAGTCACGGACATTGCGACAGGCCCCCCGAGGTCGCGCCCGCGGTGAACGCGACCCCACCGATCAACGGTCTTCTCGTTCACGGTCCGACTCCTGTTGGTGTGGTCCATCCTCCGAGCAACGCGTCCAAGTCGTCAGCGAGGCGGGCAACCAGGGAGCCTTCGGGGTGTACCGACCAGGTCAGGCAGCCGCCCTCCATCGCGCCGACAATGATCCGTGCCAGTTGCTGCGGCGGTGGGCAATCGGCGAGCTCCCCGGCAGCAACGGCATCGGCGGCGTGTCGGGTCAGATGTCGGCGTACGTGTGCCCACCCGACATGCAGCCAACCCCGCAACTCGTCGTCCTGCAGGTCGATGGCCAGCGCGGCCAGCTGCTTGGCTGCGGTCTCCGCGTGGTCGAGGTCGCAATAGTTGTGCAGCGCCACCGCCCGGAGACGTGCCAACGGCGAGGAGGAAGCCGCGGCCGCCTCCGTCAGGAGCGGGTCGAGGGAGGCAACCCATCGCTGCGAGAGTCGAAGGAAGAGCCTGTCCTTCGACCCGAACCGCTTGATCAGCGTCGCAGCCGAGACCCCCGCAGCATTGGCGGCCTTGGCAAGCGTGAACGCCGAGGGGCCCTCGGTCATCAGCACCCGGTTCGCCGCATCGAGCAACGTATCGTCGTGGGTCTCGATCGGTCGCGACACCGCACGTTCCTCCTTGAGTCGATCGTTGCCAGGCCTCTTCGCAGCCCTCCGAATCGTCCAGGAACGCTTGCCGCAGCCCGCCTAGCACCTCTGCCCCGTCTCAAGCATCGCCTTAGCCTGAAGGTCATCCACCTGGCTGATGGCGGCCCGCAGCTCTCCCTCAGCGCCGCGAGCTTCGTCGCGACCGCGTCTGTGCGGACGAACTGTCCGCCTGTCTCTAGCTGTCCCATCGCTACCTCGTTCTCGTGAACCAAGTTAGTAAACAGCGATTTACTAATTCGGTCAACCGTTCTCTCACTGGACCCATCGAGCCAGCCCTTCCCGCAAGCGCCTCGAAACGCCGCCAACGATTCGATACGACTGGCCTTCGGCATCCGTTTGGGGAAGGCCTACCGGGAGGGCCGCAGGTCAGTAGGTGTGCTTTGTCGACCTTGTCCTGTAAGACCCGTCCGGTTTGGATTCCCGTTCAGGGCCGCCACGCCGGGCCGGACGGCGCGGCCTCCCGTCAGGCGAGCGTGAGCGCGAGCTGCTCGAGGAGGTCGAAGGCGTCCTGCATGCCGGCCTCCATCCCAGAGCTGATGTGCATGTCACGCGCCTCAGCGGTCGTGTGGTGCACGAGGGTGCGCAGCAGCGTCCCACCGTCGCGCTCGGCGAGCGTCATGGTGTTGGTCGACGGGTCGTCGGGGAACGGCGCATAGGTCTCGGTCTGGACGATCCTCTCGTTCGGGACGATCTCGAGGAACTCGCCGTAGAAGGCGACCTCCCCCCCGAAGCTGGCCCGCATCGCGTAGCGCCAGGACCCACCGACGCGCAGGTCGATCTCGCACGCCGTCATCTCGCCGCGCCCCGCGTGCCACCACTGTCGCACCAGCTCGGGCTCGGTGACCGCGCGCCACACGAGGTGGGCCGGCGCCGCGAACTCGCGCTCGATGAGGATCTCGTCGGCGGCCGGGAGGGTCACCCTCGCCGTGCCGCTAGCTGTCTTGGCCATCTTCCGGCTCCTTCTTGAGATCTTCCAGGACGTCGTCCAGCAGCTCGAAGCGGTCGGACCACAACCGCTCGTAGCTCGTGACCCAGTCGTGGATCGGCTTGAGCGCGAGAGCGTTGAGGCGGTAGAGACGCTGCCGCCCCTGGTCGCGCACGTCCACCAGGCCCACTGCCCTGAGCACGCGCAGGTGCTTGGACACCTGCGGCTGGCCGAGCCCGAGCTCGCGGACCAGGTCGCCGACCGGCCGCTCCCCGTCGGCCAGCAGATCCACGATCTGCCGCCGGCGAGGCTCGGCCACCGCGTTGAACGCGTCGGTCGTGGTCGCTGCTCGGGCCATGCCAAGAGATTACATACCCATATGGGAATGTGTCAAGGCAAGGGTCAGAGGTACTGACCGGTGTTGGCGACGTTGTGGATCGAGCGGCCCGGCTCGGTGCCGTCCTTGCCGTTGATGAGGGTCCGGATGTAGACGATCCGCTCCCCCTTCTTGCCGGAGATGCGGGCCCAGTCGTCGGGGTTCGTCGTGTTGGGCAGGTCCTCGTTCTCCTTGAACTCGTCGACGCACGACGCGAGGAGGTGCTCGACCCGGATGCCCTTCTGGCCCATGGTGAGGAAGTCCTTGATCGCCATCTTCTTGGCCCGGTCGACGATGTTCTGGATCATCGCCCCCGAGTTGAAGTCCTTGAAGTAGAGAATCTCCTTGTCGCCGCCGGCGTAGGTCACCTCGAGGAAGCGGTTCTCGTCGATCTCGGAGTACATCCGCTCGACGATGGCCTGGATCATCCCCTCGAGGGTGGCCTGACGGTTGCCGTCGTGCTCGGCGAGGTCGTGCTCGTGCAGCGGCAGGGTGGGCACGAGGTACTTCGAGAAGATGTCGCGGGCGCTCTCGGCGTCGGGGCGCTCGATCTTGATCTTCACGTCGAGCCGCCCGGGACGCAGGATCGCGGGGTCGATCATGTCCTCGCGGTTGGACGCGCCGATGACGATGACGTTCTCGAGCCGCTCCACGCCGTCGATCTCGGAGAGCAGCTGCGGCACGATCGTCGTCTCCACGTCGCTGGACACGCCGGAGCCCCGGGTGCGGAAGAGCGAGTCCATCTCGTCGAAGAAGACGACGACCGGCGTTCCGTCGGAAGCCTTCTCGCGAGCCCGCTGGAAGATCAGCCGGATGTGCCGCTCGGTCTCGCCGACGTACTTGTTGAGCAGCTCCGGGCCCTTGATGTTGAGGAAGTAGCTCTTCTCCGTCGACTGCCCGGTGCGCTCGGCGACCTTCTTGGCCAGCGAGGCCGCCACGGCCTTCGCGATGAGCGTCTTGCCGCAGCCGGGAGGCCCATAGAGCAGGACGCCCTTGGGCGGGCGCAGCTGGTGCTCCTTGAAGAGGTCGGGGTGCAGGTAGGGCAGCTCGACGGCGTCCCGGATCTGCTCGATCTGCCCGGCCAGGCCACCGATGTCCTCGTAGGCGATGTCGGGCACCTCCTCGAGGACGAGGTCCTGGACCTCCGCCTTGGGGATCCGCTCGTAGACGAAACCGGACCGCGGGTCGAGCATCAGCGCGTCTCCGACCCGGATCGGCTGGCCCGCGAGGGAGTCGGCCCGACGGCATACCCGCTCCTCGTCCGCATGGGCGACCACGAGGATCCGGTCGTCGTCGAGCAGCTCCTTGACCATGACGACCTCGCCGACCCGCTCGTAGCCGCACGTCGCGACGACGTTGAGGGCCTCGTTGAGCATGACCTCGCGGCCGGCGCTCAGCGTGCCGGGGTCGACGTTGGGGCTCACCGCGACCCGCATCTTGCGCCCGGAGGTGAGGATGTCGACGGTCGCGTCGTCGTAGGACTCGATGATGAGCCCGTAGGCGCTGGGCGGCTGCGCCAGCCGGTCGACCTCGGACTTCAGCGTGACGATCTGCTCGCGAGCCTCCTTGAGGGTGCGCACGAGCCGTTCGTTCTGGTTCGAGAGGGTGGCCAGCGACGTCTGCAGCTGCAGCACCCTGTTCTCCAGCTCGCGGGCGCGGACCGGGCTGTGCCGCATCTGCTCGCGCAGCTCGCGGATCTCCTCGTCGAGCATGTCGCGCTGGCGGCTGAGCTCGGCCGCCTCGCCGGCAGGGCCGGGGCTCTCGCGCGGGCCCTCGGGCTCGGGGGGCGTGTGCTCGGTCATGGCACCTCCTGGCGGCTGGCGGCTCGGTCGGACCCTTCGACCCTAACCCGGTTGCCCCGTCAGCCGTCGGAGGATTCGGTCACGGTCCGGCGAACCCGGCGGACCTTGCGCTCCGAGACCGGGCGCTCGCCCAGGTCCTCGGGGCTCCACTCCTGCTCGATGTCACCACCACCGCTCCCACGTCCGGGTATGCCGTCCGGCCCGCTCTCGTCGTCGGCCCCCCTCGCGGGGCGTCGGGTGCGTCGCGGCGCGGCGACGCCCGGGGCGAGGCGGCGGGTCGTGATGAGGAAGCCGGTGTGGCCGTGCATCCGGTGCTCGGGGCGCACGGCGAGGCCCTCGAGGTGCCAGCCGCGCACCAGCGACTCCCACGCGGAGGGCTCGGTGAAGCCCCCGTGGGAGCGCATCGCCTCGGCGACCCGGGAGAGCTGGGTGGCGGTGGCGACGTAGCAGATGAGCACGCCGCCGGGCACCAGGGCGTCGCCGACGACGTCGAGGCACTCCCATGGCGCGAGCATGTCGAGGACGACGCGGTCGACGCTGGCCGCCCCGACGGCCCCCGGCAGGGACTCGACGAGGTCTCCCACCTCGACCCGCCAGGCCGGGTGCTCGCGGCCGAAGAACGCGCGGGCGTTGCCGCGGGCGATGTCGGCGAAGTCCTCGCGGCGCTCGAAGGAGACGAGCTCGCCCTCGTCGCCGACGGCGCGCAGCAGGGACATGCTCAGGGCGCCCGATCCCACCCCGGCCTCGACGACGCGAGCCCCGGGGAAGATGTCGGCCATGGTGACGATCTGGCCCGCGTCCTTGGGGTAGATGACCGCGGCGCCACGCGGCATCGACATGACGTAGTCGGCGAGCAGCGGGCGCAGCGCGAGGTACTCGATGCCCGAGGAGTTCGCGACGACCGACCCGTCCGGAGAGCCGATGAGGTCGTCGTGCGCGAGTCGGCCGTGGTGGGTGTGGAACTCACGCCCGGGCTCGAGGGTGATGGTGTGCAGGCGTCCCTTGTTGTCGGTGAGTTGCACCCGGTCGCCCGCCGCGAACTGACCGCGGCGGGCGTCGGTGGTCGTGCGCTGCTCGGTCACGGGGGCCCAGTGTAGGTGCCCCGTGGCCGGCGACCGGTCAGGTGCGCGGGTGGTCCCGGTAGTAGCTGCGCCACACCAGCCGGTGGATGGGGATCAGCCTGGGGATGTCGCGGACTCCCGGGATAAACGGCACCAAGGCCAGGACGAGAGTCAGGAGCATCATCAGGGCCCAGACCTGGGCGTCCGCGTTGTCGGAGGTGTTGAACGGGGGGATCTGGTACCAGAACGTGTAGAGCCACATCCACGGCTGGCCGGGGTAGTTGCCCGCCTCGTTCATCATCCCCCACTGGTCGCCGCCGAGGCTGCGGGCGCGGGCCTGGTCCTCGAGGTAGGCACCGTCGGAGAGCAGGAGCAGCGACTTCGTCGCGTCACCGCCGTAGAAGTTGCCCGACGAGGTGAGCTGCCCCTCGAGGCCGCCTCCCTTGGCGAGCGCGACGAACCCCGTTGCGAGCGCCGGGACCGGCCCGTACTCGCCGGCCTCGACCTTGGCCACGTCACCCTCGGCCTTCGTGATGGCCTCGCTGTAGTCCGTGGCCCACTTCGTCTGCTGGTCGCCCGAGCCGGCGTCCCACGCCGCGAGCGCCGCCGTGACGCCGGGGTCGCTGACGGTCTTCAGCGGGTCGAGCACGAGCTCCTTCGCCGAGTCGACGGGGATCCGTACGCCACCCCACTTCTGCAGGGTCAAGGGGCCGCCGATGGTCTGTCCTTCGGAGCTGGTGTTGTAGGGCGGCCCGTACCCGGCGCTCGCGCTCGTCCCGGCGAGCTCGCCGGCGACGGTGGCGATGACGTCGTCCTGAGCGTTGGAGGCCCAGTCGCTCATGGTGATCGGCTTCTCGTCCGGGGACGAGAACACCGCCGCGAGCCCGACCGTGAGCAGGGTCACCACAAGGAGGGCGATGACGAACTCCTTGACGAGGTCGTAGGGCCGCGTGGCGAAGCCGTGCGAGTCGGGGGTCCGGTCCCCGCGGTGCGACGCACCACGGGAGGTGACGGTCTTGGTGCTCATCGTGCTCACGCTCCTTCGGCGTCGAGAGGAGGAACGACGCCGTGGCGCCGCACCATGACCACGTGCAGGACGACGATGACGCCGACCGCGAAGGGGAGGAGCACCACGTGCCACAGCAGCATCTGGCCCGGGTTGAGCACGTTGAACCAGGCGCCCACGCCGATCGAGTTGATCCCGTCCTTGGCCTCGGCGGCGATCCACTGGCCGTCGAAGTTCGTCTGGGAGAGGTAGCCGGTGAAGGCGGTGCCGATCGAGGCGACGAAGGACACGACGCCGGTCACCCAGGTCATGGCCCGGTTGCCGCGCCAGGCAGCCATCCAGAACTTGCCCCAGAGGTGGACGACCATGAACGCGAAGAACAGCTCGACGCTCCACAGGTGCAGCGAGTTGACGAAGAGCCCGACGCTGGAGACGTGCCACCAGGTGACGCCGCCCAGCGAGAGGATGCCGCCGGTGACGATGACGACGACCATCGCCGCGAGGGTGAGCACCCCGAAGACGTAGATCCACGAGGAGACGTAGACCGGCTGCCGGTCGGGCAGCGCCTGGCCGGGCGGCACGACGTGGACGAGGCGCTCGCGCAGTGCCGTCGTCCAGCTGCCCGGCTCTCGCTCGGCGGCCACGCGCGGGGCGACCCCCACCACTGCAGGCTCTGCGGGCGGGTTGACGGCGGTCATCGCTTCCCCTCGCTGCCCTTGGCGCCGTGCCCGGGGAAGGGCAGGACCAGCGCCAGGACGAAGATCACCACCATCGCGGCGATGATGGCGAGGTTGGTCACGGAGATGTGGAGGACGCCCCAGTTGATGTAGGCGCCCCCTGGGTCGGTCGCGGTGAGCAGGGACTGTGGCATGAGCCGCTCCTTGTGGATCTCGCTTGTCGCGGCCGAAGGTGCCCGCGTTTCCCCGAGGGACGCCGGAAACCTACGTCCGGCCGCTCGACCGGGACAGGGACGTTCGTCCCCTCCGATCCTGTGATTTGGCTGGGAAGGGCCTCTCGGGCGGGCACGCGAACCGGGCCTTGCGCCGCTCTTGCGCGCGTCGCGACCCGGTATGCCGGGCCCGCCGGTACGTTCTCGTACTGAGTGGTGCCGACGAGAGCAGGGGTGTCGAGGCAATGGGGTCAGCGGAGAGCACGGAGCCGGAGACCGGGACGGAGCTCGCCATCAGCACCGTGGGGTTGCGCAAGACGTACCGCACCCGTCGGGGTCGGCAGGTCGCCGTGCAGGGCCTGGACCTGCGCGTACCGGAGGGCGGGGTGCACGGGTTCCTCGGGCCCAACGGGTCGGGCAAGACGACGTCGATCCGGATGCTCCTCGGGCTGGTCCGCGCCGACAGCGGCACGATGCGGATCTTCGACCACGAGGTCCCCCGACGGCTGCCGGCGGTCATCGGCCGGGTCGGGGCCATCGTCGAGTCGCCGCGGTTCTTCCCCACGTTCTCGGGCCGCAAGAACCTCACGCTGCTCGCCGGGGCCGTCGGGGCACCGGGCGCCCGGGTCGGCGAGGTGCTCGAGGAGGTCGGCCTCGGCGACCGAGGGAAGGACCGCTTCTCGACGTACTCGCTGGGCATGAAGCAGCGCCTGGCCATCGCCGCCACGCTGCTGAAGTCGCCGGACCTGCTCATCTTCGACGAGCCCACCAACGGTCTCGACCCGGCAGGCATCCACGAGATCCGCACGACGATGCGGGCGCTCGGCGACGCGGGCCAGACGGTGCTCGTGAGCAGCCATATCCTCAGCGAGGTCGAGCAGGTGGCCGAC
>JBBRZC010000169.1:0-7773 GCA_038237075.1 Actinomycetales bacterium
GACCCGGTCGACCGCCTCCGCCAGCTCGGCCCGCCGAACCGCCATCGGGTCGTGAGGCCACTGCCGCGTGCGCGGCTCGGCCAGCCGGGGGTTGGCAGGGTCGGCCTCTCCCACCTTCTCCGGCATCGGCGCCCAGTGCGACCGGTCCGAGGTCAGCGCGGGCTCCGCGAGCAGCTCATCCAGGAAGAGGGAGGTGACCTTGGGAGTGCCGGCCTCGGCCCACACGGGGGCGGTGAGCAGGAGCGAGGACCGGGCCCTGGTGAAGGCGACGTAGGCGAGCCGTCGTTCCTCCGCGACCCCGTGCCGCCCCCCGGCCAGGGCGAAGTCCTCGAAGTCGGCCTTGAGCGCCTCCCAGTCCGGCGCCGTGCGCCAGTGGAAGACGGGGAGGCCGTCGGCGTCGCCGCGCAGGTCGTAGGGCACCCCGTCGGGCCCGCTGCACCAGCCCTTGTCCTTGGCCTCGGGGACGACCCAGGCGCCGTCCTTCCACGTGCTGTGGGCGCCGCTCGCGCGCGCTGGGAACGACCCTGCGACGAGACCGGGGACGGCGACACAGTCCCACTCGAGGCCCTTGGCCGCGTGGACGGTGAGCACCTGGACGGCGTCGACCGAGCTCTCGATCGTCGGTGCGTCGAGCCCGCGCTCCTGCGCCACGGCGGCGTCGAGCCAGGCGAGGAATCCGCTCAGAGTCGGGCGGTCGGCGGACACCGAGAAGTTCGCGGCCACGTCGGCGAAGGCGTCGAGGTGCGCGCGGGCCGTGGTCGGCGTGTGCTCCGGACGGGCGAGGACCTCGATGTCCAGGCCGAGGGCACGCTCGGCCTCGCCGGCGAGCTCGGCCAGCGGCAGGCCGGTCAACCCGCGAAGCCCGCGGATGAGGAGGCTCAGCCCGTGCAGCCGCTCCAGCGCGGTCTCGGAGATGCTCTGGCCCTCGGGCCCGCGCCACCCCGGGCGCGGCAGGCTGTCGAGCGCCTCGACGATGCTCGCCCGCTCGGAGCTGTCGGGGGCCTGGTCGCGCGCCTCGTCGGGCTGGGGGACGACGAGCAGCCCGGACTCGTCGGCCGCGGAGCCGTCCGAGGCGCCGCTCCCCTCGTCCTCGAACTCGGCGGTCTCAGGTGGCTCCAGCCCCGGCAGCGCGAGGGGCTGCGCGCCTCGAGGCCGGGCCTGCTGATGGCGGGCCCAGGTCGCGAGCCCGTCGAGATCGGCCGCTCCGAGGCGGCAGAGCGGACCGGTGAGCAGCCGCATGAGGCGGTCGCCCCGTGAGGGGTCCTGGACCACCCACAGCAGGGAGACGATGTCGCTGACCTCCGGCGTCTGGAGCAGACCCCCGAGCCCGACGACCTCGACGGGCAGCTCGCGGGCCCGGAGCGCCTCGATGACCATGGGGAACTGCACCCGCTTGCGGCAGAGGACCGCGGCCGTGCTGCCGGTGCGCGTGCCGCTGGGCCGCCACCACCTGGCGGCGACCCACTCCGCGACATGGCGCGCCTCCTCCTCCACGGTCTCGAACCGGCCGGCCTCGACGGCGCCCTGGCCGGCGCCGGGCCTGGCCCGCAGCGGCGCGACGATGCTGGAGCGCAGCGGCGCCGAGGTGAGGTTGGCGACGTCGAGGATGGCGGTGTCGTTGCGCCAGCTGGTGCTCAGCTGGAGCACGGTGGCCCGGCCCGCGGCCGTCGCGAACTCGTCGGGGAACCGGCTCAGGGTCGTCGCGCTGGCCCCGCGCCAGCCGTAGATGGACTGGTTCGGGTCACCGACGGCCGTCACAGGGCACATCGTGTATGCCGTGCCGGCAACGCCCGTGCCGGCAACGCCCGTGCCGGCAACGTCCGTGCCGGCAACGCCCGTGCCGGCAACGCCCGTGCCGGCAACGTCCGTGCCGGCAACGCCCGTGCCGGCCACGCCCGTGCCTGCCATCCCCGTGCCCTCGCCCGCGAAGAGCGAGCGCAGGAGGACGAGCTGCGCCTCGGACGTGTCCTGGAACTCGTCGAGGAGCACGGCCTGGAAGCGTTGCCGCTCCACCGCACCGATCAGCGGGAAGTCGCGGGCCAGCCGGGCCGCGAGGGCCACCTGGTCGGCGAAGTCGAGCGCGTCACGCCGCCGCTTGAGGTCGCGGTAGTCCCGGACCATGGGCAGGATGCCCCGCCGGTTGCGCAGGTTGTCAAGGACCTCCTGGACCGGGAGCTTCGTCGCCCTCGACGCGCCCTTGGGCACGACGAGCAGCCGGGACTCGACCTCGTCGATGTAGTCGACGAGGTCCTCCGGCTCGAGGAGGTGCTCGGCCATCTCGCCGGCGAGCGACACGACGGCACCGATGATGGTCGACTCCGCGAATGTCACCTCGTCCATCGGCCCGTCGTATCGCGCCACGACCTCGGCGGCGTACTGCCATGCCGCGGCCTCCGAGAGCAGCCGTGACTCGGGCTCGACCCCGAGCCGCAGGGCGTGCTCCCGGACCAGCCGGCCGGCATACGAGTGGTAGGTCGAGACGACGGGGATGCCGCCCAGCGCCTCGGCGCCGTCGCCGTCGAGGGCCTTCGGTGTCCACAGTCCGGTGGCCCCGAGCCGGCGCAGCCGGCGGCCGATGCGCTCGGCGAGCTCGGTGGCGGCTTTGCGGGTGAAGGTGAGCCCGAGGACCTGGTCGGGCTCGACGTGCCCGTTCGCGACGAGCCACACCACCCGCGAGGCCATCGTCTCGGTCTTGCCCGACCCGGCACCGGCGACGACGAGCAGCGGCTGGTCGGGAGGCGACTCGATGATCTGGCGCTGCTCGTCGGTGGGCGGCGGGTTGCCGATCGCCGCCGCGATGTATGCCGCGCCGAGCGGGACCTCAGGGCCGGCTCCGGCCGCGGACGCGGCGCTGGTGGTCGGGCGGACCGTCATCAGATGGTGTCCCCCTCGGGCTGCGCCGGGCACGACGACCGCACCGGGCAGAACTTGCACCACTCCCCCACGACGGCGACGAAGCCGGACCCGGCCATCCCCTCGGCGGTCTCGACGACGAGCCGCTCGCCCCAGCCGGGGTCGTCCTGCTCGGCCAGCGGCGGCTGCACCAGCGGGACGTTCTTCTTGTTGGCCGCCTTGCCCAGCTGGAGCAGGGCGGCGCCGGCCGACTCGCGGCCCTCGTCACCGAACGCACCGTGCTCGGTGGCCACCTGGTAGGTCGCGAGCTGAGGGTGCTTGGCCAGCTTGTCCTTGGCGACCTTTGTCGAACCGGTCTTGTAGTCGAGGACCCGAAGCCGACCGACCGGGTCGCGCTCTAGACGGTCGACCCGGCCCACCACGGTGGCCCGCCCGACGTCGACCCGCACGGGGCGTTCGCTGCCGACCTTCTCCCAGCCACTGGAGCGAACGACCTCGTAGTACTCCGCGAGCCGCCGGACCATGTCGTGCGCAAGGTCGCGCTGTCGGTCGGACGCCCATCCCCTCGGCAGCCCGAGCCGCCCCCACCGGCGCTCGACCTCGGCGACGAGGGTCGGCTCGTCGACGTCGTCACCGAGCTCGTGGGCGATGTCGTGGATGAGGGTGCCGATGTTGGCCGAGCCCTGGCTCGGGCTGTCGCCGCCGGCGGTGGTGAGCAGCCAGCGCAGGCCGCAGCTCGCGAACGTCTCGACCTTGGAGGGCGAGACCTTGACCTGTTGCCCGGGCAGTCGCAGGGGGCGGTCGTCGCTGAGGCCGACCTGGGCCCACCACCGGGCCGGGTCGGCGCCGGGGATGCCCTCGGCAGCCAGCCGCGCGAGGGCAGCCGTCGCAGCAGCGGAGACGTCGGTGCTGCCGAGGACGAGCCGACGGCGCAGCTCCGCGACGAGCGCGGGCAGCGTCATCGGCTGGGAGACCTCGGTGAAGCCCCGCAGCTCGTCGTCGAGCCCACCCGGGTCGCCGCGACCGTCACGACCGGGCGGGTCGACGAGGTCGAGGTAGACCGACGGCTGGTCGTCCTCGCTGCGCACCGCGGTGACGAGGAGCCGTTCGGAGGCGCGCGAGACGGCGACGAGGAAGAGCCGGGTCTCGTCGTAGCGCACCGCCGCCTGGGCGGCGCGGAACGACGTGCCCCGCCCGGTCACCGCGGCGACGAGGTCCTCCGAGCCCAGCAGCGAGCCACGCAGGCGCAGGTCGGGCCACACGCCCTCCTGGACGCCGGCCACGACGACGTAGCGCCACTGCCGGCCGGCCGCCGCCGCCGGCGTGAGCACGGCGACGCTCTCCCCCGCCTGGGCGGGCACGACGAGGGTGTCGCCGGGCACGTCCTGGCTCTGGATGTGCTCGAGGAACTGGTCGGGCCCGGCTCCGGGCAGCCGGTCGACGAACGCCGCAGCGGCCGCGAAGAGGGCGACGACGGCGTCGAGGTCGCGGTCTGCCCGTGATCCGCGCCGACCGCCCTTCAGGGCGACGGAGCGCCACCGGTTGGCGACGGCGAGGCCCTCCCAGAGAGCCCAGAGGACGGTCTCGGCCGTGACACCGGGCGCCCACGTCCGGACGCCCTCCACCTCGTCGACCCGCGCGGCGTCGAGGCCCGCGGAGATCGCCGCCGCGAGACGCCGGGCGGGAGCCCCCTCGGGGCCGAGCGACGTGGCGTGGCCCAGGTCGAGGAGCACGGCGGCGAGCAGCTCGTCACTTGACCTGCCGCCGCCGGAGTCAAGCTCCTCACGGCGCAGCAGCCGCCGCAGCCGCCGCAGCCCGACGGCGTCGCAGTCGCCGACCGGGGAGAGGAGGAGGTCGACGGCCCGCTCGGGGTCGATCACGTGAGCGGGTTCGAGTGCCAGTCGCAGCACGGTGTCGAGGAGGGCGAGGAGGGGCCGGACGGCGACCTCGTCGCGCACCGGGACCTCCGCGGTGGGAGCGGCGACGGGCACGTCGTGGGACAGGAGGATGCGGCGCAGCGTCGAGTCGCGCCCCTGCCCCCGCACGACGACCGCCATCTCGCCCCACGGCATACCCTCGACGAGGTGGGCGCGACGCAGCCGGGCGGCGATGTGGGCCGCCTCCTGGGACGGGCCGCGCAGCAGCGCCACCTCGACGTCGCCGCCCGCCCGGGTCGGGCGCGGCGCGCGCTGGACCCCCCCGCCGAGGGCCCCGATGCGGGTGGTGACGGTGCGGGAGACCGCCGCGAGTCGCTCCGGCTGCCGGTATGCCGTGCCGAGGACGACCGTCGCCGGCTCACCACGCGCGGTCGGGCCGGTCACGGCGCTCACGAGGTCGGTCCATCCCGAGGCGAGGATCCGGGGGTCGGCGCCGCGGAAGGTCTGGACGGCCGCGTCCGGGTCTCCGACGAGGACGAGGTCGACGCCGGGACCCACGACGACCCGCAGCAGCCGGGCCGCCGCCGAGGTCAGCTCCTGGGCGTCGTCGACGACGACGAGGCGCACCTGCTCGCGGAGCCGGTCGAGTGCCGAGGGCTGGTCCTCGAGCAGGTCGGCGGCAGCGGTGAGGATCCAGGCGGGGTCGTAGGCACCGGGACGCGAGAAGGCGGTGACCTGGTCGTACTCAGTGAGCACGTGGCTCGCCGCCACCCACTCGGGGCGGTCGTGCTCGCGACCCAGCCGGGCGAGGTCCTCGGCCTCGAGACCGTGCTCGACCGCGCGCATGAGCAGGTCGCGCAGCTCGGCGCGGAACCCGCGCCGGTCGAGCGCGACCTCGAGGTGCTCCGGCCAGCCCGGCCCGGGCGCGTCGCCACGGGCATGTCCGGCGAGGAGCTCCTTGAGCAGCACGTCCTGCTCGGGGCCGCTGAGCAGGCGCGGCGCCGGCTCACCGCGCAGCGCCGCCTCCCGGCGCAGGATCCCGAACCCGAACGCCTGGTGCGTGCGGGCCAGCGCCTCCGTCGACGTGCGGTCGAGACGGGCCGTGACCCGCTCGCGCAGGGCACCGGCAGCGACGCGGGTCGAGGTGAGGAGGAGGCACGCATCGGGCGCCAGCTCGTCGCGGGCGACCCGGTCGACGACGACCTCGACCGCCGTGGTCGTCTTGCCGGTCCCGGGCGCCCCGAGCACGCGCAGCGGCGGCCCACGATGGGCGACGACGGCCCGCTGGTCGGCGTCGAGCTCGGGGGCGTCGACGACGAGGGCGGGAGCACGGCGCAGGGTCAGCACACCAACCATCCCATCACGACCGACCGACACCCCTCCGAACCTAGCGGCCCCGACGGCAGGTCACGGCTGCTGCGAGAGGTCGGGCGCCCAGCGGGCCCGGGCCAGGTCGACGCGCAGCCCGTCGAGCGTGCCCCGCACCAGGGGCGTGCCCTCCTCGCGGTAGTGCTCCAGGGCCCGCCGCTCGAGCCCCCGCGGCGGCCACCCGCCCGAGCGCAGCACCCGCCACCACGGCACGTCCGAGCCGTAGCGGGACATGACGTTGCCGACGAACCGGGCCCCGCGGCTGCCCACCATCTCGGCGACGTCGCCGTACGTGAGCACCATCCCCTCGGGGATCTGCTCGACGACCTCGAGCACCTGCTCGGCCTTCTCGGGGAGCACCGACGGCATACCGGTCATCCTGTCAGGCTGGCGGCCGAGTGGCAGCCGTGGTGGGGTCGGGCCATGACGATCCGTGGACGCACCCCGCAGGGCTGGCTCGGCGTGGTGCTCGGGGCGCCGGACGCCCGCGCCCTCGCCTCCTTCTACCGCGACCTGCTGGGGTGGGAGCTCGCCGCCGACGAGCCGGACTGGTGCACGATGCGGATGCCCGGTATGCCGGTGAACCTCGCCTTCCAGACCGAGGTCGGCCACGTGCGGCCGGTCTGGCCGGGCGCCGAGGGGGACCAGCAGATGCAGCTGCACCTCGACCTCGGGGTGACCGACCTCGAGGGAGCGGTCGAGGACGCGGTCGCCCTCGGGGCGACGCTGCCGGCATATCAGCCGCAGGACGACGTGCGGGTCCTCCTGGACCCGGCCGGGCACCCGTTCTGCCTCTACGTCGACAACGACCCCAGCTGAGATCGCCTGCGCCTACTGGCTAGGAAGCCGAGCCAACTTGACGGGCGACCGATCGACGACGAAGACGCTGTGCTGGACGCGGTCACCGTGCGCTTCGAGCGTCTTCGCGATCCACGTGCGCCGCCGGTCGTCGGTGCCGTCCGCACAGATGCCGGCGACGACCTTCTGCGCGACGCGCGCCGCCGGAAACCGCCGTCCACGTCCTCCGGCACCACGACCAACTCGTCGCCCCCGGGCCACCGGGTCGAGGGACCGGACGGTCGAAAGGATCCCGGGACACGACGACCTGGAGCAGCTCGTCCACCGGTGTCATGGCCGAGCCGGTCGTTGGCCTGCATGTACCGGCCCAGGTCGACGAAGAGGACGGCGAGCGGTCTGGGCCACCGGTTAGCCGTCTCACGCCGCCGCTGAGCCGGTCGAGGAGCAGCCGCCGGTTCAGCAGGTGGGGTCAGCGGTTACTCGGACGGACTCCCTACCAAGCACTGCTGGTCGCACTACGCGCACCCGACCCACCAGCACACCGCCACGGCAATCACACGACCATGGAACAAGACAACGACCGTGCACACGAGTACGGACACGCCAGGTGATCAAACTCCCGCGCACACACCCCCGGGATACCCACGCCCTCGTGCAGGCGACTTCGGAAACCGACAGGTCCAGAAACGACCGGTTGTGGCCCCTCAGCCTCAGCGCCGCGATCGGAACGGTTTTCCGGCTCTTGTGACACATCCGTGGGTGGGTTCTCGGGCCGCTGGTGTGCAACACGCCGTTCCCGCATAGGTTCTGGAGTTGTCTAGGTCCCGGAGCCAGTGAAGCGGAGAACGGCGTGCGCGATGTCAGCCTATGGGCTGCC
>JBBRZC010000170.1:0-7756 GCA_038237075.1 Actinomycetales bacterium
GACGGTCATGCCGCCACCTCCCGCTCGCGCCGGTCCGCGCACCACTCGCCGACCCACACGTGACCGGCACCGGCGTGTGGTGCCCGGTGGCAGCTGATGTGGCCGTTGGGTGAGAGTGCCCCGCACGTGCGACCCAAGGTCGCTGCCGTTGCGGTCAGTGCCGACGTCCCGCCGTCGGCCCCTACTGCTGAATGTGTGTTCATGATGCCTCCCCGAATTCTTTCTCCATGGTGGCGTCACAGAGCCTTCGGCGGATCTCCCAGCAAGGGGGTGCAGCAGCCCCGAAGATTGGGGGTCGGAAACGCGTATCAAATGGCAACAGGGAGTGGATCGGTCTGCTAGCAAACAGGATTCGTGGTCCTTCCGAGGCCCCGGATGCCCGATTTGCATAGTCATTATGGGCTATGTCACGCGGCGTACTGCCTAGTCATAGCCCAATGGCAGGCAATGGGAGCTTTGTCGGTTTACCACCCGCAACGGCTTCCTCAATTCGGTATGCCGTGCGCGACCGGCACCGGCGTCCCGGCAGCGTCTGGCTCCAGAGTGAGTACCGTGGCCGGGCATGGACATCGGCCGGGCCTGCTCGTTCGGGAGCGTTGCCCAGACCTATGACCGAGCCCGCGCCTCCTACCCGCGGGAGGCGGTGGAGTGGGTCCTGGAGCGAGTCCCGGCGGGGGCCGGGATGCGGGTCCTCGACCTGGGCGCGGGCACCGGTCGGCTCAGCGCGGTGCTTCTCGGCATGGGCGTCGAGGTCGTCGCCGTGGAACCCGACGACGAGATGCGTGCGCTGGTGCCGCCTGGTGCGAAGGCGCTGGCCGGCACGGCCGAACGGCTGCCGTTGCCCGACGGCTGCGTGGACGCGGTGGTGGTCGGGCAGGCCTGGCACTGGTTCGACCAGGGTCAGGCGCTCTCGGAGGTCCGCCGGGCGTTGCGACCGGGTGGGGTGCTCGGCCTGCTGTGGAACGTGTTCGACGACCGCGTGCCGTGGGTCACGGAGCTCACGACCGCTGCCGCGGCGGAGGACCGGCTCTCGGCGGTGGACGACGAGCCGCCCTACGACGGCGAGCCAGTGCCCGAGCGTCGGCAGTTCACGCACCGCCAGGCCATGACACGGGACCTGCTGGTCGACAACCTGGCCTCGCGCAGCAGGACCGTCCTGATGGCGCCGGCGGCCCGTGACGACCTGCTGCGCCGGGTCCGCAACCTCGCGCCTGCGGACGCGTTCGAGCTGCCCTGGGTCTGCGACACGTGGCGAGCACAGAAGGCTTGACAGGAAACCAAACAGTTTCCTATGCTCGCTTCCGTGGAACCCGTGTTCAAGGCGCTCGCGGACCCGACTCGGCGTGAGCTGCTCGACCTGCTGTTCCGCCACGACGGCCAGACCTTGGGCGCGCTGGCGGGCCGGTTCGCCATGACGCGGGTGGGCGTGGCAAAGCACCTACGGCTGCTCGAAGACGTGGGCCTGGTCACGACCCGTCGTCGAGGCCGGGAGAAGCTGCACTACCTCAACCCCGTCCCGATCCGGCAGGTCCACGACCGGTGGGTGAGCAAGTACACCGAGGCCTGGGCGGCCGGCCTCGTCGATCTCAAGCGCGACCTGGAGGCGAGCATGGAGAAGATGTTCGAGATCTATATCCGGACCAGTCCAGAGCGACTGTGGGAGGCGATCACCGATCCCGAGACACGAGCTCGCTACCAGTTCGGTGCCCGGGTCGAGTCCGACTGGACGTCCGGGTCGAGCTACCAGGTGACGCACGACAAGGCGCCCGGTCCGCTCGTGGAGGGCGAGAACCTCGAGATCGACGCACCCCGTCGACTGGTGCAGTCGTACCACGCGGTGTGGGGCGAGGACGTCGCCGCCGAGGGCACCAGCCGTGTCACGTGGGAGATCGAGCCGGTCGGCGACTCGTGCCGACTGACCGTCACTCACGACCAGCTGCGTCCGGACGCCGACGAGCACCTCTACGGCGGCTGGCCGATGATCCTGTCCGGGCTCAAGACCTGGCTCGAGACCGGCCAAGAGCTGACCACGCCCGGCTCACTCGCCTACGGAGGATCGTCATGAGCACCCTCGACAAGAGCTTCACCGCTGTCCTGCAACGAAGCCCGAGCAAGGGCGGCTGGACCTACGTCGTCATGACCGGTTCGGCCGAGTTGTTCGGCACCCGAGGCCTGGTGCGAATCCGCGGCAGCATCGACGGCCACCCGTTCCGCGGCTCGTTCATGGCCCTCGGCGACGGCACCCACAAGCTCGCCGTCCCGGCCGAGGTTCGCACCCTGATCGGCAAGGACGCCGGTGACACCGTCAGCGTCCACCTCGACGAACGCATCCCACCCACGACGCGAAGGAGCACCCCATGAGCGCCCCCCAGACCCCCATCACCGGCATCCGCACCGTCAGCATCCCGGTCGACGACCAGGACGCCGCGTTGCGCTTCTACGTCGAGGCACTCGGCTTCACCCCGCTGCGCGACAACCCGACGCCCCACGGTGGGCGCTGGATCGAGCTCGCTCCCGGGCACGAGGGTGTGGTCGTCACGCTCGAACCCGCCGCACCCGATGTGGCCCGCGGCGCCATCGGCATCCGGTTCACCACCGACGACGCGGAAGCCGCGCACGCCCGGCTGCACGCCGCCGGAGTCGACACCGACGAGATCCTCCGCTGGCCCGGCATCCCCGCGATGTTCGCCTTCCGCGACCCCGACGGTAACGCCTTCTCCATCACGGAGAGCGCCTGACCGGTGCTGCAGACCCGAGGCCCGTTCCGGCGCGACCGGACCGGGCGTCTGGTCAGGGCGTCCGGTCAGGGCGTCGGGTGTATGCCGGGCAGCACCTCGTGCAGGCACAGGACATTCCCGTCGGGGTCCTCGAACCACGCGGCCTTCTCCGAGCCGAGCACGCACACATGGTCGACGGTCTTGAGGCCGGGCAGGTCGTAGTCGGCGAAGGTGACGCCGTGCTGCTCGAGATTGCTGATCTCCGCAAAGATGTCGGGCACCGCGAACGAGAGTTCGGTGCGGCCCGTCGAGATCGCATCCGGCCCAGGCATCAGTGCCAGTGCGGCGCCGCCCGACAGGGCGAACATCTCCTGGCCCTCTTGGTTGCGGCCCTGGTAGTCCAGTCCGAGCCGGTCGCGGTAGAACCGCACCGCGTCCTGCCCGTCCCGGACCTGAAGGATCGTCGTGATGACCGGCTGCGACAGCATGTGGACCTCCAGCAAGACTGATGCGGTTCCCCACAGAGTCCTCCGATGCCCCGGTGATCTGCAAGGTGTTGGAGCCGGGCTCCGCATTGCGGGGAGACCTGACCACATCCCGGTGTGGTGAGGTCTCCCCGATCCGCTCCCTGACCCAGCGCGGCTCAGGTCGCCGCGCGCGCCGCGGCGACGATGAGCTCGGCGACCGGGTCCTTCCGGATGTCGCTGTGCGCGCCTGCGAACGAGGACTGGGACACGTCCGTGATGACCGCGTTGGCGTCTGCCCGATAGAAGGTGCCCGCCGCGAGCAAGGTCCCCGGGCCGAGCGGCAGGGTGAGGTCGCCGTGCGGCCGGACCTCCTGGAAGCCGTCCGATCCCATGCCGTCCCAGCGGCCCGCCGGATCCGTCCCCTCGACGTCCTGCTGGGCGAGGAAGGACGCCTTGGGGTACCACTTGCCGACGGCCCAGTCGGCAGCCGTGAAGGTGGCCACCATGGGGCCGTGCACCCGGTCGGTGAACGCGCACAGCGCACCGGCCTGGCCGAACGGGTTGTCCGCGGCCTGGGTGAACACCCAGTGGGAGAAGGCCCCCTGCACCAGGGAGAGCGAGCCGATCGGGCTCGCCGCGGCCGAGGACGTCCCGGCGAGCGCATAGGACACGAGCCGCGCGCCGAAGCTGTGCCCGATGAGGTGGACACGGACGCCGGGCGCGGCGGCGTGCAGCCGCTCGAGGAACGGGCCGAGGCCCTTGCGACCGACGTCGCCGGCGCGGGACTTCATCTGGTAGTACGAGCCGACGCGCAGCGCGTCCTTGGCCCCGTTCCAGACCTTGCCGAAGATGTCGCCGAGGGACTGGACGTCTCCCGAGGGCGGAGCGCTCTTCATCGTTTTCGACAGGGCCTGGTAGTCGGCCTTGGGGTTCGTGGAGTCGATGAGGCTCCGCTCGCCGCCGTCCTCGGTGGCGAGTTCGCTCCCGGGGAAGACCTGCCCGAGCAGCGCGTGGAACGTCAGCAGGTCCTTGTCGTGTTTGGTCGGGTCGGTCCGGCCGGCCTCGACGTCGGCGAGGCGCCGGTCGATGATGGTCCCCATCCGCGCGAGCGTGCGGGCATGTTCGGGCATCGCCTCGGCGAGGGTCGCGGTGATCTCCTTACCGGAGAGGGCGGCGTCCGCCTGCCCGGGAGTGCCGGCCGCCACGGCGCGCGCCTGACCCTGCTCGGGGAACCACAGCGACGGCCAGAAGACCCCGAGGAACCGGGCCCCCGGCGGGCAGTCGGGGAGTGCGCCGATGAGGCCAAACAGGCCGTCGTAGAGGTATCTCGCGTCTCCTGTCGAGTTGCCCCACCCGTGGCTCATGACGAAGAGGTCCGAGGTCTGGCTCGCGACGACCTCGGCGAGGAGGCCCGCCGGGTCGGGGTCGGTGACCCCGCCGTCCGCGTCGAACGTCAGGGACCAGTAGTCGACACTCATGTCGCGCTCCTTCGTCGGGGTCAGCTGTTGGCAAGCATTCGCATGGCGTCGACAAGCCCGGCGCCCTGCGCGAACCGGTCCCGCCCGAGGTCGGTCGCGGTCGCGGTCATGAGCGCCTTGACCTCGGCCGGGCGACCGATGAGCTCGGGGCGGCTCGAAAGGAAGCCGGCGAGCACGCCCGACACGTGTGGGGCGGCCATGCTCGTCCCGGACAGCTCGGCATACGTCAGCAGGGGGTTGTCGCCGGTGACGGCGCCGAGCCCGGCGCCGGTGCGGACCGTCCCGGCCGCGGCCGAGCAGATCCACTCCCCGGGCGCGACGACGTCAGGCTTGGCGCGGCCGTCGAGCGTCGGTCCCTTGGACGAGGTCCATGACACCCCGAACACGTGCGGCGCGTCGCGGTGCGTGGACCCCACGGTGATGCAGCCGTTCGCGTGACCGGGTTCGGTGATCGAGGCGAGGACGCCGACCGACTGCCTCGCCGACTCCTGGGCCCCCGCCTGACCGTTGTTGCCGGCGGAGATGACGACGAGGACGCCGGAGGCGACGAGCTCGTCGACGACCTGGCACAGCGGCGACTGGCCGGCGGCGTAGTGGCTCGGATCCCATTCGCAGCCCAGGCTGAGGTTGACCCCGTGGACGCGCAGGGTGGACCGGCTGACGTTGACCTCGGTGCGGATGTACTCCAGCGCCCGGATCACTGCAGCCGACGAGGTCACCGCGACGCCGCTGACCCGCCGGAACACCTTGATGCTGACCAGCTCGCAGAGCGGGGCCATGCCCTCGAGCCGGCCGTGCGGCCGCGGCACGAACCCGCCGTCGAGCGCCTCGTCCGACGTCGCGACGTGCGCGTCCAGCCCGTCCGGGCAGGCGCCGGAGATGATGCCCGCGACGTGGGTGCCGTGACCGTCCTCGTCGGTGAGGGGCGAGTCCGCAGCCGCGGCGGCGGCCGGCCCCTGGCTGGGCCGGACCAGGTCGGAGAAGTCCCGGTGCAGACCACCGGTCCGAGGCCGGGCCGCAGACCCGGCCTCGTGCTCACGGGACAGCTCCAGCCCCGAGAAGTGCGGGTGCGTGGCGTCGATGCCGGTGTCGATCACGGCCCAGACGACGCCCGCGCCGGCCGCGTCGAACGACCGCCGGGCCGCGTCGACCTTGACCGTCGGGGCGGACCGGTCGATCTGGGCGTACATCGTGTAGTCGGGCCACGCCCGGAAGATCACCGGGTGCGGGTCATGGGCGGCCCGGTCGGCGGCGACGAGCTGCGCGAGCCCCCGACGCGTGAGGACGCACTGGTAGAGCTTGTGCGAGATCCGCTCCCGCCGCAGCCGGGCCTGAGGCGCCCCGCGCGGACGCGCGGCGTGCCGGAACTCCTCGCGGAACTGCTTCCACAGCTCCTCGAAGGCGGCCGTCACCGCGGCAAGCCCGCCGGGGAAGGCCATGTTGAGCTCGAGCACGACGTCCACCGGCTCGTCGGGGTCCGGCGCCGCGACGCGGGACCTCCCCCCGGCGCCGGCTCCCGGGTCGAGGCCACGGTCAACACCCGGCCCGTATGCCGCGGTGCCCTCCGCTCCGACCTGGAGGTCACCGACGATGCACGACTTGGTCGGGGCGCGCCGACCGCGCTGTCCGCCAGGCTCTCCGCCAGGCAGACCTCGTGGGCCCCCAGTGGTCACGTCGCTCTCCCTGTCTCGGTGCGGCATACCTGCACAGCAGACAGGGTCCTCCTCACAGCCGGGTCGGGAGCCAGAATGCCGGAAACCGGACCAGCCGGCACCGTGCCGCGCCGCCGTCAGCCCTTGGTCACGCTGCCGGACCCAGTCACGCTTTGGCTGACCCGGGGGTCGCCGCTGTAGGTGACGTGGCCGCTGCCGGAGACCGTGGCGGTGAGGGTGTCGCTCGCCCGCACCGCCGCGTCCCCGCTCCCGGTGACCGTCACGGTGGTCGCGCGGGTGGCGAGGTCGGTGCCACGGTAGTCTCCCGAGCCCGAGATCGTCACGACCTGGGCGTCGGCGCTCCCTCTCGCGGTGACCGTGCCGGACCCGCTGATGTCGACCTCGAGGCGCGTCGCCCCGACCGACGTCGCCGTCTCGGTCCCCGACCCGGTGAGGCGAAGTCCGGCCAGGGTCTTGACGGTGAGGCGGAAGGTGACCGGCTTGGTGGGCCGGATGTTCGCACCGTCCCTGGTGCCGAGGCGCAGGACGCCGTCGGTGACGTCGGTGCTCAGCGCCGCGATGAAGCTGTCCTCGGCCTCGACCGTCAGCGACTCGGTGCCCGTCTGGTCGATGAGCACGTCCCCGACTCCGGTCAGCTCGACGGTCGAGAACCCGCTGACGCTCCGCACTTGCGTGCGCACCGACCCGGAGCCGGCCGTGCTCGAGCAGGCACCGACAGTGAGGGCCAGGCTGGCGGCGACGAGGACGGTGAGGGGCCGCATCGTGGGTCTCCGAACAGGTTGGGGTTGAGGGCGGGGTGGCGCTCGAGCGACACCATCATGGCGGGGCACGCCACCGGACTCCACGGCCCGCGAATGCTCGCCGGTGGTCGGCCGGGGCCTGCCTACGCCATATGCGGTGTGCCGCGACCGTGGCGCCTACCCGGTCTGCGGCATACTGGCCCTTGCGGATCCGGAGTGGCCGACCGTGAGGGCGATGGCCCGAGGGTTGCGGGCCGCCCTGTTCTTCGGGCCTCTAGCTCAACTGGCAGAGCTGCGGACTTTTAATCCGTAGGTTGTGGGTTCGAGACCCACGGGGCCCACCACGTTTCCGCAGGTCAACGGCCTAGTCGGACTTCCAGCCACGCGCCGGATGTGGCAGACTTCTACCGTCCTTTCTACCCAACTGCTGAGACGGTGATCAGGTGCGAGGCTCAGTCGTCCAGAAGCCCAAGGGAACGGGCCGTTGGTACGTCGTGATCGATCTCGACCGCGATCCGGGTACCGGAGCACGGCGTCGCAAGTGGCACTCGGGGTTTGGCTCCAAGCGCGAGACGAGGGGATCTACGTCCAGCCCCGGAGGCTCACGCTTGGGAACTTCCTGAGCGAGCAATGGCTCCCAGCCATCGAGTCGACAGTTCGACCCACAACCTTTCACGGCTA
>JBBRZC010000171.1:0-7716 GCA_038237075.1 Actinomycetales bacterium
AGCTCGTCGAGCACGCCCACCAGCGCCGCCTCGTAGCCCTCCCAGCCGCGGCCGTTCCGGGTCGCGGCCGTTCCCGGGCCGCAGCCGTTTCCGGGGACGCGCTTGTCCCCAGCCCCAGCGGCCCGTGACGCCTCGTCCACAGGGCGACACACGGCATACCGGGCTGTCGTGGTGTCGCCGTAGGGTCTCGGCATGACCTCCTCGAGCGGGCTGCGGGCCGATGTCGGCGTCATCGGCGGGTCGGGGTTCTACGAGTTCCTCACCGACGCCGAACGGGTGTGGGTCGACACCCCGTTCGGCGACCCCAGCGACGACCTCGTCATCGGCGAGCTGCGCGGTCGCCGCGTCGCGTTCCTTGCCCGACATGGGCAGGGCCACCGCTTCCCGCCGCACCGGGTGCCCTATCTGGCCAACCTCTGGGCGCTGCGCTCTGTGGGGGTGCGCCAGGTCCTCGCGCCATGTGCCGTGGGGTCGCTGCGTCGCGAGGTCGGCCCCGGCACCCTCGTTGTGCCCGACCAGGTCGTCGACCGCACCTGGGGTCGCGCACACACGGTCTACGGCGAGCTCGGGCCGGTCGTGCACGTCGGCTTCGCGGACCCCTACTGCCCGCGCGGGCGGGCGGTCGTGGCGTCGGCAGCCCGCTCGGCCGGGCTGCCGCTGACGGAGTCCGGCACGCTCGTCGTCGTCAACGGACCGCGCTTCTCGACCCGGGCCGAGAGCCGGTCGCACCAGGAGTCCGGCTGGACTGTCGTGGGCATGACCGGAATGCCCGAGGCGGCCATCGCCCGCGAGCTGGCGATGTGCTTCACGTCGGTCGCGCTGGTCACGGACCTCGACGCAGGCCTCGAGGGCGAGGCCGGCGTGACCCACGCCGACGTCTTGGCGGTCTTCGCGAAGAACATCGAGAGCCTCAAGGTGGTCCTGGCCGACAGCGTCGAGGCGTTGCCGTCCGAGGAGCCCGACGAGACGGCGACGTGCACCTGCCGCCGGGCGCTCGACGGGCTGACGCTGCCGGTCACCTTGCCGAGATGAGGCCCGACGGGAACGCGTCGAGACCTGGCGGGGCCGGTCCGAGGAGCCGGCTCCCGCGGGCACTCACCTCGACGTCCCGCCGGGCCCGGTGGCACCGCTCACGTATTGCCCGCGCCCTCAGTGCGCTGCTCGCCGGCCTTGCCGTCTGGCTCGTCGCAGCCCCGCTGCTGCCACATCCGGACGAGAGCGGTGACCCCGTGGTGGTCGCGGCCCGCGACCTGCCGCTCGGTGCCACGGTGTCGGCCGACGACCTCCGCGTCGAACGGCGCCCGCGTGCCGCCCTTCCCGCGCGGGTCCTCGACCGGCCGGAGGCGGGGATCGGGCGGGTCACGTCCGGGCCGGTGGTCGAGGGCGAGGTGCTGACGACGGTCCGGTTCCAGGGCCCGAGCCAGCTGTCCGGCCTCGGGGCGGGGCAGGTTGCGGTGAGCGTGCCCCTCGCCGAGGCGGGGCTCCTCCCGTCTCTGGAGCCTGCCGACCGGGTCGCGGTGCTCGTCGCGGGGACCGGTCAGACGGTCGCCGCCGCTGCCCTGGTGCTCGGGGTGAACCGCCCGGGGACGACACTCGGCCAGACTGCGGAGTCGGGAAGCCATGTGGTCCTCGCCCTCACCACCGAGGAGGCGCGCGCGGTGGCGGCGACCATGAACGCCCCGTCTGGCCCGGCGGGGTTCGTGCTGGCCCTGCGCGCGCGCTGACCTGCCGGTCCACCTCGGGCCGGCATGCCTGAGCCTTGCCCCATCGGCATGCCTGGGATGCCCGGGGCGCCGGTCTCCATGGCGAGGCCGCTCCGGCCCATCACCCGGCCGTCTCGCCGTCTCGTCAGTACGTTCCAGGCAGCCTGACGGCCTGGCCGGGTCGGCGAGGTCGCGGGGCTGGGTGGTCAGGTGGGCCAGGTGAGGCTGGTGGGGGTGATGGTGGCGGTGAGGTCGCGTTCGTGGAGGATGGTGTGGTGGCGTTGGCAGAGCAGGGCGCCGTCCTGGAGGCGGGTGGTGCCACCTCGGGACCACCAGATGTTGTGGTGGACGTGGCACCAGGCGGTCGGGATGGTGCACCCTGCCCGGGTGCAGGTCCGGTCGCGGCGGGCGACGGCCAGGCGTCGGGGTCCGCGGAAGTAGCGGTCGGCGCGTCCGACGTCGCGGGGTGCGCCGTCTCGGCCGAGGACGATGGGGGATGATCTCGGCGTCGCAGGCCAGCCGCCGGACCGTGGCGGGGGAGAGGACCTGCCCGGTCTCGCTCAGGCCGGCTCCGCGGACGATGGTCTCGAGCTGGGGGTAGTCGATGGTGACGACGACGTGGGCCTTCTCCCCGCGGGGGGTGTCGCAGCCCTGGCGACGCCGCGTTGGATCACCTGCAGCAGGGCGTCGGCGCGTCTCGTCGCGGCGGGGCGGGGGTCGCGGCGGCCGTCGGTGTCCTTGACGGGGTGGGACCAGGCGGCGACGGCGGCGTCGATGATGGCCGTGCCTTCGGGGTCCATGATGATCCGGTAGGTGGTCATCCCGGCTGGTCCGTCGTGCCGGTAGAGGGCTCGGGCGGCGCGTTCGTTCTTCTCCAGCTCCTGGGCGGGTTTGAGGTGCTGCCCGAGCTGCGCCGCCCGGGCTGGGGTGACCCGTCCGCGGGTGGTGGAGACGACCCAGTCGACGGTGCTCAGCCCCGCCGGCCGGCCGACGCCGCGGGTGTCGGCCTCGTGGACGACCGCGACCTCACACCGGGCCTTCGCGCCGTCGAGGCGGGCCAGGACCCGCATCACCACGGCGAGCTCGTCCTGCGAGAGCGGGTGCAGGGCCTGCCCCGCCGCCTCCTCCACCGCGTGGCAGGCGTCCACGAGACGACCCAGCATCGGCCGCCCGACGCACCCGTCGGCCCGCGGCAACGGCAGAACGCCTCCGGCCACTCGCCCACACCCGCCGCCGCGGCGACCGAGGCGGCTGCTCCCTCCGCTCCGTCCGCTCCGTCTGCTCCGTCTGCTGCGGCGTCCGGGGCGCCCGTTGCTGCCGTTGCGTCCGTGGCTGCGGGCTCCGTCGGGGCTGCCGACGGATTGCGGGGGCCCTGGTGCCAGCGCGCATCTCTGTCGCCTGGTTCGGGCGGGATCTTGTCCATACCCACCACCGTAGATGCGACCACCGACAGCCCCCCCACCGCGCCGGAACGCCAACACCGTTGTCCACAGGCGGTATTCGCGAGGTCACACCATCCACAGGCACTACCGCGGCCCTTGACATCCCCCCGTGAGCAGCCCGATCCGAGGCGCGAGTGACGAGTGAAGACGCGCGGTGCACACTGGAAGGCGCCCGGTGGTGGACGCTTCGGCACCATGCGTCATGCCCTGTGTACCCTCCGGACGTTCCCGGGCTCCCCGGGGAGGAACCCCGACCGAAGGACCACCATGATCAAGGGCTTCAAAGATTTCCTGATGAGAGGCAATGTCGTTGACCTCGCCATCGCCGTCGTCATCGGCACCGCATTCGCGAAGGTCGTCGACACGTTCATCAGCAACATCATCACGCCCCTCCTCGCCGCCATCGGCGGGGCGAACAGCCCCGGTTTCGGCCCCACCCTGCGCGCCGGCGACCCCAAGACCTTCATGAACTTCGGCGGGATCATCAACCAGCTCATCGTCTTCGTCCTGACGGCCGCGGTCGTCTACTTCATCGTCGTGGTCCCGATGAACAACCTCATGTCCCTGCGCAAGCAGGGTGACGAGCCCGAGTCGGAGTCGCCCTCAGAAGAGGTCCTCCTCCTCACCGAGATCCGCGACGCCCTGCGCATCCGCAGCTGACAGCAGGACGGCCGGCCCTTCTGAGCCGGCCTGTCCCGCACCGTCGCTGCGTCGCACCGCTGCGCCCCATCCCCACCGCGCGCCCATCCGCACGGTCGCCCTGGGTCCTGGCGCACTCCACTTGTTGCGGTCAAGACCGCAGATCTCCACTGGTGCGGTCACCGCCGCGAAACCGGCTCCAACAGGGCCGGAAAGCGCGATGGCCGCAGCACGTTGGTAGCGGGACCCCGAAATGGCGGCTCTCTCGGCATGAGTGTGGGTATGCCGTCACCCGAAAACGGCGCTCACCGCAACACGTCGGTGGCCGGGGGACCGACCCCGGCGGGTCGCGGCCGGCGGCGGGTCACTCCCAGTGGGGAGGACGCTGTTCGCGCAGCCAGCGGTCGTGCCCGGGCTCCTCCACGCGCTCGCCCCAGCCGGCGTCGGTGTCGTCGAGGCTCTGGTCGGGCCCGCTCGACTGACGAGACGCCCGCTCCACGGGACGCAACGCATCCCCGGCGACCGGCCCGGCCGCCTCAACACCGCGGTCCTGGCCAGCCAACTCCTCGTCCCGGTCGCCGAACCCCGCCGGCATCGCGTCGCGCGTCGCGGCGATCACCCGGGCCACCTCGCGCGCCGGGTCACGGTAGAGGTCCGTGCTCCAGATCCGCACGTGACGCCACCCCAGCCGCTCGAGCTGCTCCACCCGCAACCGGTCGCGCTCACGGGTCCCGCGGAGCACGGCATACCCGGGTCCGTCTCCTTCGACCGCCACGAGGAACCGGCCGGGGTCACGGGGATCGGCGACCGCGAGGTCGACGGGATGGGCGCTCGTGCCGAGGTCCTCGCGCACGACGAGGCCCTCACGGCGCAGCCGCACCGCGAGGTCGGCCATGAGCGGGTCGCCCGCCCGTCCCGCAGCCTGGTCATCCTCGATCCCGCCTCGGCGGGCGTAGTCGAGCAGGTCGCGCAGCATGAGTGACCCGGGGCTGCGGAGGCGTTCGGGGTCGAGGTCGTCGGCGCTGAGCAACGACACGACGGTCAGCCGGCGTCGCGCCTGGGTGGTCGCCGTGGTGAGCAGCCGCTGCCCGGCCGGACCCGAGATCGACGGGAAGGGGTACAGCAGCTGGCCGTGCGGGGTCCGCCCGAAGCCGACGGCCAGCACCACCGCGTCGCGGGTCGCGCCGGTGGCCTCGGCCGCGCTCCGGACGAAGAACCCCTCCGGGTGGCGCGGCCCGAAGAAGCGCATCACGTCCTCGTCCGCGACGCCGGACCCCCCTGAGGGCCGGCCCGTGGTGTCGAGCGCCCCGGCAACGGCTTGCCGGATCTGGTGGGCGTGCCGCTCGCTGAGCGCGATGACTCCGAGGCTCTCCTGCGGGCGGGCCCGCGCGTGGTCGAGGACGATCTCGACGACGCGCTCCACCTCGGCGTCGGTCGACTCGATGGCCACGTCGTGGCCCGGCTCGGCCTCGGCCGTGCCGTCGACCAGGACCAGCGAGACCACCGACGCAGCGGCGGCGCCGGGGAAGGTTCCCAGCGACCCGGCATACGCCGCCGTGTTGGCGAAGTGGACGAGCCGCTCGTCGACGCAGCCGTACTGCCACCGCAGGGTGCGCTCGGGCAGCAGCCCGGCGAGCTCGTCGAGCACCGACGGGCCGGGCTCGAGGTCCTCGTCGGGAGCAGCGCCCGCGCCGACGACGGTCGAGAAGGGGACCGGCGGGGCCTGGCGACGGTCGCCGACGACGACGACCTGCCGCCCCCGCGACATCGCGCTCACCGCTTCGGCCGGCGCCAGCTGACCCGCCCCGTCGATGACGACGACGTCGAACCACTGGCCGGGCGGCACCGTCTCGGCCACGGTCAGCGGGCTCATCGCCCAACAGGGAGCGAGTGCGAGTAACAGCTCCGAGGAGGAGTCGAAGAGGCTGCGCACCGACGCCGGCCGCCCGGACCGACGCGCCTCGTCCCGGAGCCTCGCCACCTGGTCGCCGTTGCCCGACACCGCGACTCGGGCCGCCCGGTCGGCGGCGCCACGGATCCGCGACGCCGTGGCAGCGAGGTGCTCGTGGTCGGTCGCGACGTAGTCGGCGACCGTGCGCCGCAGCTGGCTTCCGTCGTGCCGGCCGAAGCGCGGGTCCGTCTCGGAGATGTGCTGCGCGAGCGACACCCACCAGATGTGCTCCACCTCGGGGGCCACCTGCTCCGCGGGCACCCCCCGGGCGGCGAAGTCGTCGACGATGGCGCCCATGCCCGCGGCCCGCAGCCTCTCGATGACGGGCCCCACGACCGGCAGCACGGCCAGCCGCTCGGGCGCCCCCGACAGCTCGGCCAGGCGCCGCCCCAGGTCAGTCAGGGGTATGCCGTGCAGATCGCTGCCCGCAGCGGCCGACGCGAGCCGCTCGCCCAGCCACGCGAGGTCGACGTGGAGCGAGTCGTAGGCGGCGTGCGCCTCGTCGAGCCGGGCCGAGATCTGCGGGCGGCTCCCTGCTCCGGCGAGGTCCTGCCAGTCCTGCCGGTGGCGCCGGGCCCGGACCAGCTCGGCGTGAAGGTCCTCCGGCGGGCGCCCCGGACGCAGCATGGCCCTGGCCTGTCGACGGACCCTCGACCGGGCCCACCAGCCGAGCTCGACGTCGTCTCCCTCGCGACCGCTCGCGGAGCCGGTCGCGGCGACGTGCTCGTCGAGCGGGATGTCGAAGACCTCGGGCCGGAACACCTCGAGCGTGTCGCGGACTCCGCCCATGGTCACGAGCGTCGCGTGCCAGTCGTCGATGGTCCGGGCCGGAGGCAGCGACGACTGCGCGAGGATGCCGTCCAGCGTCGCAGCGGCCGCGTCGAACCCACCCGATGCGAGGCGGTCGACGATGTGGCGGGCCCGGGTGACCTCCGCGTCGGTGTTCACCGTGGCGCCGTACCAGGGGTCCCCCGCCGCCGTCGACCAGGCTCCGAGCTCCGCAGCCTCGGTCAGCTGTGCCGCGAGCTCGCCGAGTCGGGACCGGGACAGGCCCGCGAGCGCGGCCGCGTCAAGCCGGACGCAGGACGCCGGAACCGTGGTGCGAGAGGCGAGCTCGGCGATGGCCCACTGCACCTGGTGGGCGCTGACCCCCCAGGGCTGCCGCATCTCGTGCAGCGCCGTCACATGGTCGCGCAGCCCGTCGCGGCGGTCCTTCAGCCGCTCGAGATCGGCCGACGTCGACGGCGGGCCCTCCCCCTCGACGCGGTCCAGGACGGCGAGGAGTCGCTCGAGGGTCCGACGTCGCTCGACCGCGGCCTCAGACGCGTCGAAAACGATGCCGGCGAGCCCGACCTGCGCGAGCCGCTCGACGACGTCGGTGACGCCGGCGCGCTGCTGGGCGACGAGGAGCACCGAGCGGCCCTCGCTCGCGAGGCTCGCCACGACGTTGGCGATCGTCTGGGTCGCGCCGGTGCCGGGCGGCGCGTGGACGACGAGGCTCTCGCCGCGGCGGACCGCGTCCACGACGCTGCCCTGGTCGGTGTCGGCGTCGAGGACGAGCCGCTCGCCGGCGGGGTCCGGGTCGGGGTCGACGTCCGGCTCGACCCGGGTGCCGCCGGCCGGCTCGGCCCCGGCCGGCTCGGCCCCGGCCGGCTCGGCCCCGGCCGGCTCGGCCCCGGCCGGCTCGGGCCCGGCCGGCTCGACCGGCTCGGGGCTTGCGGCCAGGGCGGCCACGACGTCGTGCCCGGCGAGCAGGTCCAGCTGGCCGGCGAGGTCAGCAACCATGGCGAGCTTGCTATGCGCGAACGTGCTCACGACCAGGCGGGGCGCGATGGTGAACCCCGGGACCACCGCGCAGCGGCGACCGAGGGCGGCATACACGGGGTAGGGGTCGAACCCGCTCGCGACGCTCGCCATGTCGGCGAGCGCCTCCCCGTCGAGGTCGATGCCCCACTCCGAGCGCAGGTAGTGCTCGAGGACG
>JBBRZC010000172.1:0-7661 GCA_038237075.1 Actinomycetales bacterium
CGGCGACGTGGTAGGAGCCGTCGGGGCCCTTGCGGACCTCGGTGACGGTGACGGCGGAGTCCTTCGCCGTGACGGCGGCCGCGACCTTGGCCTTCTCCGCCCCGGTCACCACCGTGTCGCCCGGCAGCTGCCCAGCGGCTCCGGCGTAGGTAGCGGTTGGTTCATTCGCGTTGGCGAGGGCGGCTGCGCCGGTGACGATGCCTGCTGCGGCGACGACACCCACGGCTGCGGTGACGACGGCCTTGGTCCTGTTCATGCTGGCGGTTTCCGTTCCCCTGAGGCTCGGACCTGCGCCGAGCGTTGATGGCAACTGTGTCCGCCGCTGCTGTGCCCAATCTGTGGTCAGCCTCGCGTCGTGCTGGCAATCACGCGACGCGGCCAGCCATTAGCCGTGCTGGTCGGCGTGGGTGGCCTCCGGTTCGACGGCCCAGGCCGGCGGTGTGTCCGTGCCGGCCGTCTCGTCGGTCTCCGCGTCGTCGGCAGTGGGGTGGATCCGGCCGGCAGCGTGGTGGACGGGTGCGTAGATGGCGTAGACCTGCATCGGCGCATCACCGGTGTTGGTGATGTCGTGCCACGTCCCGGCGGGGACGAGGACGCACCACCCGTCACTGACGTCCTGCTCGACGGTCAGCTGGTCCTGCTGCGGACCCATCTTCACCGTGCCACGCCCCGCGTCGAGGCGCAGGAACTGGTCGGTGTCGGGGTGCATCTCCAGCCCGATGGAGCTCCCGACGGGGATGGACATGAGGGTGACCTGGAGGTGGGCGCCGCTCCACACCACTGTTCGATAGTCGGTGTTCGCTCTCGTGGCAGCCCCGATGTCGAACGAGGTGGGTCGAGGGCCGACGTCGCTGGGTCTCATGTCTGTTTCCTTCCCCGGTCTTGGTCCAGAGTGGCACCTCGGGTCACACCCTGCACGACGGGGCCAGGTCCTCATCCCTCGTTGGCGGCGTTGATGGCTTTCTCGATGCCGGAGTAGTCGGCATCGGTCGGCATGCCGAGCACGCCCGCCCAGGCGGGGACCGTCTCGCCCTCGAAGTACCGGTGCCCGAAGCCCCCTGGGACGGTGTTCGCCATCGCCATGTCGGCAGTGACGTGGCAGAAGGTGACGAACGGAAGCCAGGACATGTGGCTCATCGGCGACCCGGGTGGCCGGGTCTCGGTGAGCCACCTCGGCGTGTGCAGGATCAGGTCGGTGGACCACCAGACCACGGGGTCGGTGTCGTGCTGGAGGTAGACCACGCGGGGTGCCTGCCACGGGCCCAGCTGCTGGCCGTAAAGGGTCGCGGCGAGCTGCTTGGGACTCGCGGCAAACCGGATGTGGGCACCGTTGTCGATCACCGGGTCGGTGACGGTGGAGCCGAAGGCGCGGGCGGTGGTGAGCTGGTCGCGCAGCGGTGTGAACGACGGCGTCCCGGTCCACACAGCCCCGTCGACCTTCGCGAGAAGGTCGGCCGCAGAGCTGAACGCGCCGTTCCCGCCGTACGCGCCGAGCGACTCCCCGCCGGCATACAGTCGGGGCCGTCTGTCCGCCGGCCGTGCCTGCACGCGTGCTGCCACGCCGTCGAAGAGCATCTTGCCCACGGCGGGCGGCTGGTCCTGCGCCGTGAGCGGGCTCAGCGCCGACGGAAGGGTGGAGTACTGCATCGTGACGATGGCCGTGTCCCCGCGCAGGAGGTACTCGAAGGACGCGGATGCCCACTCGTTGACGAAGCCCGTGCTCGTCGAGGTGACGACGAGGATCGCCTTGCGGTCGAGTGCGCCGGTGCGGTCGACCTCAGCGAGAGCGAGGTCGCGGGTCTGCTCGAGGGACCGTCCCGCGTCGATGGCAGCGAAGATGCGGATGGGTTCCTTGGCGTCGCCGCCGGTCGCATCCTTGATCTGTGCCTGAGTGGGGCCGGAGGACACGAACGTCGACCCGTCGGACCCGATGCTGCTCCACGGGACCAATGATCCCGGACCCCCCGACCGCAGCGGTGTGGTCGGGGCGGCGAGGCCGTTCGGCTTGTGCGCGTCGACTCTCTCCGCCTGCTGCTCGGCGGCGCCCAGCAGCCCGCGGATGATGACCTGGTCGACGACTGCGCCCACGATCAGCACGGTGACGGCGGCTGCGATCACCCTGGCCGTCACCTGCCGGACCACCCGGCGCCTGATCCGGGGGGTCAGCCAGTGGGTGAGCCCGGCGACGAGTCGGAAGATGAGCACGAAGACCGCCAGGACCATGATCGCCGCGAGGACGCTGAGGACGGGGTAGAACGGCCCCGGGGTCGGCTGGCCGACGTAGCTGGTGACCTCGCGGTGCCACGAGAGGTTGAGCAGCGGGTACGTCAGCAGGCCGAGTCCGAGGAGGGCGTACCAGGTGACGAACACGACGCGTCGAGCTTCGGGACGCACGCTGACCTCGAGCTGGGACCATCTCGTACCGACCCGCCAGACGGCGGCGACCAGCACCCCGATCGCGTAGAAGATGAGCGCCGAGATGCCGCCGATGAGTCCCTGGAAGTACCACGGTCTTGGCAGCAGCGAAGGCGTGTCGGCTGCCAACAAACCGAAGAGTGCGAGCAGACCGGCAAGACGGGGGAGTCGGCCGAACCGCGTGACCGCTGCGCGCAGACGTGGCCCACCCGCTGCACGAGAGCCCAAAGTGCACCCTCGGTCTCCTGCGCGATTGCCGTCGTCAACGTTTGTCGCCTCCTGCCTCTCTCCCAGCGTGACAGACGAGGGTTCCCGGCTCGCTGCCGCACCGCTCGGGCCTGTCACCCCGAGCGGATAGCCTGCCGAGGTGAGCGACATCCCCGACGTGCACCCGTGGCTGCGGGTCTCGCGTGACGGCCCGGTCCAGACCGTCACCCTCGCCAACCCCGACGAGCGCAACGCCCAGACGCCGTCGCTGTGGTCCGCCTTGGCGGCAGCCGCCGATGCCACCCCCGCCGAGGTGCGGGTCGTCGTCATCAATGCCCGGGGCCGGTCGTTCTCGGCCGGCCTGCACCGCTCGATGCTCCGCAAGGGGGGTATGCCGGGTGAGCCCGACCTGCTCTCCCTCGCCGCAGCGGCGGGAGAGGATCTCGACGCGGCCATGGCGGTGTTCCAGCGCGGCTTCAGCGTCTGGGCCGCACTCCCCGCTGTGGTCGTGGCCGCGGTGCAGGGCCACGCGATCGGCGCGGGCCTGCAGCTGGCGCTGGCCGCCGACCTTCGCCTGCTCGCCGACGACGCCCTCCTCGCGATGCGGGAGACGAGCCTCGGGCTCGTGCCCGACCTCGCCGGCACGTCACCGCTCGTGCGGCTCGTCGGCTACTCGCGGGCGCTCGAGATCTGTGCGACCGGCCGGTTCGTCACGGCGGCGGAGGCCGTCTCCATCGGGCTGGCGACGGCGTCGGTCCCGGTCACGCAGCTCGGCGCCGCTACCGACGACCTCGTCGCCGCCCTGCTCGCTGCCCCCGAGGCGGCGCTGCGCGAGCTGAAACCCCTGCTGCGCAACGCCGTCACCGCCACCCCCGACGATCAGCTGGACGCGGAACGAAAGGCACAGAGCCGGCTGCTCCGGAGAAGGGCTGGCGGCAGGTGACCTCGAGGGGTGAAGGGCCTTGTTATGCGTGCCTGGCCCGCGGAATAGGGCGTCGTGAGCGCGACGTTGGACGCATGACGAGGAGGCGCTGATGGGACACCAGCCCTGGATGATGGTGCGGACGTTGACCAAGGACTCCTCTGTCGTGGGCCAGCGGCTCGCCCCCGGGACGACGAGGCGGGTCGTGGGCTATGCGAAGCCCTACACCGGCGCCATCGTCTTCTTCCTCCTGGTCGTCGTCGTCGACGCGTTCGTCATGGTCGCGGTCCCGCTGCTCCTACGTGACATCGTCGACAAGGGCGTGACGCCAAGGGAGTCCGGCGTCGTGGTCCGCCTCTCGCTGGTCATCGCCGGCCTGTCTGTCGTCGACGCCCTGCTGACGCTCGTGCAGCGGTGGTACTCCGCTCGCATCGGGGAGGGGCTCATCTACGACCTGCGCACCGAGGTCTTCTCTCATGTGCTGCGTCAGCCGATCGCCTTCTTCACCCGGGCCCAGACCGGGTCGCTCGTGAGCCGGCTCAACTCCGACGTCATCGGCGCCCAGCAGGCCTTCACCTCGGTCCTGTCCAGCGTCGTGAGCAACGCCGTGTCGCTCACCCTCATCGTCGGCGCCATGGCGACCCTGTCGTGGCAGCTCACCCTCGGCGCGCTGGCCCTCGTCCCGTTCTTCCTCATTCCCGCCCGGCTCATGGGCCGGCGCCTCGCCGGACTCGCCACGCTTCAGATGAACCTCAACGCCGACATGGGCAGCCGGATGACCGAGCGCTTCAACGTCGCCGGCGCGCTGCTCGTCAAGCTCTTCGGCAACCCCGGCCGCGAGGACGAGGAGTATGCCGCCCGAGCCGGCAAGGTCCGCGACAGCGGCATCCGGATCGCCATGAACCGCACCGTCTTCATGGTGGCGCTGGGGTCGGTCGCCGCGCTCGCCACGGCGATGGTCTACGGCTTCGGCGGCGTGATGGCCGTCAACGGGACGCTGACCATCGGGACCCTGCTCGCTCTCGCGGCCCTCCTCGGCCGCCTCTACGGACCGCTCACCGCCCTGTCCAACGTGCGCGTCGACGTCATGACGGCACTCGTGTCGTTCGAGCGGGTCTTCGAGGTGCTCGACCTCCAGCCCCTCATCGAGGAGGCCCCGGGCGCGCGCCCGCTGCCCGCCGGCCCACTGCGTGTCGACGTGGAGGGTGTCTCGTTCCGCTATCCGTCCGCGGACGAGGTCTCCCTGGCCTCCCTGGAGACGACGTCGTCGGGTGACCGCAACGCCGGTGACCCGGTGCTGCACGGCGTGTCCTTCACGGCCGAGGCGGGCCAGCTCGTCGCCCTCGTCGGGCCCAGCGGCGCGGGCAAGACGACGATCACCGCCCTGGTCGCACGGCTCTACGACCCCAGCTCCGGGGCGGTGCGGCTCGGCGGGATGGACCTGCGCGACGCGACCCTGGAGTCCGTCCACGACAGCGTGGGCGTCGTGACTCAGGAGGCGCACCTCTTCCACGACACGATCCGGGTCAACCTCGCCTACGCACGTCCCGAGGCCACCGAAGAGGAGATGCGGCAGGCGTTGAGTGCGGCGCAGATCCTGCGGCTCGTCGACAGCCTCCCCGAGGGCCTCGACACCGTCGTCGGCGACCGCGGCCACCGCTTGTCTGGTGGCGAGAAGCAACGCCTCGCCATCGCCAGGCTCCTGCTCAAGGGGCCCAGGGTGATCGTCCTCGACGAGGCGACCGCGCACCTCGACTCCGAGTCCGAGGTCGCCGTGCAGCGGGCCCTCGACGCCGCCCTGAGCGGCCGCACGTCGATCGTCATCGCCCACCGGCTGTCCACGGTGCGCGGGGCCGACCAGATCCTCGTCGTCGAGGACGGCCGCATTGTCGAGCGGGGCCGGCACGCCGAGCTGCTGGCCCGGCACGGGCTCTACGCCGACCTCTACGCCACCCAGTTCGCCGAGGAGCTCGAGCTGACCGACGAGCCGGGCCCGGAGCTCAGGACGGTGTGACGGAGCGGGCTTGTGCACGTTGGGCTACGCGTCCTCCTCGTCCCAGATCCGGACCTTCGTCACCCGGGGCGTTGCCACGACGCCCACGGAGCCGCCGGTCCCACCTCCAGCGTGCGTCGCGTCAGCCACGCGCAGCCGGTGCCCCAGGAGGACGAAGCCGAACGTGGCGGTGAGCCACCACTGGAAGGCGTACGCCTGATGCGGCCCGAGGCCGGTGTCGGGCTGCTCCAGCGGAGTCGGCCGTGACGGCACGACGCCCGAGGGCGTCTGCTCGGACTCGAGGACGAGGTAGGTGTCCAGGAGGTCACCGCCCACCTGTGCGCGGGCGCCGGCGACGGTGATGCTCGCGAGCTGGCCCTCGGGGAGTCCCTTGCCGAGGTCGACCTCGCCGTGGCGCAGCCATCCCCTCACGGTGACCGTCCCGCCGGGGGCTGGTGGGACGGCGGGCAGGTCGGCGGCAGAGGCCGGGTTCGTGACCCAGCCACGGTCGACGAGCAGCCTGCGGCCGCCGGCGTCCCCGTCGAGGTCGAGGGGGACGAGGACCTCCAGGCCGCCCGCGCCGGCGAGGGCCCGGTTGCGGACGAGGAGCTGCTGCTGCACGGCATACCGGCCGGTGGTGCTGACCCGAGTCCACTCGTCGGACTCGCCGAGGGGCAGCCGCCCGAGCATCGACTCCAGCGGCACGGGTGCCGCGGTGTAGTGGGAGGTGATGGCCGCGGCCCTGGTCACCTTGTCCTCGTAGCGACCCCACTGCCACCGACCGAGGAGGACGCACACGACGGCGAAGGCGACGGCCAAGGCCAGCCCCGCCAGCATCCGACCCGTGAGGAGCGCCCTGAACACCGCCTCACGGTACCCGGACAGCCGGAGTGCTCCGCGCGAGCGGCCGCTGGAGCCGGCTGGGCACGGCGTCTGTCGGAGCCGACGCCTAGAGTATGCGGGTGACCGCCCTTCCCACTCCGCGACGTCGCCCCGAGGGGGCCGACGCGCTACCGGACCAGTTCGGCCGTGTGGCCCGCGACCTGCGGGTGTCCGTGACCGACCGCTGCAACCTGCGCTGCACCTACTGCATGCCTGCCGAGGGGCTCCCGTGGATGGTGAAGTCGGAGATGCTCTCCGATGAGGAGATGCTGCGGGTCGTCGGGGTGTTCGTCGGCCTCGGCGTCCGGCAGGTGCGGCTCACCGGTGGCGAGCCGCTGCTCCGGCGCTCGCTGCCCGACCTCGTCGCGGGCATCGCGCGACTCGCACCGCGGCCCCAGATCGCCATGACCACCAACGGCGTCGGGCTGGAGCGGGTGGCTGGACTGCTCGCCGAGGCCGGTCTCGACCGGGTCAACGTCAGCCTCGACACGGTTGACTCGGAGACTTTCACCGCGCTGACGCGACGGAACCGGCTCGCGGACGTCGAGAAGGGACTCGCGGCCGCCGCCGAGGCAGGCTTGACGCCGGTCAAGGTCAACGCCGTCGCCATGCGCGGCATCAACGACGACTCCGTGGCGGACGTGCTCGCGTGGTGTCTCGACCGCGGCTACGAGCTGCGGTTCATCGAGCAGATGCCGCTGGACGCGCAGCACGCGTGGGACCGGACGCTGATGGTCAGCGCCGAGGAGATCCGCGAACGGCTGTCGCAGCGGTTCACGCTCACGGCACTGCCGGAACGGGGGAGCGCGCCGGCCGAGCGGTTCCTCATCGACGGCGGACCGCAGACGGTGGGCATCATCGCCAGCGTGTCGGAGCCGTTCTGCGCCGCCTGCGACCGGACCCGGCTCACCGCGGACGGGCAGGTGCGCAACTGCCTCTTCTCGGAACGGGAGACCGACCTGCGCGGCCCGCTCCGGGAGGGCGCGAGCGACGAGGAGCTGGCCTCGCTGATCCGGGGCGAGATGTGGCGCAAGCTGCGCGGCCACGGCATCGGGGAGCCGGGCTTCCACCAGCCTGACCGTCCCATGTCCGCCATCGGCGGCTGAGCGACAGGACGGCGAGGACCCGAGGGAGCGTCAGCGACTGAGGCCCGGAGTCGTCCGTGGAGCTCGGCCAGAGGGTCCAGCTGAGCGACAGGACGGCGAGGACCCGAGGGAGCGTCAGCGACTGAGGCCCGGAGTC
>JBBRZC010000173.1:0-7500 GCA_038237075.1 Actinomycetales bacterium
AGCAGGTCGGGCCGGTCGGTGATGATGGCGTCGACCCCGAGGTCGAGGAGCCGCCGCATGGCACCCGGGTCGTTCACGGTCCAGGTGACGACCCGCACGCCGATGTCGTGCGACATCTCGACGAGCCGCTCGACGAAGACCGGAAGCCTGCCCAGCTTGATGGGCACGTGGGCGAAGGGGGCGGTGGCCAGCGCCGGCGGTGGTCGAGTGCCGGTCCGGGCGCAGAGCAGGAGCGCGGCCAACGACCTCCAGCCGAGGGCGGCGGCGACCTCCGGCACCTCCGCGCTCACCTCGGCGAGCCAGCCGTCCCACGCACCCGCAACGCAGACGCGCTCGGCCACGCCCCGCCGGCTCAGCGACCGGACCAACGGCGCGATCGCCGCGCGGTCCTTGACGTCGATGCTGAAGCGGTGGTCGGGGAAGGCGTCGAGGACCTCGTCGAGAGTGGGGATCGGCTCGCGCCCGGCGACGCGCAGCTGTCGCAGCTGGCTCAGCGACCGTGATCGGACCCGGCCGGCGGCCGAGGTGAGGCGCCCCAACGTGGCGTCGTGGAAGCAGACGAGGTGGCCGTCGCGGGTGACGTGGACGTCGGTCTCGAGGTAGCGCAGCCCGAGAGCCGCGGAGAGGGCGAACGCGGTCATCGAGTTCTCGACGGCCAGGCCGGCGCCACCACGGTGGGCGATCGCCAGCGGGCCGGCCTCGGCGCCGTACCTCACGGGCGGGCGCGCTGCGGCTCGGGACCCGCTGGGGCAGAGTCCGGAACGCGCGGCGCGAGGCCGTGCATCTGGAGCATCCCGTCGACGGTCCGCGCCCAGGGGAACGTCTCGGCGCGCGCCCGCGCAGCCGCGCGGCGTCGGCCCTCAGGAAGCGACAGGACGCTCGAGACCGCCGCGGCGATCGCCCGGGGTACGGGCGGCGCGACGCGTCCGGCGTCGCCGACGACGAGCTCGGCGACCGCCGAGGTGCTGGTCGCGACGACGGGGGTGCCGCAGGCCAGCGCCTCCAGGGCCGCGAGGCCGAACGTCTCCACGGGCCCCGGGGCCAGGACGACGTCGGCGCCGCGCAGCAGGTCGGCGACGGACGTGCGGTCGGCGAGGTGACCGACGAAGTCGACCGGTAGGCTCCGCGAGCGCCGGCGCAGCGCGGCGGCCATCGGGCCCGAGCCGGCGACGGTGAGGCGGGCCGGCGTCCCCTCATCGAGCAGCACCCGCAGGGCCTCGACGGCGAGGTCGGGCCGCTTCTCCAGGGACAGGCGACTGCACAGCACGAGACTGGCGGGCCCCGGCCGGGCCCGCAGCGAGGGCGCGAAGTGGTCGAGGTCGACGCCCAGCGGGACGTGGGTGGTGGGGACGCCGATCCGGGCGAACTCCTGCGCCGCGTAGTCCGTCGTCGTCACGACGCGGTCGAAGCGCTCGGCCGTCGTCGCGTTGTGACGGTCTGCCAGGCGCCTCGCCGCCCGCGGGCCCAGCGGCGTGAAGGCGCGCAGGACGCCGTCGACCCGCTCGTGGGCGATGACGGCCGACGGCACGCCTGCCGCGGCCGCCCACCGCCCGAGCGATCGCAGGGTCAGCCGGTCGGACACCTCGAGACGGTCGGGGGCCAGGGCGTCGAGCAGCGCCCGGACCTCGGCGAGGTCGGCAAGCACGCGATAGCCGCCGGACCGCGGCACCAAAGGCCCGGCCAGGCTGATCCGCCGCCCCCACTCCAGCTCCTCGTCCGCGCGGTGGTGCCCAGGCACGACGAGGACCAGCTCGTGCCCCGCCTCCTGGTAGCCGCCCCCCAGGGCGTGGACGGTGGTCCTGATGCCACCGCTGCGCGGCGTGTAGGCGTTGGCGACGTGGACGATCCGCACGTCAGCGCTCGCCCACGGTGACCCGGGCGACCGCGTCGTCGTAGTGACCGAGCAGCACTTCGCACACGGCCGGCCAGGTGCGCCGGCGCACGGCGTCGTGGGCCGCGAGGCCCATGGCCCGGCGCTTGCGCTCGTCCCCGACGAGGTCGGCCACCCGGCTTCGCAGGGCGGTGAGGTCCCCCGGCGGGTAGAGCCAGCCGGTGCGGCTGTTCTCGACCAGGTCGAGCAACCCCCCAGCACCGACGGCCACGACGGGGACGCCGCTGGCCATCGCCTCCTGCGCGGCCTGGCAGAACGTCTCGTGCGGGCCGGTGTGGACCATGACGTCCAGCGACGCGACGGCCGCGGAGAGGTCACGGCCGGTGAGCTGTCCGGTGAACGTCGCCGTGGGCAGCGCCCGCTCGAGGCTCGCCCGCTCGGGGCCTTCACCGACGACGACGAGCCGCACGCGCGGCATACCGGCGAGTGCCGCGAGGTCCTCGACCTGCTTCTCCGCGGCGAGCCGACCCACGTAGCCGACGAGCACCTCACCGTCGCCGAGCCGCCGCCTCAGTCCCAGATCGCGGTGCCGGGCGGAGAAGGCGGCCGTGTCGACTCCCCGGGGCCACACCAAGACCCCTGGTATGCCGTGCTGCTCGAGGTCGCGCGCGGCGGTCGCCGTCGGTGCGAGCGTCATCAAGGCCCGTTCGTGGATGGCACGGATCCGCCACCACGCCGCCTGGGACGCCGCCGCGAGGCCGTAACGCAGGGCGAAGCCCGCCACGTCGGTCTGGTAGACCGCGACCACGGGGATCTCGCGGGCCGCCGCGGCGCGCACCACGGCTCCGCCGAGCAGGAACGGGGACGCGAGGTGGATGACGTCGGGGGCGAAGGCGTCGAGCTGGCGCGCGATGACGGCCGTGGTCACCACGGGGAGGCGCACCTGCGGGTAGCCCGGCAGCCCCACCGACGGGAGGGCGACCACCTCGAAACCCTCGCAGCGGGCCGGGGGGTTGCCGTGGGCGACGACGACGGCCTCGTGCCCGGTTCGTCGCAGATGCCGTAGCACCTCCACGACGGATCGGCTCACGCCGTTGACGTGCGGCAGGAAGGACTCGGACACCACGGCGACCCTCACGGCCGCCATCACATCAGCGCCGCACGTGCCCTCGGTGGCCGCGGCATGTCGTGTCGCCACCCAGCCGGTGAACCCTCGACGTCACCGGCTGGCCGGCAGGGACCAGCCGCGCGGATCAGCCGACGCGGCGCGGGCGGTGCAGCGTGAAGGTCTCGAAGGCCGACAGCTGGCCCTCGACGCCGGTCACGTCGTAGTACGTCACCGTCATCGTCGTGGTGCCGCCCGGGCGGGTCCCGGGGTCGATGGCGAACGCGGCGAACCCGTAGGAGTGCGCCGAGTCCCGGACCGCCGACCACGGGGCGGGCTCGGTGACGTAGACCGGCGGCCGCTTGCCCGTCACCGGGTCGGCCGGCCCGACCGCCGTGATGACACGGCACTGCGGCGGGTTGAAGAACAGCTGGTTCGACGGCGCCGAGGTGCCCCCTCCGCCGAGGACCATGTGCACGGTCCCCTGCGTCGTGTCGACGACCTCGGTGCCGGTGCCCGTCGGCACCGGGGTGAGGGTCGCGTTGGCCTCGTGCCCCCGGATGGGGTGCGAGCGCTCGTAGTGGTGCTCGTGGCCGCACACGACGAGGTCGACGCCGTACCGGTCGAACAGCGGCACCCACTCCTGCCGGATCCCGAGGTCCGCGCCGTTGAACCGGTCAGCGGTGCTCACCGCGACCTGGTGCATGCAGACCACGATCCAGTCGACGGAGGTGTCCTTCCGGGCCCGCCCGAGCTCCTGCTCGAGCCAGGCCCTCTGGGCGCCGCCCGAGTAGCCGCGGACGTAGCTGTCGCCGCCGTCCTGGTAGCAGACGTCGTCGTTCGCGATGCTGATGACCCGCACCGAGCCGGCGGTGAAGGAGTACCACAGCCCCCGCGTGGTGTCCGTCTGGCCCGGGGCAGCGGGGACCTCGAAGTACGTCTGGTATGCCGCGTAGCCGATGGGGCCGTTGCCGCGCTCGTTCTCGTGGTTGCCCGCCGACGGCATCCACGGCCGGTTGCGCGCGCTCCGGCTGTTGTTCTCCCAGAAGTCCGACCACGTGCGGACCCGGTCGGTCGCGATGTTCGCGTAGCAGAGGTCGCCGTTGAAGAGGTGGAACAGCGGCTGGACCCGCTCGACGCCCATGGTGGTGTCACCGGCATACGGGGAGCCGAGGTTGTCGTTGACGAACGGCGGGTTGGGGAGGGCTACTCCGGGCGGCGGCGTGAACCGCTTCCCGAGCGTGGGAGTGCCCTGGTCGCCGAAGCTCGTGAAGGTCAACGGAGCTCGGCCGCGGGGAGCGGTGCGGAACTCTCCCAGCTGCGGTGCGGCGCCGTCGTGAACGGCTCCGTAGAGGTACTCGGCGTCAGGTCGCAGGTTGGGGAGGCGAACGTGCTGGGCGTAGACCACCTGCCCCGACTTCGCGTCGGTATAGCTGCGCGTCGACCCGGTCACCGTCCGCTCAAGCTCGCCCCCGGCGGGTCCATAGAAGACCCGCGGGCGAGAGACCGGGCTCAGCGTGTGCCATGAGACGACGACCTCACGGGAGGCGTCGTTGCCGAACTGGAGGTGCAGCCCCGCGATGGCCGGTGTTGTTTTCGGGTCGCCGGGTCGATGCCCGCCTCGCGATGTCGGGTCGGCGTGGGCCGTGGGGGCGCCGAGAAGGGGTGCGACGGTCACGGCGGCGCCGCCGAACCCGGCGGCGGTCAGCAGAAGGCGACGACTGAGGTCATGGTCGGGACGGGGCTCTTCGCTCATGCGGGTCATGCTTGCGCGTCCTGGCTCCGCCGACGGTGAACCCTGGGGAAACACTCGGCCAGGTGATGCCCACGTCGCTCCCCTGTCGCGGAACGGCCGAGAACTGCCCGAATGCCAGCGCCGCACAGCTTGGGCCGCGGATTCGTGGCCATCGTGCCGGTCACCGGCAACGTGCCTCTAGCTTGGCGATTGGCGGTACCGGGCATATTCGACCCATGGCCAAGGTCATGGTGTCGTGCCCGATGATCTGCTCTGCTCGCTCGACGCCGAAGCGGGCCGAGTAGATGACGACGTCCAGATCACCTGAGCCGGAGCGGTTGGCCAGGCCGCCTGGCTTGTCCCAGACGGTATGCCGCTGGAACTGCTCGAAGTCGACCTCACCAGCGCTGGCGTTGATGCCTCGCGGGACGCTAGCCATGCCGGTGACGAGCTCTGGTGGCTCCAGGTAGATCACCACCTCGTCGCGGTCGTCATGCCCGCTGATCGAGGTGCCGTGCACACCAGAACCCACCTGGACGCGCAGGACCATCCCGGCCTCGGCCACCGCGCGCGCTTCGTCGGAGGCGTGGGGGTGCCCGAAGCCGGCAGGAAGAGTCCGGTCACCCTTGATCTCGGATGCCGGCGTCATGCCACCGAACCGTAGGGCGTGGGGCTCTCACTCACCCAGGAACCCGCCGACCAGCACCTCGTGGGCGACCCAGATCATCCGCCCCCCGAGGATGTCAGGGCGGCCTTGGGCATCGCTGTGTCCGAACAGCGGAGCCATCCAGTCGTCCGGAGTGAGACGCAGGATCGAGCGCTGGAGCGCGATGGCCCGTGCCCGGGTGGTCGTGCCCGCCCCGGGAAGTCCCACGGTGAGGAACATCGTCGGACGAGACAGGCTCACCGCACCAGCTCGACCAGAGCAGTGGCGTTCGAGCGCGTCAGGGGGCCGTTGGCTGGCGACGCCGGCCCAGGAGCAGGGGCGCCAACAGGAGCATGAGCAGGAGTACGAGCAGGGGCGCGACCGCGGTCCATGCGAGGGCCGCCATGGGCACCGTCCCGACCAGGAGGAGGGCAACGAGCACCCCACGCCGGGCGGGCCGGATCCAGGCGGCCGCGACCAACGCGGCGCCGCTGACCGCTCCCACGGACGCGACCAGGGGCCCGGCACCGGCGGCCATGAGGAGCTGGCTGGCACCCAGCACGGTGACCAGCGTCCGTGGCCAGGTGCTCCGGACCTGCCTCAGGGTGGCTCTGCCGTCGTCGACGGTGAGGACGCCTGCGACGAGCAGGAGCGGTCCTGTCGCGAACCAGAGCACGCCGACGGTGGTGATGCTCAGCAGCCCGGCCAGGATCAGGGCGGCGGCGCACGCGGTGCGCCCGCCGATCGTCACGGCCGGCTCGCGCTGCCGCAGCGCTGCACCGCCGGCCAGCAGGGACACCGCGACAGTGAGCAGCCCCAACGCCACCGGCGACGACTTCGCGCCCGTCAGCTCGGGGAGGCGAGCGCCGACCGAGAGCTGGACCAGGCCGGCGGCGACGCCGAGCGCCCCTCCCGCGATGCCGAGCCGGGCGGCGAGGCGTCGTCGCCTCGACGGCGTGGGCGTGAGGGTCTGGCTGCTCACTGGTGCACCATGTTCGTGTCGGTGGTTCCAAATGGATTGCCGGTACACCCCTGGTCCCCACCGGACCATCGCCGTTGCCGCTCGACCCTTGAGGTCCACGATGAGTTCTGCGAGGTCCGGTGGCCCAGGACCTTCGGACCGGCTACAGGGCTATGCGCCGTCGAGCGCCGATCAGTGAGCGACCGGCTGCAGGGTCCCGGGACCACCGGGTGTTCTCTCACTGCTCGAACAGCGAGGTAACACTGATGAGTTTCACCCCAACGACCCCGTCCGCGCGAGTCTGCGCTGGCATCGACTGGGCCAGCGTCGACCATGCCGTGTGCATCCTGGACCCGCAGGGCCAGGTCCTGGACCGGTTCTTCGTGGCGCATGACGCAGCCGGTCTGAAGATCCTGGTCCGCCGTCTGCTGAAGGCCGGTGTCGACGAGGTCGGCATCGAACGCGGTGACGGACCCGTTGTCGAGGCCCTCTTCCAAGCCGAACTCGCCGTGGTGGTCATCGCGCCCGGACAGGTCAAGAACCTCCGCTCGCGTTACGGCTCGGCCGGCAACAAAGACGACCGCTTCGACGCGTACGTTCTCGCCGACGTGGTCCGCACCGACCGAGCCCGGCTGCGTCCCCTCGAACGGGACTCCGCCGCGACGACCGCGATGCGCACCACCGTGCGCGCCCGCCGCGATCTCGTCGAGCACCGCGTCGCGGCCGCCAACCAGCTCCGCGCCCACCTCCAGCTCGTCTTTCCCGGTGCCGTCAGCGTCTTCGCCGACATCGACACCCCGATCACCCTGTCCTTCCTGGAGCGGTTCACCACCCAGACCCAAGCCGACTGGCTCTCCATCACGCGCCTGGCTACCTGGCTGCGTTCGGTCTCCTACTGCGGGCGCACCGACCCTGCGGTGCTGCACGCTCGGCTCCTCGCCGCCCCCCGCGGCACCACCGGCGCCGAGGCCGAGACCCACGCCGAGACCACGCACGCCTACATCGCGCTGCTGCGGGTCCTCAACACCCGGATCGCCGCCCTCGAGGCCAATCTCACCAACCAACTCACCGACCATCCCGACACCCACATCTACGCGTCCCTGCCCCGCACGAGAACCTTGAGGGTGGCCAGGCTGATCGGCGAGATCGGCGACGCCCGCGGCAAGTTCCCCACCGCAGACTCCCTCGCCGCCCTGGCCGGCGTCGCACCCTCGACCCGACA
>JBBRZC010000174.1:0-7407 GCA_038237075.1 Actinomycetales bacterium
CTCACCTGGGCCCTCGAGCTCACCTGGGCCCTCGAGCTCACCTGGGCCCTCGAGCTCACCTGGGCCCTCGAGCTCACCTGGGCCCTCGAGCTCACCTGGGCCCTCGAGCCCGCTGTCGGGCTCGCCAGGATCATCGAGCAGGGCTGTGACGAGCGCCTCGGCGGAGGCGTTCCCACGCCGGTCGCCCAGCGCGGCCACCGCGGCGCACCGCACGACGAGGTCCTCGCCCTCGTCGGCGGCGCGCTCGAGCACCGCTCGAGCCGCCACCCCGCCGGGGACGAGACCGAGGGTCTCCACGAGCCGGGCCCGGACCGTGGGGTCCAGGTTGGCCGACAGCGCGCCTTCGAGCGCCAGGGCGACGTGGTCTGCCGCGTGCGGTGCCCATTGCTCCAGGGTCCGCTGGGCCAGGAACCCCCCGAACCCGCCACGCACGACGCCGGCTGCGAGCCGGCCGATCGCGTCGATCCGCGGGAGCCGGGCGCCGAGCACCCACGCCGCGTGGTCGCGCAGGAAGGCACGCTCGTGGGACAGCAGCTCGGACAGGAGGGCGTCGGCGCTGTCGTCGAAGACCTGCGAGAGGCCGTGCACCGCGGCCACCGCCGCGAGCTGGTCGTCGGACTCGATGAGCCGCCGCAGCGCCGCCACGGTCTCAGGCCCGCGCTCGGCCGCGGCGGCCCGGACCAGGTCCTCGGAGGCCCGCAGGACGTCGAGGACGAAGGGAGAGGTCTGCACTCGCTCGAGGGCGGATGTGAGGTCGTGTGTGCTGACGGCATCACCCAGGTCTGCGGTGGCGTTGTGGCGGGTCACCGGTCCAGATGTAGCCGACGGTCCATTGTGAGACAACTTGAACAACTTGTCCTCAGCGAACGCTGAGCACGCGGACGGCCGACGGGAGGTCATGGACCCACCGCACGCCGACGGGCAGGGAGGCGCCCATCCACCCTGGCCCGCCGACGACCATGCTGGCCGGTGGGAGTGAGCGCATCCGCACGGCAGCCGCGAGATCGGCGGGAACCGGCCGCATCGGACCGACGCCGGGCCTTCCGGCGCCCGCGGCGATGGCGCTCGCTCCAACGGCGCTTGCTCCGGAGGGGTGCGGCCCCTTTGCAGCACCAGCGGCCACCGTCGAGGCCGCGACGTCCTCGCGGCCCGGGGACTCCTGGGCGATCTGGCGCCACACGAAGACGTGCCGCGCTCCGGTGCGTCGGGCGGCGGCGTCGAGGGCCACGAGGGGCACCTTGCTGCCGAGCATCCGGACCAGGATCCGCTGCTCGGTCAGCGCGGCGCGCAGGATGTGCAGCGGCAGGGTGTGCTCGTCCTCGGGCGCGCAGGCGAGCAGGACGGGGCGCCGCGGCGCCGGCGCAGGCAGGAACGCGCAGTACGCGCGGATCGCGTCGATCGCCGCCTCGCTGAGGACGTGCTCGATCTCGACGCCCGCTCCGGTCCGGCTCCATCGGTGGCCCACGGCGACGAGCACCGGCGACAGCACCTCGCGCCACGTGGCGGCTGCGCCGCGGTGGACGAGCATCTCGCTGAGCAGGCCACCGGTGGCCTCCGCGTCGAGCCGGCCGGCAGCGCGGGCCAGCCCGCGCGCCTCCGCGCTGCCTCCGGGCACGGCGATGACCTGGCCACCGGGACCGCCGCGTCGGTGCCGTCGGGTGCCTCCGTCGCCCTCTGCGGGCCGTCCCGGCGGGGCGTCGAGGCCGTCCCCGGCCGTCCCGCCGCCTCGGCCGAGGTCGCCTGCCGCGGCGCTCGTGTCTCCGACGCCTCCCGCCATGACGCGTCGGGCCGCCTCAGCCGGCGCGATCCCGACACCGACGAGGTCCTGCATCGCGTGCAGGGTCGCGACCTCCGCCTCGGTGTAACGGCGATGACCGCCGTCGGTGCGGGTGGCCGGGACGAGGCCGTAGCGCCGGCCCCAGCTGCGCACGGTGGCCGGGGCGACGCCGAGACGCGCCGCGACCTCCCCCACAGACAAGAGATCCGAGGTGACTGGACGATCGCTGGTAAGTTGCACAAGTTCATCGTACTCGCCCAAGCCCCTCCCCACCGACGAACGACGAAGCGGATTCTCACCCCCCCTCACCTCAGTGCCCGGGGCGGGGCAATACGGTGGAAACACATGCTCAATACGCTCGACCCGCGAGGCGCAGCGCCTCGAGCTCCCGAGGTGGGGCGGTCCCTCCATGCACCTCAGCCCGGCGGACGCCGAGAAGCTGCTGCTGGCCGTGCCGGGGATGGTCGCCCGTGCGCCTCGAGCGCGGTGTCCGGCTCAACCACCCGGAGTCAGTGGCCCTGCTCAGCACCTGGGTCATCGAACGCGCACGGGAGGGAGCGGGCGTCGCCGACCTCATGCAGCGCGGTCGTGAGATCCTCACCCGCGAGCAGGTCATGCCCGACGTCGTCGACCTGCCCACCGAGGTGCAGGTCGAGGCCACCTTCCCCGACGGACGCAAGCTCGTCACCGCCACCACCCCATCGCCTGACGACACCGCGAGGAGCACGAGATGGCCACCAGCACGAGCGGTCCCGGCGCGGTCCGGACTGCGCCCGGCACCCTGACCCTCAACGCCGACCGCCGGCCTGACGAGCCCCTCAGGCTCGTCATCTCAACGCCGGGGACCGCCCGACCAGGTCGGGTCGCACCTGCATCTGCCCGACGCCAACTCCACGCTCGACTTCGACTGCGCCGCGGCCCACGGCTTCCGGCTCGACATCCCGTCGGGGACGTCCCAGCGCTTCGAGCCCAGGGCCTCCCGCGAGGTGGCGGCGGTGGCCCTGCGCGGCAACCGGCGCGTCCCCGGCATACTCCCGCCACGGCATACCCCGATCCTGTGGTTGACCGAAATCGAGGGCTTCACCCTGCTCGGGCTAAAGCACGTGAGTGTCGCGGGGGTCGGGCGTCTCCGGAGAGCAGGCGCTCGAAGGGGAAGACGTCCGCGAACGGGTCAGGCGGGACGGTGGCGCGGACCCAGCGCAGTGCTGAGAGCTCGCAACCGGCAGGGGTGACTGCGAGCGCTACTCCCCACCCTGCATCTCACCACGGTCCGCCTGACCAGTGCCCGCCTCACCACCGGGCGGCCGGACCGCGGCGAGCGGCACGTCGTGCTCGCGCGCCCAGGTCTCCCACTTCCGCGCGGTCCGGGTCGCGAAGACCGCGGCGAACGCCTCCCGGGATCCGTCCACGGCCAGCAGCGTCAACGTCCGGCGCAGGAAGTGTGGCTCGAGGGCCGCGAGCGCGACGTGGCCGTCGCGGGCGGCATACAGGGCGTATGCCGGGAGCCCACCTCCCAGCAGCCCGCCGGGGCCGGTCAACCCCCACCGCATCGCCTCGGCCATCGCCCGGTTCGCCTCGCTGAGCGCCACCCGCCGCAGCGTGGCCTCCCCCGTGGTCGCCCGGTGGAGCAGCGCGGCGAGGCTCTCGGCGACGGCGCGTTCGGCGCCGGCGAGGTCGGCGACGAGCACCGTGGGCATCGCCGGCGGGAGCAGGGTGCCGGTGGCGGCCTGGTAGGTGAGGTCGTGGCCGGCGACCTCGTCGTGGGGCGGCGGCGCGCCGACGACGGCGACCTGGCAGAGCCGCGGGGCGCGCTCGTGCAGAGCGGCCCACCCGAGCCCGAGCCGCTCCAGGGAGCGCCCCCGCGAAGCGGTGAGGAGCAGGTCGGCTCCGTCGAGCAGGTCGAGCAGGTGCAGCCGGGCGGCGGCGTCCTTGAGGTCGAGGGTGACGACGTGCTGCCCGGCGACGAGCTCCGCGTACCAGCCGGGCGCCGCCGCGGCGAGCAGGTCGCCAGACGGCGGCTCGACCTTGGTCACGGCCGCCCCCATCGCGGCGAGACGGCTCGCCGCGACCGGACCGGGCAGGTTAACGGCGAGGCTGACGACGGTGAACCCCGTCAGTGGCAGCTGAGGCGGCGCGGGCGGCGGGGGCTCGGGCGCCTTCACCGGGCCCCGCGCGCGACGGTGATGAGCTCGCGCAGCCCCGCCTCGGGGAGATAGGCGCGGGTCAGGGCGACCCCGATCCGGGGCAGCGCCGAGGCGTCGGGGAAGACGAGGTAAAGGGGTTCGAAGCGGGGCTGGAACTTGGCCTTGAAGGCGTGCAGCGACCGGAACCCGTAGGAGGGCTCGAGCCTCGCGCCGAGGCTGTCGAGGAAGCCGTCGAGCGGGCCGCGGTCGATTCCCTCCTCGAGCGTGCCGGCACGGGCGAGGGGCGCGCCGGAGAGGGACAGCCAGCGGCAGCCCTCGGCCTGGAACTCGAGGCACGCCGAGGAGATGAGATATTCCATGGTGTAGCGGAACCCGCCCGGCAGGCGACGCATGACGTCGAGCGTCCACCCGACGAGCTCCCCGCCGTCGGCGTGGATCGGCAGCCACGACGTCACCCCGTGGACGGTGCTGTCGGCGTCGACGGCGAGCCCCACCCGCACGTGGGGGTCGAGGGCCTCGTCGACGCCGCCGAGGGTGAAGCCCATCTCGGGCAGCCCCTTCTCCTGGACCCAGCCACTCGAGATCGCCTGGACCTGCACCTGTATGCCGCGCGGCTGCTCGGCGAGCGGGCCGAGCCGGTGGCTCATCTCGAGCTTCTGGGCCTGGTTGAGGGCGGTCCGCACGTCCTGCCAGGCCTTGCCCCGGAACTCGAGGGTGGACAGGTCGACGACGGCCTCCTCGGCCACCTGGACGGCGGTCCAGCCCAGCGCGACGGCGTGAAGGGCGGCTTCCCGCGTCACCGAGAACACGCACGGCAGCAGGCCGTCGCGGTGGGCGGCGTCGGCGAAGTCGGTGAGCAGGGCCGAGCGGTCGGCCGGGTTCGCGGCGACGGGGTCGCACAGGCCGAGCGCCACGCCGGCGTGCACCTGGTAGGCGACATACCCGATGCTGCGGTCGGTTCCGAACCAGCGGTTCTCGGGCCACGTCGTCATCCAGGCGAGGCGGTTGACGGTGCCCTCGTGCTGGAGCAGGTCGCGGGCAGCCGCCTGCTGCTCGAGGTCGGCCGGGGCGAGCAGGCTCGTGCCGACGCCGGCGCTACGTCGGGCCCGACGCGGTGACGGGTTGCGGAACGCGTGCCGGCCGGTCACGAGGACCCACAGGCCGAAGGCGTTGAGGAAGACCTGGTAGATGATCACCGGCCAGCCCGGCTCCCCCTCGACGAGCAGGCCGATGCCGCTGAGGACCAGGATGAGGGTTAGCAGCACCGTGACCCCGACGGCCCAGCGCCAGGCGCGGCGCCGGCCGAGAAAGACGCCGCGCGCCAGCCAGGCAAGAAGGACGACCTGGACGATGACCCCGATCGGGAAGCTGTGGCTGACCCGCAGCGACTCGGCGCGCATCTCCGCCGAGAGGGTCGTGGCCAACGGGCCGCTGACCGGCACGAACCAGTCGATGGCCGCGGCGAGCCCGGACAGGGCGAGGAACCCCGCCGCGAGCCGGCGGTAGCTGCGCCGGGTGAGGCCGTGCACCTCGATCCGAGGCCGCCGACCGAGGGCGAGCGGGCCCACGGCCAGGCCGAACAGCACCGCGAAGGTGTGCTCCACGTCGGCGAGGGACCCGACGTAGAGGACCGACACGACGGCATACCCGGCGAGCCCGAGCCGCAGCCGACCGCGCCATGGCTGCCCGAGAGCGGCCGAGGCCGCCGCGGCCGCGCCGAGAAACCCTGCCGACGGGCCGACGTCGGTGAGACGGGAGAGGTCGGTCGCCCACTCCCAGCCGCGGTCGGCCGTCACGGCGAGGAAGAGCGCACCCGCCGCGACGCCGACGACCTGGCAGACGAGCATCAGGGTGGCTGCCCACCGCGTGCCGACGAGCGCCTCGGCGAGGCCTCCGACGGCCAGCAGGCCGAGAACGACGGGGAGATACTGCATCGGGTGCAGGGCGAACGGTATGCCGGTGAGTACGGTCCACCAGCGACCGTCGTGGAAGGCCGGGAGGCCGTAGGCGACCTCATCCCTCAGGGGTCGTTGGGCGAGGGAGTCCCACAGGGTGTGGGTGACGAGACCGACGACCACCATGAGGACGAGCATCGCGGCGGTGAAGGGGAGGCGGCGCAACATCCCCAGTCCTGACATGGCCTCATCCTGTCCCCGTGTCGCGGCTCCTGTCTGCCCCTTTTCGGGGCACCCGATCCGGCCGCGCCGCCGGTCAGGTGCCCCACTTCTGCGCCAGGGCCCGGAGCACCTTGAGGTCACGCGTGGTCGTCACCGCTGAGGTGGCCCGCTCCAGGCGGGTGTTCGTCAGTTTCGCCGAGTGCGCCGGCACGTCGAGCCAGAGGATCACGTCCTGCTCCAGGGCCTTGGCGCGCTCGCCGTCAACGTCCCAGGCCGCCAACACGTCCCCGGCCGTCGCGGAGATGCCGCGGTCGGCCAGGGCGACGTAGACCCGGGCCTGCGCGGACAGCGGGGAGTCCTCGGCGTCCACTGCCCTGACGAGGGCGCGCAGCTGCGCGGGACTGCGGACCACGACGGGGATGTCGAAGCGGAACTCGGCCGACAGGAGGTCGTGGAGCCGCGCCTGCACCTTCGCGAGGCTGCGCATCGGCGTGGTCACGAGGACGTTGCCGCTCTGGATGTGCGTCTCCACCTCGGTGAAACCGTTGTCCGACAAGTGCTTTCGCAACAGCTCCATCTTGACCCAGCGGGGCCGGACGTTGACCGCTCGGAGGAAGGCGACGTAGGTGGGCATGGGGGCATCCTGCCCCAGACCCGGCGCTGGAGCTCCCCTCGGCCTAGAGTCGTGGCCGTGAGCACCGCTGCCGCGCCGTTCGCCGAGCCCTCCTCCCCCACGGCACCGCCCGCCGGGCCGGAGCCACCCGGACGGCTCGTCCTCCTGCGGCACGGCGAGACCGAGTGGTCCAGGGCCGGCCAGCACACCGGCCTCAGCGACGTGCCGCTGACCGCGGAGGGCGAGGCGGCCGCGGCGCGAGCCGGGACGCTGCTGACCCGCTGGTCGTTCGTCCGCGTCCTCACCTCACCGCTCCAACGGGCCCGGCGCACCGCGGAGCTGGCCGGGCTCGCCGGCGCCGAGGTGGACGAGCGGCTCGTCGAGTGGGACTACGGCGGCTACGAGGGACTGACCACCGCCCAGATCCGCGACCGGGTCGGGCACCCGTGGACCGTGTTCGACGACGGCGTGGTCCCAGGGGACACCCGGGGCGAGACCGTGGAGGCCGTCGCCGCCCGCGCCGCATCCGTCCTCGCGGACGTCGCGCCCGACCTCGGGCGCGGCGACGTCGCGCTCGTCGGGCACGGCCACGCCCTGCGGATCCTCACCGCCGTCTTCCTGCGCCAGGCGCCGCGGCTCGGCGCGCAGCTGCTCCTCGACGCGGGGTCGGTCAGCGTCCTGGAGTGGGAGCGGGAGCAGCCTGCGATCCGCACCTGGAACCAGTCGGTGCCCGACCCCGCGAGCCACTGACTTCCC
>JBBRZC010000175.1:0-7373 GCA_038237075.1 Actinomycetales bacterium
AGCGCCAGCACCAGCACCGGCGGCGACCCCATCCTGTTCGAACATGTGTCCAGCCTAGGTCACCCCACCGACACCCCACCCCCGTTCCCCACAACCGGGACCTCGAAGTGCCACAACCCGCCTCGGAGAACGCCTCGCTCACCCGTTGGACCGAACGCGCACCCCTCGCCGACGGCGAGCAAGCCCCCGCTCGGCGGCTGCGCCACTCCGGCCGCGCGAGCCGCCGAGGCCCCATCCACCGCGTGGATCCCACCCCCCACGAACCAACGGGCGTGACCGTTAGGGTCAGCCTTGTGACGACACCCGCGCAGGTCCTGGCGGCCATGCTGGCGTCCGACTCCGCCCGACCCCGGGTCACCTTCTACGACGACGCCCCGGGACCCGCCCATGGCGAGCGGATCGACCTGTCCGCCCGCGTGCTCGCCAACTGGGTGAGCAAGGCGGGCAACGCGCTGCAGGAGGAGCTCGACGCGGGTCCGGGCACGACACTCGCCCTCTGTATGCCGCTCCACTGGCGCGCGCTCTACTGGGCCCTGGCGGGGTGGAGCGTCGGAGCCACCCTCGTCCTGCCGACCGGTCCGGACGCCGCGGCGAGACCCGCGCACGCCGCCGACGTCCTCGTCACCGACGACCAGGCCCTCGCCTCCGCCGCCGACGAGGCGTCCCGGCGGGCGGTCCTGGTGAGCCTCCCGATGCTCGCGCGGTCGCACACCGGAACTGTCGCCGGGGTCATGGACGAGGCCCGGGAGCTCTCGACCTACGGCGACGTCTTCGACGCCTGGGACCAGCCGGCCGCCGATGACCCTGCGTTGCGGGTGACCGGGAGCGGCGGCGAGCCCGACGCCGGAACTGTGGACACGGCATACGCGGCTGTCGTCGTCGACCGGCCGGAGTGGGGCGCGGCCCCACGCGTCAACCTCGTGGGGCCACTGGAGCGGGCCCTCACCGACGCCCTCAGCGCCTGGGCGCTCGGCGGGTCCGTCGTCGTCGTCCGGGAGCCGGCCGGAGACCAGCGCGCGCGGCTTGCCACGGAGGGCGTGACCCTCGACCTCGCCGCCGCGGAGCGCTCCGGCTGAGCCGATGTTCGGTCGCGGAGCGCCGCCGTGGCACCATGTCTCGGGTCAGTCACAGCGAGAAAAGAGGCGGTCCGTGAGCGGTCGTGACCCGGGGGCAGACCAGGTGCGCCCGATCCCGCAGGGCCACCCAGCCTGGGACGGTGACGACATCGAGCACGGCGAGCCCTACGTCGTCGACACCCGGCGCCGACCGGGCGCCGAGCCGCGCGCGGGCGAGCGTCCCCGTCGGGACCCCGCCCAGGGCTCAGGCCCACGCTCCGGCTCGGGCTCCGCGCCACCACCCGTTCGCCCGCGAGCATCCGGGCCGGCCCGGCCGAGGCGGCGGCACCGCGTGCGGCGGGTCGTCCTGCTCGTGGTCATGCTCGCCCTCGTCTGGGTGGCCTTCATGGCCTGGGTGCCGTTCAACGCGTGGAACCACGTCACCCGCGTCGACAACGCCCCGGCCGGAGCGCGTCCGGCCGACACCAGCGGCTACAACTACCTCCTGGTCGGCTCCGACGGACGCCAGGGCCTGACGCCGGAGCAGGTCCAGCAGCTCAACGCCGGGGGCGGCGACATCGGCAAGCGGACCGACTCGATCATCCTCGTCCACGTCTCGCAGAGTGGGGGCAAGCCGGCGCTCATCTCGATCCCCCGCGACTCCTACGTGCCGATCCCCGGCCACGAGAGCAACAAGATCAACGCCGCCTTTGCCTTCGGTGGCGCGAAGCTGCTCACCGAGACCGTCGAGCAGGCGACCGGCCTGCACCTGGACGGCTACGTCGAGATCGGCTTCGGCGGCTTCGCCTCCGTCGTCGACAGCCTCGGCGGCGTCGAGGTCTGCGTCCCGTTCGACATGAAGGACCAGGACGCAGCCATCGACCTCAAGAAGGGGTGCCAGACCCTCGACGGGGCGACCTCCCTCGGTTACGTCCGGGCCCGCAAGTCCGACCCCCGCGGCGACATCGGCCGCGCCGAGCGGCAGCGCCAGTTCCTCGGGGCAATCCTCAAGAAGGCCGTGACCCCGTCCACCGTCCTGGTGCCGACGCGGTACAAGTCCTTCGCTGACGCCTCGGCCGGCGGTCTCGTGGTCGGCGACTCGACGAGCCTCAGCGACGCCGTCCGGGTCCTCCAGGCGCTGCGCGGCGTCGACGGCGGCGACACGCTGTCCCTCGTCGTCCCGATCGCGAGCGCCAGCTACCAGACCCGCAACGCGGGAGTGGCCGTGAAGTGGAACTCCGAGGAGGCGCTCGCCCTCTTCCGGACCCTCAAGAACGACGAACCGCTCTCGGTTCCCCCGGCGGGCACGGCCCCCAAGGCCTGAGGTGCGCCCGCACCTGCGACTGCCCACCCACCCGGTCGCCGACGTGGCCAACACCGTGCGCGGCGCGCACTACCGGATCACGGTGCTCGACGCGGGTCTGGTCCGGCTCGAGTGGAGCGACTCGGGGCTCTTCGAGGACCGCGCCTCGCAGATGGCCGTCAACCGCGCCTTCGCACCGGCCGACCACACCGTCACCGAGTCCGACACCCTCCTGGAGATCGACACCGAGCGCCTGCACCTCAGCTACGACAAGGCCCCCTTCAGCGGCCGCGGGCTCTCGGTGCGGGCCAAGGGCGGCTACCACTCGGCCGACTCCCTCTGGCGCTTCGGCCTGCCCCTGCGCAACCTCGGCGGCACCGCGCGCACCCTCGACGACGTCGACGGGGCCGTGCCCCTCGAAGGCGGGGTCCTCGCGCGAAACGGCATCGCCGTGCTCGACGACTCGTCGACGGTGCTCCTCGACGACGACGGCTGGATCGCCCCACGCCGCCCGGGCAGCCTCGACCTCTACGTGTTCGCCTACGGGCACGACTACACCCGGGCGCTCGCCGCGCTCTACGAGCTGACCGGCCCCCCGCCCGTGCTGCCGCGTCACGCACTCGGCACCTGGTGGAGCCGCTACCACCCCTACTCCGCCGACGAGTACCTCGCGCTCATGGACCGGTTCCGGGAGGAGCGGATCCCGCTGTCGGTCGCGGTCATCGACATGGACTGGCACTGGGTCGACATCGACCCGGTCCACGGCAGCGGGTGGACCGGGTACTCGTGGAACACCGACCTCTTCCCCGACCCACCCGGCTTCCTCGCGGCGCTGCACGCCCGCGGGCTCGCGACCTCGCTCAACGTCCACCCGGCGGAGGGGGTCCACGCGCACGAGACGGCATACCCGGCCGTCGCCCGCCGGTTGGGTCTCGACCCGGATGCCGTGCTCCCGGTGGCGTTCGACCCCAACGACCCGGCGTTCGTGCAGGCCTACCTCGAGGAGCTGCACCACCCCCTCGAGGCGCAGGGCGTCGACTTCTGGTGGCTCGACTGGCAGCAGGGCGGCGTCACCCGGGTCGCCGGGCTCGACCCGCTGTGGCTGCTCAACCACCTGCACTTCCTCGACTCCGGACGCGACGGCAGGCGGCCGATGACCTTCTCGCGGTATGCCGGGGTGGGCAGCCACCGCTACCCCGTCGGCTTCTCCGGCGACACCCAGATCACCTGGCAGTCCCTCGACTTCCAGCCCTACTTCACCGCCACGGCGTCCAACATCGGCTACGGCTGGTGGAGCCACGACGTCGGCGGCCACTTCATGGGCACCAGGGACGACGAGCTGGCGACCCGCTGGGTCCAGCTCGGGGTCTTCTCGCCGATCACCCGGCTGCACTCGGGCTCCAACCCGTTCATCAGGCGGGAGCCGTGGCGCTTCGGCATGGAGGCGCAGCAGGTGATGAGCGAGTTCCTGCGCCTGCGCCACCAGCTGCTCCCCTATCTCGCGACGATGAACGTCCGCGCGCACCATGGGCTTCCGCTGGTCCAGCCGATGTACTACGACCACCCGGACGAGCCGCAGGCCTACGAGTGCCCCAACCAGTTCATGTTCGGCACCGAGCTCCTGGTGGCCCCGGTCACGACCCCCGCCGACCCCGAGACTGGCCTCGGCCGGGTCCGAGCGTGGCTGCCCGAGGGCACCTGGGTCGACGTCCTCACCGGGCAGTCCTACACGGGAGGGCGCACTCTGCTGCTGCACCGCGACCTCGCCTCGATCCCCGTCCTCGCGCGGGTGGGGGCGGTCCTGCCGCTAGTGCCGCAGGACCGAGTCGAGTTCGGCAGCGGGCTGCCGACGGTCGTCGAGGTGAGGGTGTATGCCGGCGCCGACGGCGACTTCACCCTCGTCGAGGACCGCGACGACGACCGCTGGGTGCGGACGCGGCTCACCTGGGACGACCCGGCCGACGAGCTCACCGTGCACGACCCCGAGGGTGATGTGGCGACCCTGCCGGCCGACCGCCGCTACGACGTCGTCGTGGTCCGCGCGGGCGACACGGGCTCACAGACCGACAAGGATCGGCGCGAGGAGCGGCTCCGCCGGGTCTTCGGCGTGCTCGACCGCGCCCAGATGTCCTACGACGTCAAGGCGAGCGCCTACGAGCGCGTCGCCGAGAGCCCCTCACCGGCTCTGGCCATGGCCGCCCTGCAGGCCCTGGACCTCTCACCCGCGCTACTCGGGGCCCTCGGCGAGATCCTCCTCGCGCACTGACCCGGCGGCCTCCAGGGAGCCGGCGCGACTCCGCTACCGGAGGATCTCGCGGGCCATGACGACGCGCTGGATCTGGTTGGTGCCCTCGTAGATCTGGGTGATCTTCGCGTCGCGCATCATCCGCTCGACCGGGAAGTCCCTGACGTAACCGGCCCCGCCGAGCAGCTGCACCGCGTCCGTGGTGACCTGCATCGCGACGTCGGAGGCGAAGCACTTGGCGGCTGCGCCGAAGAAAGGCAGGTCGGCGTCGCCGCGCTCGGACCGGGCCGCCGCCACGTAGACGAGCTGCCGGGCCGCCTCGAGGCTCATGGCCATGTCGGCCAGCATGAACTGCAGCCCCTGGAACTGCGCGAGCGCCTTGCCGAACTGACGCCGCTCCTTGACGTAGTCCAGGGCGCAGTCGAGCGCTCCCTGGGCGATGCCGACGGCCTGGGCGCCGATGGTGACGCGCGTGTGGTCGAGCGTCCGGAGCGCGATCTTGAGGCCCTCGCCCGGCTCGCCGATGATCCTGTCCCCGGGCAGGCGCACGTGCTCGAAGAACAGCTCGCGCGTGGGGCTGCCCTTGATGCCGAGCTTGCGCTCCTTCTCGCCGAAGGTGAAGCCCGCGTCGGACTTCTCGACGACGAAGGCCGAGATGTTGGAGCCGCGCCGGCCGTCGGGGTCGGTCACGGCGAGCACGGTGTAGAACTCGGACACGCCGGCGTTGGTGATCCACGACTTCTGCCCGTCGAGGACCCAGTCATCGCCGTCGCGCCGGGCCCGGGTGCGCATCGCGGCGGTGTCCGAGCCGGCCTCCCGCTCGGACAGCCCGTAGGAGAACCCGGACTCGCCGCGGGCCATCGGCGGCAGGTACCTCTGCTTCAGCTCGTGCGACCCGGCGAGGATCACCGGCATCGAGCCGAGCTTGTTCACCGCCGGGATGAGCGAGCTCGAGGCGCAGACCCGCGCGACCTCCTCGATGACGATGCAGGTCGCCAGCGCGTCTGCACCGACCCCGTCGTACTCCTCGGGCACGTGCGGGGCGAAGAAGTCGGCCGCCACGAGGGCGTCATGCGCCTCCTGGGGGTAGCGGCTCTCCTCGTCGACCTCGGCGGCATACGGGGCGATCTTGTCGCGGGCGACCGCGCGGACCGCCTCGCGGATGGCCTCGTGGTCCTCTGAGATCGCGAACAGGTCGAAGGCGGGGTTCCCGGTGGTCACAGCCTTCAGGTTACCGTCGGGTATGCCAGGTGCCCTTGCAGTGTGCCCCCGGTCACCGCACCGTCATCCCGCCGCTGCCCGCAGCTCAGCCCACGTGTGGCGGCAGCCCCGGGTCGACGCCGGTGAGGCGCACCGCCAGGTCCCAGAGCCCGCTCTGGACGGCGCGGTCGTGCGACGCGGCCGACGACCCGACGATGCGCGGCGGCCCGGTCATCTCCATCGGACCGGAGGGACCCACGAAGCTGCCGCCCGGCAGGTCGGGGGCCGTCGCGGCATACAGGGTCGCCTGGGCGCCGTCGGCCGCCGTCTGGACGAAGCCGCCGGGCAGCCTGGTGAGCAGGTCCTGGACCATGCGGGTCCCGGGCCCCATGTTGGCCTGGAGGTTCGTCGAGGAGTAGCCCGGGTGCGCGGCGACCGAGCGGACCGTGGACCCGGCGAGCAGGAGGCGACGCTGGAGCTCGTAGGCGAACATGAGGTCGGCGAGCTTGCTCTGCCCGTAGGCGGCCCAGCGCCGGTAGCGGCGCCGCTCGAAGTTCGGGTCCCCGAGGTCGATCCTGCCCATCCTGTGGGCACCGGACGAGATCGTCACCACGCGGTCGGTGACGCGGGGCAGCAGGATGCCGGTCAGGGCGAAGTGCCCGAGGAAGTTCGTGCCCAGCTGCGACTCGAACCCGTCGACGGTGCGGGCCATCGGCACCGCCATGATGCCGGCGTTGTTGACGAGCACGTCGACGTTGCCGGTGAGGGCGTCGGCGAAGCCGCGCACGGAGGCGAGGTCGGAGACTTCGAGCTGGCGCACCTCTGCCGACCCGCCGACCTCGGCGCGCGCCGCCTCGCCCTTGGCCATGTTGCGGCACGCCATGACGACGTGAGCGCCCTTGGCGGACAACACCTTTGCCGCCTCCAGGCCGATGCCCGAGCTGGCTCCGGTGACAACGACGACGCGGCCGCTCTGGTCCGGGATGTCAGCTGGACTCCAGCTCATGTCGAGGTCCCGGAGCCGCGCAGCGCGGGGATGACCTGCGACTCGAAGAGCTCGATGCCGGACGCGTCGTAGGCGGCCTCGGTGAAGTAGGTGATCGCGTAGGTCATGCCTGCCTGCTCGAGCGCGCGGAGGTTCTCCACGATCTGCTCCGGCGTCCCGACGGCGGGTCCGGACTTCAGGCCCGCGGACTGGCTCTCGATGACCTTGTCGGGCACCCCGGCCCGTCGGTAGTGGTCCTCCGTCCAGGCGACCCGGTCGGCGACGTCCTTCTCGGTCTCGCCGATGACGACGTTGTAGTTGGCGCTGCGGGTGATCGAGCCGAAGTCGCGGCCGAGGTCGTTGCAGTGACCCTCGAGGATCTTGCTCTTGGCGGCGAAGCCCTCGGGGCTCCCGTCGAAGTTCGTGTAGTCGGCATACTTCGCAGCGATCTTCAGCGTCACCTTCTCGCCGCCGCCGGCGACCCACATCGGGATGCCGTTCTCCGCCGAGCCCGGCAGGCTCGTGCCCTGGAGCGGCCGGGGCCGGCCGATCGCACCGTCGACCGTGTAGTGCTTGCCGTGGTGC
>JBBRZC010000176.1:0-7248 GCA_038237075.1 Actinomycetales bacterium
CCGGCGTCCCCCTACGGGGCGGCCAAGGCCCTGGCGCATCACCTCGCGGCGATCTACCGCGAGCGGGGGCTCTTTGTCGCGGCGGCCATTCTCTTCAACCACGAGTCGACCTTGCGGCCCCCGACCTTCGTCACCCGCAAGATCACCCAGGGTGCGGCCCGGATCGCCGTGGAGGGAAGCGGTGTCATCTCCCTGGGCAACCTCGACGCGGCGCGAGACTGGGGCTGGGCGCCGGACTACGTCGACGCGCTCGTCGACGTGTGCCGGCACGAGGTGGCCGACGACTTCGTCATCGCCACCGGCCGGACCCACACCGTCGGCGACTTCGCCAGGACGGCCCTCGAGCGAGCAGGTATCGCTGCCTGGCGCGACCACGTCGAGATCGACCCCCGGTTCGTGCGGCCGGTGGACGCGACCGTGCAGGTGGGTGACGCCTCCAAGGCTGCGACGGTGCTGGGCTGGACTCCGACCGTCGCGTTCGAAGATCTCGTGGGCCGGATGGTCGACCACGACCTGGCCCTGCTCAGCGCCTGATGCGCAGGAGGGCGCGCTCGTGCGCGTCGACCACCATCGAGGCGTAGAGCACCCGCGGTGGCGGGTCCTCGTGTGGCTCTCGCAGCGATGGCGGCACGATGGCGAGCGGATGGCGTCCGTGCTGCGCCCGGACAGCCTCGTCGACGGCGGGAGCCTCTGGCTCGTCACCCAGTGAGCACACGGCATACTTGGGTCTTCTGTCCACGAATCGAGGGCGTAGATGTCCGAGCAGATCGACCACCTGACCCCCACCGCCGGCCCCGGCGCCGCACGCAACCCCACCACCGAGGTCTTCGCCATCGAACGGCCGTGGGGCGGCTTCGAGCAGTTCGTGTCCAACGAGACCGTGACGGTCAAGCTCATCACCGTCACCGCGGGGCACCGGCTCTCCCTCCAGCGTCACCAGGATCGCGGGGAGATGTGGCAGGTGATCGACGGCCCCATGGACATCACCGTCGACGACCGCACCTGGGCCGCCCCGGCGGGCGAGACCATCTGGGTGCCCCGCGGCGCGATCCACCGGATGGGCAACCCCGGCACCGCGACCGCGCGCCTGCTCGAGGTGGCGTTCGGCCACTTCGACGAGGACGACATCGAGCGCCTCGAGGACGACTACTCCCGCGGCTGACGCCTCGACGCCCCGGCGCGGTGCCACCACTAGGGTGGGCCTCATGAAGGGCATCGTGCTGGCCGGGGGGTCGGGGACCCGGCTCCACCCCATCACCCGGGCCATCAGCAAGCAGCTGATGCCGGTCTACGACAAGCCGATGGTCTACTACCCGCTGTCGACGCTGATGATGGCGGGGATCCGCGAGGTCCTCCTCATCACCACCCCCCAGGACGTGGCCCAGTTCCAGCGACTGCTCGGCGACGGCCACGCCTGGGGCATCGAGATCTCGTATGCAGCCCAGCCCAGCCCGGACGGCCTGGCCCAGGCGTTCATCATCGGCGCCGACTTCATCGGCGCCGACAGTGTCGCGCTCGTCCTCGGTGACAACATCTTCTACGGACGAGGCCTCGGCACCTCGCTGCGAGACAACACCGACCTCACCGGCGGCCACGTCTTCGCCTACCACGTCACCGAGCCGTCGGCATACGGGGTCGTCGAGTTCGACGCCGACGGGACGGCGCTCTCCATCGAGGAGAAGCCGGCGCACCCCAAGTCGAACTACGCCGTCCCCGGGCTCTACTTCTACGACAACGACGTCGTCGGGATCGCCCGCGGGCTCGAGCCCAGCCCCCGCGGCGAGCTCGAGATCACTGCGGTCAACGAGGCGTACCTCGCGAAGGGCGCCCTGTCCGTCAGCGTCCTCCCCCGCGGGACCGCGTGGTTCGACACGGGGACCTTCCAAGGACTGCTCGAGGCGAGCCAGTTCGTCCACGTCATCGAGGCCCGGCAGGGCCAGAAGATCGGCTGCGTCGAGGAGGTGGCGTGGCGCAACGGCTGGATCAGCGACGCCGAGTTCGCCGCGCTCGCCGAGCCCTTGGTCAAGAGCGGCTACGGCGTCTATATGCAGGGCCTGCTCACCCAGGACCAGGGCAGCCACTGATGGAGATCACGCCTCTGTCCATCGAGGGCGCGTGGGTGGTCACGCCCCGCCAGCTCCCCGACTCGCGCGGCGTCTTTGCCGAGGGGTTCCGCGTGGACCACCTCGCGGCCGTCATCGGCCACGACCTCGTCGTCCGTCAGACCAACATCTCCGTCTCGGCTCCCGGGGCCCTGCGCGGGATCCACTACAGCGACGTGCCCCCGTCCCAGGCCAAGTACGTCACGGCGACGAGCGGGGTGTTCCTCGACGTCGTCGTCGACGTCCGGGTCGGCTCACCGACCTTCGGACAGTGGGACAGCGTCGTCCTCGACACCGTCCACCGGCGGGCGGTCTACCTCTCGGAGGGCCTCGGGCACCTCCTGGCCTGCATCGAGGGCGGCACCGCGGTCTACCTCTGCTCGGAGGTCTTCAACCCGACCGGCGAGCGCGCCCTGACCCCGCTCGACGTCGGGGTCGGGCTGGCCTTCCCGCCGGGGTTCGTGCCTCTCGTCTCCGACAAGGACGCCGCGGCCCCGACGCTCGCCGCGGCGAGCGAGCAGGGCCTGCTGCCGCGCTACGACGACTGCCTCGCCTACCGGACGTCGCTCGGCTCGTCGACGAGGGTGTGAGCGACCCACGCCGCCAGCCGCCGCAGGCCCTCGTAGAGGGACTCCTCGGGCACCCAGCCCAGCGCTGACACGGCATACTCGATGTCGGCCTCGGCGTGGCGCACGTCGCCGTCCCGGAACGCTCCGGTGACCGTGGGCTCCGGCGCCCCGTGGAGCCGGGCCAGGACGCGGGCCACGTCGAGGATGGTCGTGGGCGCGCCCGAGCCGACGTCGACGGCCGTGTCGAGCGACGCCGGCAGCCCTGGTGCGTGCGACAGGGCCGCGACGAGGGCACGCACCACGTCGTCGACGTAGACGAAGTCCCGCACCACGAGGCCGTCCTCGTAGACGGGGATGCTCTCGCCGCGGCGCGCCAGCCGGGTGAAGAGGGAGAGGATGCCCGTGTAGGCGTTGGTGAGCGACTGCCCAGGGCCGTAGACGTTCTGCAGCCGCAGCACCACGGGCGTCGTGTCCATCGCGAGGCACCAGGCCCGGATCACGTGTTCCTGGGCCAGCTTGGTCGCCCCGTAGATGCTGGTGGGCTCCGGCCTGACGCTGCGGGCGGACATCGCCACCGGCGTGAGCCCGGGGAAGTCCCACTGCCCGGCGGCGAGCATCGCGTGCGTGCGCTGACCAGGGAAGGTGAGCCGGCCCTCCGCGTCCGCCCAGGCCCCCTCGCCGTACACCGCGCGGCTTGAGGCGAGGACGACCCGCTCGGGGACGACGGCGTGCCGCGCGAACGCGTCGAGCATCGTCGCGGTCCCGAGGACGTTCACCGCGGCGTGTCGGCTCGCCTCGGTCAGCGACTGGCCGGTGCCGGTCTCCGCGGCGAGGTGGACCACGTGCGTCGGACGCAGCCCGGGGAGCAGGGCGTCCCAGGCGGCGGCATCGGTGACGTCGCCCCGCACGAGCTCGACGCGCGGGTCGAGCGCGGCGGGCCGCTCGGTCGCCGCGTGGACCTGCGGGTGGAGGTTGTCGAGAGCCACGACCCGGGTGAAGCGGTCGGCGAGCACGGGCGAGAGTGCGCAGCCGATGAACCCGGCCCCGCCGGTCACGAGACAGGTGTCGGTCACGCCAGCCACACTACGACGTCTCGACCCGTATGCCGTGGGGCCGGCTGTGTCTCGGTCGTCACGTCAGGCGCTGTCGTCAGTCAGGCGCTGTCGTCAGTCAGACGCTGTCGTCAGTCAGGCGCTCGCGGCGACGGCGGCCGCCACCGCCGGGGCCACCCGCGGGTCGAAGACGCTGGGCACGACGAGCTCGGCCGTGGGGTGCTCCACGAGCGCGGCGATGGCCATCGCGGCGGCCAGCTTCATCGCCTCGGTGATCTCGGTGGCCCCGCAGTCCAGAGCCCCCCGGAAGACCCCCGGGAAGGCGAGCACGTTGTTGATCTGGTTCGGGAAGTCCGACCGGCCGGTGGCAACGACCGTGGCATGGCGGCGGGCGACGTCGGGGTACACCTCGGGGTCGGGGTTGGCCAGGGCGAAGATCACCGCGTCCGCGGCCATGCCCTGCAGGGCCGCCTCGGGAATGGTCCCGCCCGAGACCCCGACGAAGACGTCGGCGCCCCGCAGTGCCTCGGTGAGGCCGCCCGTGACCCCGCGTTGGTTGGTGAGCCGGACCAGCTCCTCCTTGTGTGCCGACAGCGGACCCCGGCCGTCGTGGAGGACACCCTGGCTGTCGAGCACGACGACGTGTCTCACGCCCGCGGAGAGGAGGATCTTCGTCACGGCCACCCCGGCCGCGCCGGCACCGGAGACGACGACGTCGAGGTCGACGAGGGGTCGTCCGATCACGGTCGCGGCGTTCGTCAGCGCGGCGAGCACGACGATGGCCGTGCCGTGCTGGTCGTCGTGGAAGACCGGGATGTCGAGCCGCTCCTTGAGGCGGCGCTCGATCTCGAAGCAGCGCGGTGCCGAGATGTCCTCGAGGTTGATCCCGCCGAAGGTGGGCGCGAGCCTCGCGACGGCGTCCACGATCTCGTCGACCGTGCCGGTCTCCAGACACAGCGGCACAGCGTCGATGTCGGCGAAGTGCTTGAAGAGCACCGCCTTTCCCTCCATGACGGGGAGAGCGGCGAGCGGCCCGATGTCGCCGAGCCCGAGCACTGCGGTGCCGTCGGTGACGACGGCGACGGTGTTGCGCTTCGAGGTGTAGACGCCGGCGAGCTTGGGGTCCGCGGCGATGGCTCGGGAGACGCGGGCGACACCCGGCGTGTAGAGCAGCGAGAGATCGGCGGCGTCCCGCAGCGGCTGGGTCGCGCGGGTAGCAAGCTTGCCGCCGAGGTGCGCGCGGAAGACGGGGTCGCAGGGGTCGACGAGGACACCGGACGAGAGGTCCATGAACTTTCCTTAACGGGAGGCGGAGCGGCGCTACGGACGGACTGCAGTGGAGCACAGGCCGAGGTGGTGGCCACGTCAACGCGGTCAGCGGGGGTCGACCCGCTTCGACCCCCACCATGCCACACCGACGGACCCCAGCGCAGCCAAGTCGGCGTGACGCTCCTCGCAGGCGTTCCCGGGCGCGGCTCGCCGAATGGCTGCCGGTGGGCCAAGATGTGGCCATGAGGCTCCCCCAGCTCGGCGTCGCCACGGTACACGGCCGCTCGATGGAGCCGACGCTCCACGAGGGCGACCGGGTCGTCGTGCTCTATGGGGTGCGTCCTCGGGCGGGCCGGATGGCCCTCGTGCGCCTCCCCGACTCGCACTCCGGTCCCCGGCCCCTCGCCATCAAGCGGGTCACGGGGCAGGCCCCCGCCGAGCCCGACCACTGGTGGGTGGAGCGCGACAACCCCGCCACCGGAGTCGACTCGTGGCAGGTCGGCGCGATCCCGCGGCACGACGTCAAGGGCGTCGTCCTGGGGCGGCTGCCCGCCCGCCTTCGCGGCTGACGTTTGACGAGGCTAGGTTGGGGAGACAGCCTGAGAGGCACCGTCATCTCCCCGAAGGGATCACCACATGCTCTCCCGATTCTTCGCCCCTGCCGTCGAGGTCAGCGCCCACTGCGACCTTCCCTGCGGGATCTACGACCCGGCCCAGGCCAAGATCGAGGCCGAGTCGGTCAAGGCGTGCATGACGAAGGTCAAGGACAACGCCGACCCGGACTTCAAGGCCCGTGCGTTGGCCATCAAGGAGGAACGCTCCGACCTCGTGAAGCACCACCTCTGGGTGTTGTGGACCGACTATTTCAAGCCTGCGCACTTCGAGCAGTACCCCAACCTCAACGAGCTCTTCAACCAGGCCACGAAGCTCGCCGGGGCCGGCGGCACCAAGGCGTCCTGGGACCCCGCGGTGGCCGACCAGCTCCTCGCCAAGATCGACGAGATCGCGGCGATCTTCTGGGAGACCAAGAAGGCCGCCTGAGAACCTCCCTCCAACGAACGACCGCCGAGCGGGCGGCGCCCCCGGTGGCGCCGCCCGCTCGGCCTAGCCTGAGGCGATGAGGATCGAGGACGTTCGACGGGTCGACTTCGGCACGTTCGTGCGCCCAGCAGAAGAGACGGACACCGGCCAACCCCGCGTGGAGGCCGTCCACGGCTACCTGGTGCGATCAGCTGCTGGGACCGTGTTGCTCGACACGGGCCTCGGCGAGGCGGGCGAGGAGACCGAGGCCTGGTACCGACCACGACGCGTCCCACTTCACGACGCCCTCCATATCTTGGGCGTGAGACTCGACGAGGTCGCCGTGGTCGTCAACTGCCACCTGCACTTCGACCACATCGGCGCGAACCCGCTCTTCCCCGGCCGGCCGATCTACTGCCAACGTCGAGAGCTGGAGGTCGCGCATGCGGGCGCCTACACCGTGCCCGAGCTCATCGACTTCGACGGCGCCCGGTACGAGCTTCTCGACGGAGAGTGCGAGATCGTCCCCGGGCTGCACGTCATTCCGACACCGGGGCACGTCGACGGCCACCAGTCCCTCGTTGTCATCTGTGACGACGGATCGGTGGTCCTCGCTGGGCAGGCGCACGACACCGCCTCCGCGTGGTCCGCCGATGTCCTGGCCGAGCGGGCCATTTCACTCGGTCACCGGCCCCCGCTGCCGCTTCCGAGCCCCTGGATGAGCCGAATCCTCGAGTTCGACCCCAGGCAGGTGGTCTTCGCACACGACGCAGCCGTGTGGAGACCCTGAGCATCGCGCACCCAGGCGGTGCCCGAGGGCCACGCCGAATCTGCCCCAAGCCGTTCCGGTGGCGGTGCAGAACCCTTGTCCTCAGCCCGTCGCAGAGGTAAAATCGTACAAGTGTTCGAGAGACGCTGACCGGGACGGACGGAGGGTCGTGATGACGGCGGTGACATCGGGGTCCGCGAGTCCCACCGACCTGCCCGATCTCGTGTCGCTGCTGCGGCGGGGCGCGACGTACCTGCCGCCCACCGTCTCGGACGCGCTGCTCCTGCTCGCCGTCCCCGCCGTCGGTGAGGCCCCCGACGGCGAGGTCCGCAACATCGGTGCGGGCTTTGCATCTGCTGAGGTGCCCGCAGCGCGGGAGATCTCCGACGCCCGGTGGGCAGTCACCTCGGCCTCACTGGCGGGGCGCTCCGTCGCCGACCTGCCCGCGGCCTGGATCGGCGAGGAGC
>JBBRZC010000177.1:0-7241 GCA_038237075.1 Actinomycetales bacterium
CTCGGCGAGGCCGCCCAGGAAGCTGAGGGACCGGCCGTCGTCGATCTGGCGGCCGGTGCGCTCGGCGATCGAGGAGAAGGCGTGGAAGGCGGCCCCGTTGACGTAGTAGGTGAGGAGCACCGCGGCGAAGGGCAGCCACGGCGCGCCGAGCTCGGTGCTCGCGCCGACCGCGACCCCGACCACTGTCGACCCGTAGACGACGAGGTCGGCTGTGATGTCGAGGAACCCGCCGGCCTGCGAGTCGCTCCCGCCCCGGGCGCGGCGTCGGCGCGCGAGCGGGCCGTCCAGCGCGTCGCACAGCCGGTACAGCAGCCACATCCCGAGCGCGGCCCACCGCCACGTGGCCGCAGCGGTCAGGGCGCTGCCGACACCCAGCGCGAGCCCGAGCAGGGTGGGGCGGTCGGGGGTGACGCCCGGCCGGTCCACCCACCGGGCGAGCACCTGCACCGTCGGGTCGAGCCGGCGGCGGACCATGGTGTCAAACATCGGGGCTCCTGTCGGAGGTCGTATGCCGGGAAGTCCTCGAGGGTGCCACCGTGTCCCCGGACCTGACACGGATCACGAAGGGATCACCCATGCGCCCCCGCCCCACACGGAGGTACGCAGCCGCAGCGGCAGCCGTCCTCGGCCTCACTGCCTGCGGCGGAGCCGTCACCGGCTCGCCGTCGAAGACACCGGGGTCCGGCCCTGGGAGCAGGTCCCGCCCCGCCGCCCAAGGCCAGACCGTCTCGCTGTGGATGTGGGGCGGGGACCCCAAGGGCAACGCCTACGTCGACGGCGTCCTCGCGCACGCAGCCGCCCGGGCCGGGGTTGCCCTGCGGCGGGTCCCGATCGCCGACACCAAGGACGCGCTGAGCCGCATCCTCGCCGAGAAGCAGGCGGGTCGCGCCGACGGTGAGGTCGACCTCGTGTGGGTCAACGGAGACGACTTCGCCACCGGACGCCAGGCCGGCGCCTGGGCGTGCGACTGGGCCGACCACCTGCCCAATGCACGGTTCCTCGCGCCGGACGACCCGCTCGTCGGCTCCGACTTCGGGACCGACGTCGCGGGGTGCGAGGCCCCGTGGCACAAGGCGCAGTTCAGCCTCGTCTACGACTCGGCCCGCGTCACGAATCCCCCGACCAGCCTCGCGGGGGTCCTCGACTGGCGGCCGCCCACCCGGGACGGTTCACCTACCCCGCACCCCCGAACTTCACGGGGTCGGTGTTCGTGCGGCAGGTGCTCTACAGCGTCTCCGGCGGCTACGCCAACATCCCGGCACACTTCGACCAGGCGGCATACGACCGCCTCACCCCGGCCCCCAAACGCCAAGCTCGCGGACCTGGCCCCCTCCCTCTGGCGGCAGGGCCGGACCTACCCTCGGGACTCGGTCGCGCTCGACAGGCTCTTCGCCGACGGCGAGGTCAACATGACCATGACCTACGGCCCGGCGACGCTGCCCAAGCTCGTCGCCGACGGCACCTTCCCGGCCACGACGAGGGTGCTCACCCTCGACGAGAGGACGGTGGGCAACGCCAGCTTCCTGGCCATCCCCTCGACCTCCGGGCACGTCGACGGGGCGAAGGTCGTGGCCAACCTGGCGCTGTCACCCGAGCAGCAGGTGGCCAAGGCCGACGCCGAGACGTGGGGCAGTTCACCGTCCTCGACCCCGCGCTGCTCCCGGTGGCCCAGCGTGAGCGGTTCCACGCACTGCCGTCCTCGCCCGTCGTGCCGGCCTATGACGTGCTGTCGCAGCACGCCAACCCCGAGCTGGCCGCGGCGTGGGTGCCAGCCATCGACGAGGGATGGCGCCGCGCGGTGCCCGGCGCCTCGTCGTGACGGTGGAGAGGGGCGAGCGTCGCGGACTCGTGCTGCTCGCGCCGGCCGTCATCCTGACCGCGGTGGTCGTCACCGCAGGGGTGGGGTCGGTGCTGCTCACCAGTGTGGGCCTGCTCCCGCTCTTCGGGTCGGCGGCGCTGAGCACCCGGGGTTTCGAGGCCGCCGCCCCGGGATCTGCGGGTCGCCGTGCGCGAGTCGCTGGTCATCGCGGCCGCATCCACGGTGGTGGCCCTCGTCGTGGGTCTGACGGCCGCACTGCTCCTGCTGCGGGCCGCACCGGTGCGTCGCTGGTTGGGCGTCTGGCTGGCCGCGGTGCTCGCGGTGCCGCACCTCGTCGGCGCCGCGGCCATGGGGCTGCTGCTGTCCGGGGGCGGGATGCTCTCCCGACTGCTCGACGTGGAGCAGAGCGCGTGGCCCGAGCTCGTCGGGGGTCCGTGGCCGCTCGCGATGGTCGCCGAGCTCGCCTGCAAGGAGTCCGCGTTCGTGGCCGTGGCCGTGGTCGTGGTCGCGTCGACCAGTGCGGCCCTGCCCGACCTCACCGACGCCGCCCGGATGCTCGGGGCCGGACGCCGCCAGCGGCTGACGCGGGTGACCCTGCCGCTCGCCGCGCCTGCGGCAGCGGCGGCGTCGCTCATCGTCTTCCTGTATACCTCGGGGCCTACGAGGTCGCGTGGCTCCTCGGGCGGGCCTACCCCGAGCCGTTGCCGGTCATGGCCTACCGCATCTACACCTCGATCGAACTCGCCGCTCGACCGCAGGCCGCCGTCACCGCCGTCACCGCCATCGCGGTGTCGGTGCTCGCGGCCGCCGCGACCGTCCCCGTGCTGCGGCGGCTCGGAGCGGCCCGGTGAAGCCCCGAGGTCCCGCCCCCGCCCACGCCGTCAACGGACTTGCCCTGACCGTCTGGTTCGTCCTGGCACCGGTGCCCGTCGTGCTGTGGTCCTTCGCCGGGCAGTGGTCCTGGCCGGCGGCGCTCCCCAGCGTTGGGGGCTGACCGGGTGGCGGGAGGCCGGCGCGGCGGGGCTCCCGGCGGCGCGGGTCTGCTCGACCCTGCTCGGCCTCGCCGGGGCCTGCCTCGCCACACCCCTGGGCGCCCTGGCAGGAAGGGCGCTCGGCTGGCGGCTGTCCCGGCACTCGTGGGCCGCCTCCCTTCTCCTGCTGACCCCGATCGCGATCCCCCCTTCGCCGTCGCGACCGGCCTGGACACCCTCGTGCTCCGCGCGCGGATCCCCGGGTCCGTCGCGGTCGTGCTCGTCCTTAGCGTGCTCGCCCTGCCCTACACGACCTACATCCTGCGAGCGGCCCACACCGCGACCGATCCCGACCTGGAGTCTCGGGCGCGGATGCTCGGCACCACACCCGGATACGTCCTGCGCTCGGTCACCCTGCCGGTGCTGCGTCCTGCCCTGCTGACGGCGGGCGCCACGGCCGTTCCTCGTCGGCTGGAGCGACTATATCGTCACCCTGGTGCTCGGCGGGGGCCGTCTCGTCACCGCTCCGATGCTGCTGGCCTCGTCCGCGTCGGGCACGGGCAACGAACCCTTGGTCGGGGCGATCTCGATGGCCAGCGTGCTGCCCCTGCTCGCGGTCGTGGCCGGCGCGGTCCTGGCCCGCGCGGGCCACTCACGTCGCCGCGGCGAGTGTGCCCGCGTGAGGGGCGAGCTGCGACTGGAGTCCGTCGGTTTCCGCTACCCCCACCGGGAGCAGGACGCGCTCGACGACGTCACCCTGAATGTCCCGCCGGCCCACCTGCTTGCTGTCGTCGGGCCCTCCGGATCGGGCAAGAGCACGCTCCTGCGCGTGGTGGCGGGGCTCCTGAGGGCGAAGCGGGGTGACGTGCGGCTCGGTGGGCGCAGCCTGTTGGACGCTGCGCCCGAGCGCCGGGGGATCTCGATGATGTTCCAGAAGCCGCTGTTGTTCCCCCACCTCGCCGACCTCGCCCGACGATGTCCTCGTGAGCTCTCCGGCGGTCAGGAGCAGCGCGTCGCGCTCGCCCGCGCGCTGGCCGCCCGCCCCGAGGTCCTCCTGCTCGACGAGCCGTTCAGCGCACTCGACCCGGAGCTCAGGGCCGCGATGCACGGGCTGCTCGAGGAGGTCCGTACGAGGGTCGACCCGACGACCGTCATAGTCACCCACGACCTGGCCGAGGCTGCGCTGGACGGACACCGTCGCCATCCTGGACGAGGGGCGTGTCGTGCAAAACGCCCGCGTCGACGACCTCTACCGTCGCCCGGCAAGCGTGACCGTGGCCCGACTGCTCGGCGGGCACTGCGAGCTGGTCGGGACGTCTGTCGAGGGTGGCTACGAGTGCGCGCTCGGCGTCGCGCCCGCACCCTCACCCTCACCCAGGCGTGCCGGCCGTTGTCCTGGTGCGCCAGGAGGCGCTGTTCCTCGTCGACAAGCACGACCAACACCTGACCGCCTCCGGTCTCGTCGTGGCTTCACTCGAGCAGGCACCCGCCGGGTCGCCAAGGTGGACCTCGGGCCCACGGCGGCAGGCGGGACGACGGCATCCGTCCTCGTCGAGCTGGCTCTCGGGGTTCCCGCACCCGTGGGGCGCCGGGTCGGGGTGCGGGTCACCGGCACTCTCACCCATGTGCCGCCGGCGTCAGGAGTCGTCGAGGCTCGCCGTCACGTGGACCGAGCCCCCGGGAGTGGGGTGGACGGGGCGATGCTGGCCTCCCTCGAGTTGCGCTCGGGTGACGAGACCCACTCATCGAGGACGGCCTCCCTCCCCCCTGACCCACCCTCCGCCGCTCTGGCCGGTCGAGTGGCCACACCACCCCAGCCGAGTGGCCACGGCGTCCGGGGGGTGGGCGGGTCCGCTCTGGTCGAGCACATGGGGGGTGCTCCCAGACCTCGCGGGACACCCGCTCCGCGTAGCCGGAGATGGCGCCTCGACGTCGAAGACGGGGGCTTCTCAGCGTCCACGCCCCTCGACCTGGCCACTCGACCTGGCCACTCGACCTGGCCACTCGACCTGGCCACTCGACCTGGCCACTCGACCTGGCCACTCGACCTGGCCACTCGACTGGGCAGGGGTCGTTCTTCCCAAGGAAGGCCTGCCGGTCACTCATCAGGGACGAAGCCAGAGTCGAGCTCCCACGGACGCAACGGCGAGTGCTCGATGACCCAGGTCTGCACGGCTCGGTCCCAGCCGAGGGCCACTCCCACACCGACGAGCACGAAGACGACGCCGAGGCCTCGGCGTAGGGCGCTATGTGCGTCGACGGCCCAGCCGAGCCGGCGGATCAGGCGCTGACCGGCCAGTGACACCAGCAACAGTGTGCCGCACAGGCCCACGACGTAAGCCCCGAGCAACGTCATCGCCCGTGACGGTTCCGCAGGGAACACCGTGACGACGACGTAGGCGTAGAGCGGGCTGCACGAGCTGAAGACCGGCCCCAGCGCGGCCCCAGTCAGCAGGGCCCCCGCGGCGCCGGGGACGCGGCGGGCCGCCCCCAACCGGCGCGACGTTCGGGCCTGCAGCTCGAGTCTGGACGAGACCCATTCCCACGACCCGGGCAGTGCCATTCCCAGGCCGAGCAGCACGAGTAGACCGCCCGAGATGGTGCTCCACACCGAGCTCGGGACTCCAAGCAGAGCCGTCGAAGCCCGCAGCAGCAGCGTGAAGGCCAGGACCGACACCCCGAGAGACGCGGTGACGAGCAGGGCCCGCCGCATACCTGGGGCGTTCGTGGCGAAGCGGGTGATCGTGGCGTTGGTGCCGGGCCCGTTGACCGAGCCGGCTGTGCGCGACTCGACGGACGGAGTCGTAGCCTCGACGGCCACTGATCCGCCGACGATGACCGGGAGCAACGGGAGAACACACGGGGCGAGTGTCGTGAGCACCCCGGCCACGAACGCCCCGACGAGCGCGAACATCAGACCGTCTTGGCCAGGATCTGGTCGGCCAAGGTGCCGGTGCTCCACTTCCGCAACGGGTTGCCCGAAGTGTCGACCTGAACGAACGTGTGCTGGAGCGTCACCCCGTAGCGCTGCCGCAGCTGATCGGAGCTGTCGTAGTCGACCTTTACCACGGTGAGCCCGGAGGGCACGGCGGCGGAGGTCAGGCTCCGGTCGACCTCCTGGCAGATCGAGCACCACGTCGCGTGGAAGAAGAGGACAACCTTGCCCGTCACGGCCGCCGGGTTCTGCACGTAGTCGGCGTACGTGATGTAGGCACCCGAGGTCGATGGCGCGCTTGAGGTCGCGGTCGACGCTGAGACATCAGGGGCCGACGCGCCGGCCTCGGCCTGAGTCGAGCTGGGGGTCGTGACAGCCGACGGTGTCACCGCGGATGGCGCTGCCGTGGTGGTGGAGGAGGCGGCCCCTGCGGGGGCTGACGAGGTCTGCGTTGCGGTCGAAGCGCAACCACCGAGCACTCCGAGACAGACGGAGGCGACAACGACGGGCAGGGTCCTTCGGCGAGCGAACATGAACGAAGTATCACGCGCTACCGAACCCGGGCGAGCATCGGCGTCCTTACGTTCCGGTGACCTCCGCTCGCTCAAAGAGGCCGATCTGGCATCTATCCCTCCCCGGCCTCTCCTGAGCCAGAGGGCGGTGGTGGTCATGGTTCGATCCGTCCGTCGACGAGGGTGATCACCCGGTCGGCGACCCGGGTGACGGTCGCGCTCCTGACCTCATCTCCAGACGAACGAGAGGGGTCGCCGAGGCGGCCCTGACCGCCGGCGGCAACGATACGGTTCTCGCGAGATCCCCCAGCGCCGCCGCGTACCGCTACGCCTTGGAGACGTGCGCGGCATACGGGGTGCTTGTGGCCGTCCATCCCTGGGACATCCATGGCGCGCACCAGGCCGGTCTGCGCACCGCCTGGGCCAACCGCACAGGCGGCCGCTACCCCCAGACCATGCACTCTGCCGACCTTGAGGTGACGTCGTTGACCGCTCTGACGCGGATCCAGACCGACGCCCGGGGCCACGTCGAGTCGCTCCGGACCATTCGCCGCCCGCAGGGGTCCCCCGACATCCGATCGTTGAGCTGGAAGACCCGCTCCACGGGTCGCTGTGGTCCGAACTACCCGGGGCCGCCCGACCTGCTCGACTGGCTCGTGTTCCTCGAGCTCGAGCTCTCGTCAGAAGCATCGTTCTGGATGATTGAGCCTGGCGCGGCCACTCACGCGCGGGTGCCTGCTGATCCAGCCGCTCTCGATGAGGATCCGGCACAATCTTGACCATGGACCGTGATGCGCTCCGCGCAGCCCAGGCACCACTCAAAGACCGCTACCAGGCCGACCCCTCGGCCGCGTGGACACCACTGCACGCCGAAGGCGACTACCGGGACGACGGCATCACCTGCACGGTCGACACGTCCGGCGGCCCCGTGCGTGCGGGACTCCACACCGCGACCGGAGGCACCGGTGAGGATGCCTGCTCCGGCGACATGCTCCTGCAGGCAC
>JBBRZC010000178.1:0-7178 GCA_038237075.1 Actinomycetales bacterium
CACCGCCGCCCGAGCCCCTACCGGCACCGAGCTCAAGCCTCGATGACGCCCGCCTCGATGACGCCCGCCTCGATGACGCCCGCCTCGATGACGCCCGCCTCGATGACGCCCGCCTCGATGACGCCCGCGTCGTCGAACCGGCCGGCGTCGTCGAAGAGGCCGAGGCAGCTGCGCGAGCCGCGGCCGTCGCTCTCGCCCGGGCCCGGGCGGCCGCCCGCGACAAGGGGCTGCGGCCGGGGCTCAAGCCGCTGCGCCGGCGCCGACCCGGGGGCCAGGTCCCGACGACGATGTCGAGCAGCGGGCAGGACGCGCGCGACCCGGCCCTGCTCGGTGAGCAGCTCGACCGGCTCATGACCGAGCGCGGCTGGGAGGTCGACGTCGCGGTCGGGTCGGTGATGGGCCGCTGGCCGCAGATCGTCGGCCCGGAGGTCGCCGCCCACGTCGTGCCGGTGGCCTACGACGGCGGCGTCCTGAGCGTCCGCGCCGACTCCACCGCCTGGGCGACCCAGATGCGGCTGCTGACCTCGGTGCTCCTGGGTCGGCTGGAGTCCGAGGTGGGCCCCGGGACGGTGACCGAGCTCAAGGTCCACGGTCCGAGCGCCCCCTCGTGGTCCAGGGGCATGCGCCGAGCCCCGGGCCCCGGGCCCCGCGACACCTACGGCTGAGCCGTCGCGGCGGTCGGGGGGCGGGTCGTGACCCCCGACACGGGGGTGTGGGCCAACATGCGGGAAAACCGCCTCCCAGGGGCTCCTGAGCGGACATCCGGGCCGCGGCACAGGTAGGATGGAGAGTCAGACGGCGGCCAGCCGACGTGGAGCACCAGCCCACGCTCGGTCGGCCGCCAGCCATGAGCGCACCGCGCAGGTGCAGCGAAGGAGCATCGTGTCCGAGGCCGAGCAGACGCCCAAGCCAGACCACGTCCCCTCGGAGCAGCCCCAGTCCCCAGTCCCGTCGTCGGCCGCGACTCCACTCAACGCCGTGCCCCACCGCGTCATGCCGCACCACGTCATGCCACACCGCGCGTCCGACGTGCCCGACGCCGACAGCCCGGCCTACGACGCGGAGTCCATCCAGGTCCTCGAGGGCCTCGAGGCGGTCCGCAAGCGGCCGGGCATGTACATCGGCTCGACCGGCCCCCGCGGGCTACATCACCTCGTCAACGAGATCGTCGACAACGCGGTCGACGAGGCCCTGGCCGGCTTCAACGACCGCATCGACGTGACGCTGCGGGCGGACGGCAGCGTCCGGGTCCAGGACTGGGGTCGCGGCATCCCCACCGGCATCCACTCCTCCGGCACCGTCTCCACCGTCGAGGTCGTCCTCACCCAACTGCACGCCGGCGGCAAGTTCGGCGGTGGCGGCTACAAGGTCTCCGGTGGCCTGCACGGCGTCGGCTCCTCCGTCGTCAACGCCCTCTCGACCCGGCTGGACGTCGAGGTCCGCCAGCTGGGGCACGTCTGGCGGATGTCGTTCGACCACGGGGTGCCCGTCGCGCCCCTCCAGGAGGGCGAGGCGACCGACGCCACCGGCACCACGATCACGTGGTGGGCCAACGCCGACATCTTCGAGAGCGTCGACTACGACTTCGAGACGATCAGGGCCCGCTTCCAGCAGATGGCCTTCCTCAACAAGGGCCTGACCATCAACCTCGTCGACGAGCGACCCGACCGCATCGTCGTCGTGGACGAGAGCGTCGACATCGACCTCGACCACGCCGAGGGCGACGTCGAGACGGTCGAGGAGACGAGCAACGGCGACGAGACGGCCATTCGCAAGCGCAAGGTGAGCTACCGCTACGACAACGGCCTCGTCGACTACGTCACCCACCTCGTCGGTTCCAAGCGGGCCGAGCCGATCCACCCGGAGATCATCTCCATCGAGTCGCAGGACTCGGTGCGCGCCCTGTCCCTCGAGCTCGCGATGCAGTGGACGAGCTCCTACTCCGAGTCCGTCCACACCTACGCCAACACGATCAACACCCACGAGGGCGGCAGCCACGAAGAGGGCTTCCGTGCCGCGATGACCAAGCTCGTCAACGACTTCGCGCGCAAGAACAACCTGCTCAAGGACAAGGACGAGAACTTCACCGGAGACGACATCCGTGAGGGCCTCGTCGCCGTGGTCTCGGTCAAGCTCGGCGAGCCGCAGTTCGAGGGGCAGACCAAGACCAAGCTCGGCAACTCCGAGGTCAAGGGCTTCGTCCAGCGGGCCATGACCGACGAGTTCGGGCACTGGCTCGAGACCCACCCCCGCGAGGGCAAGGACATCGTCGGCAAGGCCATGCAGGCGTCGATGGCCCGCATCGCGGCGCGCAAGGCCCGCGAGTCGACCCGCCGCAAGGGCCTGCTCGAGTCAGGGGGCCTGCCCGGCAAGCTCAAGGACTGCCAGAGCAAGGACCCCTCGCTCTCCGAGGTCTTCATCGTCGAGGGTGACTCCGCCGGCGGCTCCGCCGTCCAGGGGCGCAACCCGCATACCCAGGCGATCCTCCCGATCCGCGGCAAGATCCTCAACGTCGAGAAGGCCCGGATCGACCGGATCCTCGCCAACAACGAGGTCCAGGCGCTCATCACTGCCTTCGGCACCGGCATCGGCGAGGACTTCGACCTGACCAGGGCGAGGTACCACAAGATCGTCCTCATGGCCGACGCCGACGTCGACGGCATGCACATCCGCACGCTGCTGCTCACGCTGCTCTTCCGGTTCATGCGCCCGCTCATCGAGGCCGGCTACGTCTACCTCGCGCAGCCGCCGCTCTACCGCATCAAGTGGAGCAACGCGCCGCACGAGTTCGCCTACTCCGACCGCGAACGCGACGGGCTCGTCGCCGCGGGCGAGGCCAAGGGCCGGCGTCGGCCCAAGGAGAACTCGATCCAGCGCTACAAGGGCCTCGGCGAGATGAACTACCACGAGCTGTGGGACACGACGATGAACCCCGACACCCGGACCCTGCTCCAGGTCACCCTCGCCGACGCCGCCTCCGCCGACGAGATCTTCGCGATCCTCATGGGGGAGGACGTCGAGTCCCGCCGGGGGTTCATCCAGCGCAACGCCCGCGACGTGCGCTTCCTTGACATCTAGGTATGCCGTGCAGCCGGCCCCCCGCGACGGTGCGGCCGGCTGCCCCGGCGAGTGAACGGCATACCCGAACAGCATTGACAGAAAAGGAAACCCAGTGAGCGAACAGCCGCCGACCAACGGCCCAGAGGACGACGACGTCACGGGTGCGACGCCGACCCCGACCCCCGGCGACGAGGTGCTCGAGGGCCAGGTGATGAGCTCGGGCTCCCCGAGCGGCCCCGAGCTCGACGCGAACGGCGACCTCGTCACCGACCGGATCGAGCCCGTCGACCTCAACACCGAGATGCAGCGGTCCTACATCGACTACGCGATGGCGGTCATCGTCAGCCGGGCGCTGCCCGACGTGCGCGACGGCCTCAAGCCGGTGCACCGGCGGGTGATCTATGCGATGTACGACGGCGGCTACCGACCGGACCGGGGCTACAACAAGTGCTCCCGGGTCGTCGGGGACGTCATGGGGCAGTACCACCCGCACGGCGACACGGCGATCTACGACGCCTTGGTGCGGCTCGTGCAGGACTGGTCGCTGCGCTACCCGCTCGTGGACGGCCAGGGCAACTTCGGCTCGCGCGGCAACGACGGCGCGGCCGCGCCCCGCTACACCGAGTGCCGGATGGCGGCGCTGGCCCTGGAGATGGTCCGCGACATCGAGCAGAACACCGTCGACTTCAAGGACAACTACGACGGGAAGACCAAGGAGCCGGTGGTCCTGCCGTCGCGTTTCCCCAACCTGCTCGTCAACGGCTCGGCCGGCATCGCCGTCGGCATGGCCACCCAGATCCCGCCGCACAACCTGCGCGAGGTCGCCGCCGGCGCCCAGTGGTACCTCGAGCACCCCGAGGCGAGGCGCGAGGAGCTCCTCGAGGCGCTGTTGGGCATCATCAGGGGGCCGGACTTCCCCACCGGCGCCCTGATCATGGGGCACCAGGGCATCGAGGACGCCTACCGGACCGGCCGGGGAATGATCATCATGCGGGCCGTGGTCCAGGTCGAGGAGCTGCAGAACCGCCAGTGCCTCGTCGTCACCGAGCTGCCCTACCAGGTCAACCCCGACGTGCTGGCACAGAAGATCGCCGAGGGCGTGCGCGACGGCAAGCTCGCCGGCATTGCCGACATCCGTGACGAGACCTCGGGGCGGACCGGCCAGCGGCTCGTGATCGTGCTGAAGCGCGACGCGGTGGCGAAGGTTGTCCTCAACAACCTCTACAAGCACACCCAGCTGCAGACGACCTTCGGCGCGAACATGCTGGCCCTCGTCGACGAGGTGCCGCGCACGCTGCCCCTCGACTCGTTCATCCGCCACTGGGTGGACCACCAGGTCGACGTCATCGTGCGGCGCACGAAGTTCCGCCTGCGCGAGGCCGAGACCCGCATCCACATCCTGCGGGGACTGCTCAAGGCCCTCGACGCGCTCGACGAGGTCATCGCGCTGATCCGCGCCTCACAGACCGTCGAGGTGGCCCGCGAAGGGCTCATCGCGATGCTCGAGATCGACGAGACCCAGGCGCGGGCCATCCTCGACATGCAGCTGCGCCGGCTCGCGGCCCTCGAGCGGCAGAAGCTCGTCGAGGAGCACGACGAGCTCCAGTCGCGGATCGACGACCTCGCCGACATCCTCGCCAAGCCGGAGCGCCAGCGCACGATCATCTCCACCGAGCTCGCTGACATCGTCGCCAAGTTCGGCGACGAGCGACGCACCCGGATCGAGTTCTTCGACGGCGACGTCTCGATGGAGGACCTCATCCCCGAGGAGGACGTCGTCGTCACCATCACCCGGGGCGGCTACGCCAAGCGCACCCTGGTCGACCTCTACCGCTCGCAGCGGCGCGGCGGCAAGGGCGTGCGGGGCGCCGCGTTGCGCGGGGAGGACGTCGTCGAGCACTTCTTCACGACGACGACCCACCACTGGCTGCTGTTCTTCACCAACCTCGGCCGGGTCTACCGGGCCAAGGCCTACGAGCTGCCCGAGGGCTCGCGCGACGCCAAGGGCCAGCACGTGGCCAACCTCATGGCCTTCCAGCCGGGTGAGGAGATCGCCCAGGTCCTCGCCATCAGGGACTACGAGTCCTCGCCCTACCTCGTCCTAGCCACCCGCGGCGGCCTGGTCAAGAAGACGAGGCTCCACGAGTACGACTCGCCCCGCACCGGCGGCCTCATCGCCGTCAACCTTCGCGAGGACGACGAGCTCGTCGGCGCCGGGCTCGCCTCGCCTGAGGACGACCTCATCCTCGTCTCGGTCAAGGGCCAGTCGGTGCGCTTCCACGCCAACGACGACGCGCTGCGACCGATGGGCCGGGCGACTTCGGGGGTGACCGGGATGAGGTTCAAGGCGGGCGACCACCTTCTGGCCATGTCCGTCGTGCGGTCCGGGGAGGACCCCGACCTCTTCGTCGTCTTCGAGAACGGGCTGGCCAAGCGCACCCAGGCGTCCGACTACCCCGTCAAGGGGCGCGCGACGCTCGGTGTGCGGGTCGCCCAGGTCTCCGAACGGGGCGGTGACCTCGTCGGGGCCCTCACCGTCGCCGAGGACGACGAGGTCATGGTCGTCATGGAGAAGGGCAAGATCGTGCGCTCCCGCGTCGACGAGGTCCGTCGGACCGGGCGCAACACGCAGGGCGTGCGGTTCGCGGCGCCGGACAAGGGCGACGCCATCGTCGCTGTCGCCCGCAACGCCGAGCGAGTGGTCGAGGAGGACGTCGACGAGGTCACAGACGCCGCGGACGTCGCTGACGGGCCGGCGGCCTCTCCAGCGGATGTCGTCTCACCGGACGCCTCGCTTTCAGCCTCGACCGAGACTGATGGCGTACCGTCTGGAGAGACGTCCGAGACCACGTCCGAGAGCACGGACGAGACCGATGGAGGCAGCGAGTGAGTGCGACGGGTCAGGGAGGCAAACCTGGAACTGGCGCCGGCGGCTCGGCAGGGCCGGTGACCTCCGCCGGATCCGCCCCTTCCAGTGCCAACCCGCGCCCTGCGGGACCTCCGTCGGGCGAGTCGAGGTCAGGCGGTGAGTCCCGACTCGACCCCCCTGCTGGTTCCGCTAGCTCGTCGACGGGCACGACCACCGTCACCCGACCGGTCACCCAGGGCCAGACCGGCGGCAAGGGGCGCCCTGCGTCGGGTGCGCCGGGCTCCGGTCAGCGTGCCGGCGCGCCGCGCGGGGGAGCACCCAAGGACAGAGGTCCCCGCTCGGGGCAGCCTGCCGCACGTCGTGCGAGCGCCCGACGGGTCAAGCTCGCCGTGGCCAGGGTCGACCCATGGTCGGTGATGAAGATGTCGTTCCTCCTGGCCGTCGCCGCCGGCATCGCTGGCGTCATCGTCACCGGGGTGCTCTGGCTGATCCTCTCGGGCATGGGCGTCTTCTCGGACATCGACCGGGTGGTTCGCGAGGTCCAGCCGTCGACGGCAGAGCAGTTCAGCGTCCTTGACTACATCGGCTTCGGCCGGGTCATCTCGCTGAGCATCGTCGTCGGCGTCATCGACGTCATCCTCATCACCGCGCTCGCGACGCTGAGCGCCTTCCTCTACAACATCTGCTCCTCGTTGGTCGGCGGGCTCCAGCTCACGCTGACCGACGACTGACGCCTCGCCCGTGCGGCGGTCGGCCTGCGCTTGGCGTGTGCAGACGGCATACCGAGGCTTGCGGACGCTATGCCGTGCCCCAGCCCGCGGGGCAGCGCAGGGACCGCGACAAACGGGGAGAGCTGACCGCATCGGGGTGAGGTCAGGTTTCCCCGGTAGCCCTCGTGAGCGGCCCTGCGGCATCGCGGAGCCGGCGGCGGGTGCGTTTTGATCGGGCGCCCGGCCGTGGGGTAACCTGTCGCGTCGCGTCGGTCACCCCCGGCGCGATCGCGGGTGATGACGGGCCTATAGCTCAGACGGTTAGAGCGCTTCCCTGATAAGGAAGAGGCCACAGGTTCAAGTCCTGTTAGGCCCACCACCACCGTTTCCGCTAGCTGAGGAGCCTGCCGTGCTCAAGAGAGTGCTCATCGTCCTGGCGACCGCCGTGGGCGCCGTCGCGATCCAGAAGAAGCTGCGCGACCAGCGGGCCGAGCAGGACCTGTGGTCCGAGGCGACCGACGACGTCAGGTCCTCCTCCA
>JBBRZC010000179.1:0-7137 GCA_038237075.1 Actinomycetales bacterium
CGGCGGATCCAGACCGACGGCGACCTCTGGCGGTGGGAGCTGACCCGGTTCCCGGTCCTCGGCATGGTCGTCGACCCCACCTTCACCGAGCGGATGCGGTTCCGCGAGGGTGAGCGGATCGACTACGAGCACCAGCCACCCGAGGGCACCACGGAACGAGCCGGTGCCAAAGGCTGGTACGAGCTGACCGACGTCGACGGCGGGACGCACCTCTCCATCGCCCTGACGCTGCATGTGGACCTCCCGCTTCCGCGCATGTCCGGCCCGGCGGTTCAGGGCGTCATGAAGGGCGCGATGGAGGCCACCGGCAACCGGTTCGCCGCCAACCTCGAGCGGCATCTCGGCATCCGCTGACCTCGCGCGGCTACGCTGCTGGGGTGCTCCCCTGGTTGACGACGGTCGTTCTCGTGGCCGCCGCATCCCTCGGGGTGGCGGCCGCCTACTACGCCCTGCGGGGCAGGCAGCTCGACGACCGGTTGCTCCTCGTCCTCGGCGCCCTCGAGGTCGCGCTCCTTGTCCAGGTCGTCGTCGGCATAGCCCAGGGCGCGTCGACCTCCCGCGACATCGAGAAGCCGGTGTTCTTCGCCTACCTCGTCACGGTCCCCTTCGTCGCCCCCGCGGGGTCGTTCATGGCCCTCAAGGAGAAGACGCGCTGGGCCATGGGCGTCGTCGTCGGCTCCGCACTCGTCGTCGCCATCCTCGTCGGGCGGCTCGTCCAGATCTGGAACGCCCATGCCTGAGAGGCCACCACCCGGCGAGCCGACGCCGTATGCCATTGCGGCGTCACGGCATACGGGCAAGGGACCTGGTCTGGTGCTGGTTGCCGTCTATGGGCTGTTCGCGCTCGCGGCGACGGGGAGGGCGACCTACCAGATCATCGCCGGCTTCGGGAAGGCACCCGTCGCCTACCTTCTGTCGGCGCTCGCCGCGGTGATCTACCTCGTCGCCACCGTCGCGCTGGCGCGCGGTGACCGCACGTCGGTGAGGGTGGCGCGAGTCGCGATCACCACCGAGCTGGTCGGGGTCCTCGTCGTGGGCCTCGTCTCCTACCGCGTGCCCGCCGACTTCCCCGACAAGACCGTGTGGTCGCACTTCGGCGCGGGCTACGGCTACGTGCCGCTCGTCCTCCCGGTCGTCGGCCTCTGGTGGCTGCGCCGCACGAGTCGTCCCGTGCCGACGGGCGCCGCGTAGGCAGCCGCCTGGCCCGGGCAGAGCGGGGGATGCGAACTGCCTTGTCACGCCATGTCGACCTTGGGAGGATGGCGCACGACGTCGAGTGAGGAGGGCATCGAGCCGTGGCCAACGCCTACGACCCGCTCGCGGGCATCCGGACGGCGGACGACCCCACCTTCGACGTCGTCCTCGCCGGCACCGTCTTCCTCGACATCATCTTCACCGGGCTGTCCGCGCTGCCCTCCAGTGGCACCGAGGTCTGGGCCGAGGGGATGGGGTCGTGCCCCGGTGGCATCGCCAACCTCGCCATCGCGTCGAGCCGGCTCGGGATGCGCACGTCGCTGGCGGCGGCGTTCGGCGACGACGACTACGGGGACTTCTGCTGGCGCACGCTTGCCGAGCAGGAGGGTGTCGACCTCGGCCGCTCGCGGCGCTTCGAGCACTGGCACTCGCCCGTCACAGTGTCGATGTCCGTCAACCGCGACCGCAGCATGGTCAGCCACGGGCACTCCTCGCCGCTGAGCTCCACCGAGCTCGTGGGCCAGCCACCCCGGACGCGGGCCGTGCTCGTCGATCTCGGCGAGGCGCCGCCGCACGACGAGCCGTCCTGGGTGGAGCTGGCGCGACGCGACGGTGCGCTCGTGTTCGGCGACATCGGGTGGGACGCCACCGGTGTGTGGCCGGTGGAACGGCTCGACCAGCTCGCCCACTGCCACGCCTTCACCCCGAACGCCGACGAGGCCATGGCCTACACCCGCACCGAGTCGGTGCACGAGGCCCTCTACGCGCTCGCGGACCGGGTGCCGCTCGCGGTGGTGACCAACGGCGCCCAAGGGGCGATGGCGATCGACAGCACGACGGGGGAGGAGGCGAACGTGCCTGCGCTGCGGGTTCCCGCGCTCGACCCCACCGGGGCCGGGGACGTGTTCGGTGCCGCCCTCGTGCTGGGGACCCTCGCAGGCTGGCAACTCACCGACCGGCTCGCCTTCTCGACCCTGTGCTCCTCGCTGGCCGTCCAACAGTTCGGCGGGTCGCTCGCGGCTCCCGGCTGGGGTGACATCGCCGACTGGTGGCACTCCGTGCGCGACGGCGCCGAGACCACCTCCTACCACTCGTCGCTGGTCCGCCGCTTCGGGTTCCTCGAGGCGATCGTCCCGGGGGTGCCCGGGGGTGCCGTCCGGCGCGCTGCCGCGACGATCGCGCGCCGGGCGGACGTCGAGCAGGGCTGACCGCCTCCTGACCGGAGCTGTGGATCGACCCGAGCGCGTATCACCGCGCCGGAACCCGCACTCCTTCGGGCATCCCCGGAAGGACCCGTCATGTCGACCTTCGACCTCATCCCCATGATCAAGCTGCCGACCTCATGGCCCACCTGGCTCATCGGGTCTGCGGCGATGCTCACCCTCGCCGCGCTCGACCTCGTCGGCGCCCTCGCTGCGAAGGAGTGGGCGACCCGCTCCAGTCCGCTGCCCCTGGCCATCGGCGTGGTCTCGTTCCTCACCCTGTTCTGGGTCTACGCCTCCGCGCTCCAGTACGCGGAGCTGGCCCTGGTCACCCTCGGCTGGATCGTCTTCCTCCAGGTCGGGCTCCTTCTGCTGGACCGGTTCCGCTACGGCGTGCACCTGCCGACCGGCAAGTGGGTCGCTGTCGTCGTCATCCTCGCCGCCGAGGCCTACCTCCTCCTCGCCCCGGCCAGCCCATCGACGCCGGCCGCCTGAACCAGCCCCCGCGAGGGCGAACGTCGCCTCGCCCCTGTGGACAACCGCGGAGGTATGCCGCGGCCGCGGCAGGCTGGTCGCATGACCTTCGAGGACCTGCCCCCGGACTGGCCGACCCGGCCGGTGACCGACCCTGACATCACCGCCGACGTGCTCGACCTCGTCGTGCGCGACGCCGACCGCGCCAACGGCGCGCTCTGCCTCCTCCTGTGCGGGGAGGGCCGGCGGCTCGTCCAGCCGCTGGTCATCCCCAATGTGCCGGCGACGCTGCGCCCCGACGAGCGGCGCCGGGTGTTCGCGACGCTGCGGCACGTCGTCGATGACGGCGGCTTCAGCGGCGGCGTGCTCGTCGCCGTCGCGCGCGCCCGGCACGCCTACGTCACCGACGACGACCGCGCCTGGCACGAGGCCGCCATCGACGCGCTCGCCGACATCGGGATCGAGCTGCTCGGCATGTGGATCGTCACCCGGGAAGTGATCCGCCAGATGCCCGACGTGCGCGACCAGGCCAGCGCGTGACGACCGGACCCTCGCCGGTCAGCTGCCGGCGTCCGCCCGCCCGATCGGCCAGTCGGGCACCGCCGTCGCCGGCCGCACGGACTCGTACCAGTGCGCCGCCCGCAGCACTCCGATGTCATCCAACCGCCGGCCCGCGAGCTGGACCCCGATCGGCCTGCCGTCCGCCGTGAACCCACAGTTGACCGTCGCCGCCGGCTGGCCCGACATGTTGTAGGGCGCGGTGAACCCGATGTGCTGCATCCCGAGGTCCGCCTCGCCGAAGGGCATCGGCCACTCGGCGGGGAAGGCGACCCCGGGAGCGACCGGCGACAGGACGAGGTCGAAGGGTTGGGTGGCGGCCACGGCCGAGCGCTGGATGCGCGAGATGCTGTCGTAGCACTGGAGCACCCGGGGGCCGGATATCCGCGACCCGCGCGTGACCCAGCGCCGGACGAACGGCAGGACGCGCTGCTGCCCGTCGGGGGTCAGAGCCGCGTAGTCGTTCCACGACCGCACCCGCCAGAACAGGTCCAGGTCGTCGAGCAGGTCCTGGGACAGGAACGGGCCCATCGGCTCGACGGCGGCCCCAGCGCCGGCGAAGACCTCGGCCACCGCGGTGACCGCCGCCTCCACACGGGCGTCGACGGGCGTCCCGCAGCCGGCTGCGACCTGCAGGCCGACGCGGAGCCGGGCGACGTCGAAGCCGGCGTCGAGATCGCTGAGGGGCAGCTCGGCGGGCGGCAGCGAGGTCCAGTCGCGCGGGTCAGGTCGGGACAGCACGGACAGGAGCAACGCGGCGTCCCCGACGGTGCGTGCCATCGGCCCGGCCGCGCGGCCGAGGTAGGGCGCGTCGAGCGGGACCCGCCCGGCGCTCGGCTTGAGGGTGGCCAGGCCGAGCCAGGTCCCCGGCAGCCGGATCGACCCGCCGATGTCGGTGCCGACGTGGAGCGGGGCGTACCCGGCCGCGCACGCCGCTCCGGCTCCCGAGGACGACCCTCCCGGGGACCACGCCGGGTTCCACGGGCTGCGGGTCACCCCGTGCAGGCTGGAGATGCCGGAGGAAAGCATCCCCCAGTCAGGCATCACGGTGGAGCCGATGACGACCCCGCCGGCCTCCGCCACGCGGTCGGCGATCGGTGAGTTCGCCTCAGGGAAAACAGGTTCGCTGCCTGCGGTGCCTGCCGACATGGCGACTCCCGCTCGGGCGATGTTCTCCTTGAGAGTCACCGGTATGCCGTCGAGGCGGCCGCGGGGCTCGCCGCGCCGCCATCGGACCTCGCTCGCCCGGGCCTCGGCCAGGGCCGACTGGACGGATCGCGCGGACAGGGCGTTGAGCACCGGCTCGCGCTCGTCGACCACGGACTCGACGGCGGCAAGGACCTCGACGGGGGAGAGGGTTCCTGCCGCGTAGTGGTTCGCGAGATCGGCGGCGGTGAGGCGCGCGATGGCCTGCTCCGAGTCCGACACCGCACCTCCTCCCGACGTCGCCGGCTGACGGCACCGGGAACGAGCGGCCAGACTAGCGCTGCGCCCGCTGACCCGCGCTTGGTCGACGGGGCGCCGACGGCGCACCGCTTCGAGGGCCCGGCTGCACCGCCGAGCCGCGTGCGACCACGGGTGGCCCCGCGGCATACGCGATGATGGGGGATGGCTCGGCCTGATCTCGACCGGACGCAGAGCGGCACCTCGTGACGGGCAGCGGGCCTGCCTTCGTCCTCCACGACCACCGCAAGCCCCGACCGCACCATGACCTGCGGCTCGAGGAGGGCGGTGTCCTGCGCTCGTGGGCCCTGCCCAAGGGCCTGCCGACGACGAGCCGGGGCAACCGGCTTGCCATCGCGGTGCCCGACCACGCCCTCGACCACCTCGCTTACACCGACGCGGACAAGCTCATCGCCGACACCGGCTGGTGGGAGGAGCACGACCGCGACGAGCGCCGCATCGTCTTCACCCTTCACGGGCGTGCGGGCTCCAGGCGCTACGCCCTCATCGACACCGGCGACCGCTGGCTGCTGCACCTGACCAAGGAGCAGCCGTAGCCGTCTCGGGCCGTGTCGCTACGGTGGGTCCATGACGGCGCGCAACGTGCTCGGGGGTCCGCTCGAGGAGTGCGGCACGGACCCCATGACCGGTTTCTTCCGCGACGGCGCGTGCACCACGGCGCCGGAGGACATCGGCAGCCACACCGTCTGCGCCGTGATGACCGAGGAGTTCCTCGCCCATCAGTGGCGGGTCGGCAACGACCTCACGACCCCAGTCCCCCGCTACGGCTTCCCCGGCCTCAACCCCGGTGACCGCTGGTGCGTCGTCGCGGCGCGGTGGCTCCAGGCCCACCGCGACGGCGTCGCCGCGCCCGTCGTCCTCGCGTGCACCCACGAGAGCGCGCTCGAGGTGGTGACCCTCGACGCGTTGCGGGAGCACGCCGTCGACGTCCCCGACGACCCCGCCTCGCTGACGATGCCACCCCGCTGAGGTATGCCGTGCGGGGGGCGACCCGGGCGGGGTCGCCCGCCGCACGGCATACCGGCGTCGTCAGTGGCTCGAGGAGCGTTGCCAGAGGTTGATGCCCGCATCGACGGCGGACCTGTCGATCTTGGCCAGCTCGGCCTCGGTGAACTCGAGGTTGTTCGTCGCCGCGAGGTTGGCCTCGAGCTGCTCGACGCTCGACGCGCCGACGAGCACCGTCGTCACGCGAGGGTCGCGCAGGGCCCACGCCAGCGCCATCTGGGCGAGGGACTGACCACGAGCCTTCGCCAGCCGGTTCAGGGACCGGATGTGCTTCAGCGCTTCCTCGGTGATGAGCTTCGGGTCGAGCGACTTGCCTTGTGCTGCACGGGAGCTCGCCGGGATGCCCTTGAGGTACTTGTCGGTCAGCATCCCCTGCGCCAGGGGCGAGAAGGCGATGCAGCCCACGCCGTTGACCCCGAGCACGTCGAGGAGGTCCTCCTCGATCCAGCGGTTGAGCATCGAGTACGAGGGCTGATGGATGAGCAGGGGAGTCCCCATGGCGCGCAGGATCTCGACGGCCTCGCGGGTTCGCTCACCGGAGTAGGAGGAGATGCCGACGTAGAGCGCCTTGCCCTGGCGGACCGCGGAGTCGAGGGCCCCGAGGGTCTCCTCGAGTGGTGTCGCCTCGTCGAACCGGTGGCTGTAGAAGATGTCGACGTAGTCGACCCCCATCCGGGCCAGGGACTGGTCGAGCGAGGCGAGCAGGTACTTGCGGGAGCCGCCGCCCTGGCCGTAGGGACCGGGCCACATGTCGTATCCCGCCTTGGAGCTGAGGATGATCTCGTCCCGGTAGCGGCGGAAGTCCTGGGCGAAGATCGCGCCGAAGTTGCGTTCGGCGCTGCCATAGGGCGGCCCGTAGTTGTTGGCGAGGTCGAAGTGGGTCACCCCGAGGTCGAAGGCCCGACGCAGGATCGCCCGCTGGTTCCCCAGAGGGACGTCGTCGCCGAAGTTGTGCCAGAGGCCGAGGGAGACGGCGGGGAGGTCGAGGCCGCTGGTCCCACAGCGTCGGTAGGGGAGCTGGCCGTAGCGGTTGCGTGCGGCCTGGTAGTCGTCGGCGTGGAGGGTCATGCGACCATCCTGTCCGGTCGGCCGCGCAAAAGGGGCTCTCCCGGCATGAGTGTGGGTCGGATGTTGGACTCAGGGCGGGGAATGCGTTGGGGTGAAGGGGGAGCTGCGGTTCGGGGCCTGGTTGCAGGACGCGCACGGACGGTGACCTAGGTTTGGCGGTTCTCACGCCAAC
>JBBRZC010000180.1:0-7082 GCA_038237075.1 Actinomycetales bacterium
GAGGTGACCCCAGCCGCGGATTCGTGGAAGAGTTCAGTCGGCCAGTGACGCCCGCCATCGAGGAGCACTCCACATGAGCAAGATCAAGGTCGCCAACCCGGTCGTCGAGCTTGACGGCGACGAGATGACGCGGATCATCTGGCAGTTCATCAAGGACCGCCTCATCCACCCGTACCTCGACATCGACCTCAAGTACTTCGACCTCAGCATCGAGCACCGCGACGCGACGAACGACCAGGTCACGGTGGACGCGGCGAACGCGATCAAGGAGTTCGGCGTCGGCGTCAAGTGCGCGACCATCACCCCCGACGAGGCCCGCGTCGAGGAGTTCGGCCTCAAGGAGATGTGGCGCAGCCCCAACGGGACGATCCGCAACATCCTCGGCGGCGTGATCTTCCGCGAGCCGATCATCATCTCCAACATCCCGCGCCTCGTGCCGGGGTGGACCAAGCCGATCGTCATCGGCCGCCACGCGCACGGCGACCAGTACAAGGCGACGAACTTCAAGGTCCCCGGCGCCGGCACGGTCACCATCACCTACACCCCGGCCGACGGCAGCCCGCCCGAGGTGCACGAGGTCGCGACCTACGGCGACGACGGCGGGGTCGCGATGGGGATGTACAACTACAACGACTCGATCCGCGACTTCGCCCGGGCCTCGCTCAACTACGGCCTCCAGCACAAGCTGCCGGTCTACCTCTCGACGAAGAACACCATCCTCAAGGCCTACGACGGCGCCTTCAAGGACATCTTCGCGGAGGTCTTCGAGGCCGAGTTCAAGGACCTGTTCGACGCCGCTGGCCTGACCTACGAGCACCGCCTCATCGACGACATGGTCGCCGCGGCGATGAAGTGGGAGGGCGGCTACCTCTGGGCGTGCAAGAACTACGACGGCGACGTGCAGTCCGACACCGTGGCGCAGGGCTTCGGCTCGCTCGGGCTCATGACGTCGGTGCTCATGACACCCGACGGCAAGACCGTCGAGGCGGAGGCGGCGCACGGCACGGTCACGCGCCACTACCGCCAGCACCAGCAGGGCAAGCCCACCTCGACGAACCCCATCGCGTCGATCTTCGCGTGGACCGGGGGCCTCAAGCACCGGGGCAAGCTCGACGGCACGCCCGAGGTGACCCGGTTCGCCGAGACCATCGAGCGGGTCTGCATCGAGACGGTCGAGCAGGGCAAGATGACCAAGGACCTCGCCCTGCTCGTCGGCCCGGACCAGGCCTTCCTCACCACAGAGGACTTCCTCGCCGCGATCGACGAGAACCTCCAGAAGGCGATGGCCTGACCTTCACACCATCGCGTATGCCGTGACAGCGGCACCGCGCGCCGGCCCGGCTTCCCCGTGGGAGCCGGGCCTCGCTTCGCCATCCGTAGGTGAGCTGCTCGACCAGCACGCGGGTTCTCACGCCGTCGATCTCGATCTCGGGTCTGAAGGTCGCCCCGCACCTGCCTGTGGAGGTCGGTGCGACGACCTACGTAGACAGCGGGAGGTCGCCGGACTGCGCCACCACCGCAAACCGGGTCCCGGCCTGCTTGTGCCCATGGACGTCGTTTGGGTGGTCGCAGCCGGTCGAGGTCACCACGCACGAATGGCATCCATCTCCGCTGCCAGCTCACACGACGCGGCGACATCCTCAGGATCGTTGCCAAGCGACTCGGCCTCAGCCCGAAGGCGCGCCCGGCGCTGCGCCCGGGCGGCCTCAAGGATTGCTGTCCTGGCCGCCTCCGAGCGCGACATGCCATCGCGGGTCAGCGCCTCGAGGGCACGCTCCACCTCGCGGTCAGTGCGTATCGTCAGGGGACTCATGAGACGGATCGTGCCACCCGGGCCCTAGCACGTCGCGCGCGTCGCCGGCAGGTGACTGGGGGTAACTCGGGGGGTGACTGGGGGTGACTCGGCGGGACCAAGGGCCCGCCCGGCATACCGGCTGGGCAGGTTCACTGGGACGGCGGTCCTCCGCGACCCGGCTGGCTGACTGAGCCGGCAGCCTCGCACGCCGTCCGAGAGAGGCCGGGATGCTCAGGAACTACCTCCTCGGCGGCCTCGCCGGAGCCGTCGTCGCGGGCGCGACGGCCGTCGTCGCGGGCGCTTCGATGGCAGCCACCCCGCCGCCGTGGTCGGCCCCGCCCGCCGCGACGACCTCGTACGCCGGCGCGTTCTACAGCCTGGAGCCGGTCCGGGTGTTCGACACCCGGGACGGCACTGGCACCCCGGGCACGCAGATCGGCCCACACCAGAGCCGCACGCTCCAGCTCGGCGGGCGCGCCGGGGTGCCCGGCAGCGGTGTCTCCGCCGTCGTCGTCAACCTCACCGCGACGCGGGGCACGGCGCCGACCGCGCTGACGCTCTCCCCTTCGGGTCGCCGAGGAGCGGACCAGACCTCCGGTGACGTGGCGGCCGGCGCGGACCGGGCCGACATGGTCACGGTGCCCCTCGGTGCCGGGGGGCTGGTCGAGGTGGTCAACAAGGCGGGGTCGGTGGACGTCGTCGTCGACCTCCTCGGGTTCTACGTCGCCGACGACAGCGCGGTCGCGGCGATGCACCGAGTGCCGGGTGGCTACCACCCGCTGTCGCCGCGTGACGTCTTCGACAGCACCGCCTACGGCTACTCCCGGGGAGCGGGAGTGAGCGCGATGCAGACGGTCGACGTCCACGCCGCACTCGGCGCAGCCTCGGCCCACGTGCGCGCACTGGTCACGACGATCACCGCCAGCGGTACCGCATACACGGGGCATGTCACCGCCTGGAGCGGCGCGTCGGCCTCGCCGCCGCGTGCCTCGACGCTGAACTACCGCGCCGGCGGGAGCGTCACCAACATGGCCATCGTCCCGGTCACCCCGTGTGCCGGCGCGTGCCCCGGTGCGGGGCTCGCGGGCTTCACCCTCCAGAACCGTTCCTCGGGGAGTGCCCAGATCGTCGTCTCCGTCGTCGGCTACGTCGACGACGGGTCGCTCACCACCGGCCTGCGGTTCCGTGCGCTCGATCGGGTGACCCGCGTCGTGGACACGCGCACGGGTCTCGGGGGCGCGACCTCCTCGGTGGGGCAGACCCAGACGGTCTCCTTCGCCGTGGTCTCCGTGTCCACGACCGGGGCCGTGATGACGCGAACGACGCTGCTCTCGGCCGGCGGCCGGACGGACGTCACGCTGTGGGCCCCCGCGACGGACGAGCCGCGCAGCCGGACCCGGGTCGCCGGCGCGGGGGAGTCGGTGTCGGGTCCCGCGATCATCGAGGTGGACTGGCTCCACCGGGTGCTGGCCCGCAGCGCCGAGGGGCGGGGCGACCTCGTGGTCGACGCCGTCGGCACCTTCGACCGCCCCTGACTACGTGGCTGGCGAGACAGTCGGTCGGCTTGGGCGACGTGTCGGTCAGCCGGCCCTGAGGGCTGGCTCGGGCGCCGCGACGGCAAGGGCCTCGGCCCTCATCCACCGCAGGGCGGACTGGTTGCTCATCGGGGCGACGGAGTCGAGGGAGGCCGCCTCGAGCGGCGGGACGTCGACGCGGGAGACGAGGTCGTGCGAGGTCGACCGGCCCTGCTCAAAGGGTGAGAACAGCTCCTCCGACATCTTCTCGCCGGGCCGCAGCCCGGTGTAGGTGATGTCGATGTCCTGGCGACCGGACATCTGGATGAGCGTCTTCGCGACGTCGACGATCTTGACCTGCTCGCCCATGTCGAGGACGAGCACCTCGCCGTCCTCGCCCATCGAGGCCGCCTCGAGCACGAGCTGGCACGCCTCGGGGATCAGCATGAAGAAGCGCTCGACGTCGGGGTGTGTCACGGTGACGGGTCCCCCCTGAAGGATCTGTGCGGTGAACGCGTGCACCACCGAGCCGCGGGAGCCCAGGACGTTGCCGAACCGCACGGAAACGTAGCGACCGGGCTCGCGGGCTGCGAAGTCGGCGGTCAGCCGCTCGGCCAGGCGCTTGCTGTAGCCGAGTACGCAGGCGGGGTTGGCCGCCTTGTCGGTGGAGATGTTCACGAAGGTGCCCACGCCGCTCTCCGCCGCGGCCATGAGGACGTTGCGGGTGCCGAGCACGTTGCTCTTCCACGCCTCGAGCGGGAATGCCTCGAGCAGCGGCAGGTGCTTCAGGGCTGCGGCGTGGAAGACGATGTCGGGACGGGTGGCGTTGAAGACGGCTCGGAGCGTGTCGAGGTCGCGGATGCTGACGAGCTGCACGTCGTCGTTGTCGAGCAGTCCGTTGCCCGTCAGGGTGAGCTGGGTGGCCTGCAGGCCGGACTCGTCGCGGTCGAGCAGGAAGAGCCTGGCCGGCCCGAACCGGGCGATCTGCCGGCACAGCTCCGACCCGATGGAGCCTCCGGCTCCGGTGACGAGGACGCGTCGCCCGGAGAGCTGCTCGGCGATGGCGGTGGTGTCGAGGGCGACGGGCCGGCGGCCGAGGAGGTCCCCGACGTCGAGGTCGCGCAGGTTGTCGGCCATGTGTCGGGTGCTGAAGAGCTCGCTGACCGGCGGCAGGATGAGGACGTCGAGGTCGGCCTCGTTGGCTCGCGCGCTGAGGTCCCGCACCATCGCGGCGTCGGCTGAGGGCAGGGCGATGGCGAGGACTGTCGCACCGTGGCGCTTCGCCAGGCGCCCGATCTCCTCTCGCCCACCCTGGACCCGCAGACCTCCGAGCCGGACGTGGCTCTTGCGGGGGTCGTCGTCCAACACGGCGACGGGAGTGTAGGGGGAGTCGGCGTCGCGCTGCATCGCCCGCACCAGGAGGTGGCCGCCCTCGCCAGCACCGAAAACGATGACCCGGCGACCGTCTCGCCGTGATCCCGCGCGACGTTGGCGCCACGCCCGGAGGACGAACCGCTGCGCGAGCATCAGGCTGAGCGCCAGCGTGCCGGCGACGAGCGGGATGGCCCGCGAGAACTCGGCGGGGTGCAGCACGACAAGACCCAGGAAGATTACCGCGGTGGTGATGGCAACCGTCAAGGCGACGTCGGCGACCTCCTCGAAGGAGCCCCGTGCTCGCCCGAACGTGTACGGACCGGTGTGGACCCCGACAAGGATCTGGATGGCGGCGGCGGACAGCGCGAGCGCGGACATGGGCGCGGTGACGGTCCACGGCACCTGGAAGTCGAACCGGAGCCAGGTGGCCACGAGGACGCAGACCACCCAGGCGAGGCCGTCGACCCAGGCCCAGCCCCACTGCCCGACAGTGTCCCCACGGTTGATCTCGTTGCTTGGCACTCGATGCATCTCCATCGGTTCGCGGGCGCGGGCCCCTTGGGCTTCTCCTTGTACGACCCTGATGCAGTCATCGTCCTGCGTGCAAGGACCTTCGGCCCACATATCGTCGACTAGTATGCGTCAGGGCTAGTTTCCTCGTGTTTGACGCGGCTGTCCGCGTCTCCATCCGGCGTCACCAGGTGATCCGCGGCTTACCGGGGTCGTCGTAGTCATGCGCCGAGCAGACCCGGGCGACGACCTCGCCAGCGCCCGGGACCTGCCTTGCGACCTTGTGGATCACCGCGACCAACTGCGTGACGGTGTCCTGCGTCGCGACCGCATCATCCAGCGCGGTCGCGTCCAGGGCCCGCCGGCCTCGGTCTTTCACGGCGGTGCGGCGTGCCGGTGCATGAAAAGTGCCCCTGACCTGCGACGATAGGACTGTTCGAAGGTCATATCAACGCCGAATCGGGAGCACCTTTCGCGTGCAGTCTATGTCGTGGTCCATGGGGTTGTCCGTCGGTGCCGCCGGGTCCGGTGTGGTGTCGCATGCCGGGTCCGCGTTACCGCGGCTGGTCGCCGACCGGGTTGGGTTGACCGGGGCGCTGTCGGTGGCGTTGGCCCGCAAGGGCTTCGTCCCGGTCCATGACCGGGGCCGGGTGTTGACCGACCTGGGGGTGTTGCTGGCCGACGGTGGGCAGCGGATCGCCGACATCGTGGTACTGCGCGATCAGGGTGAGCTGTTCGGGCCGGTGGCCTCGGCGCCGACGTTGTGGCGGACGTTGAACGAGCTGGACACGGCTGCGCTGCGCCGGGTTGAGACGGCCCGCGCCCAGGTGCGGGCCCGGGTCTGGGATCTGATCACGGCCCGGCACGGGTCGATCCCGGCGTCGGCGACGTGCTACGGCGACCTGGGGTCCACCGTCGTGATCCGGCTGGACGCGACCTTGGTCAACGTGTTCTCGGACAAGGAGAACGCGAAGCCGACGTTCAAGAAGGGTTACGGCTTCCATCCGCTGACGGCGTGGTGCGACAACACCGGTGAGGCGCTGGCGGTGCAGCTACGGCCGGGCAACGCCGGCTCCAACACGGCGGCCGATCACGTGAACCTGATCGACCGCGCCATCGCCCAGATCCCCGCGCAGCACCGCCGGGACCTGCTGTTCACCATCGACGGGGCCGGCGCCTCGCACGCCGTCGTGACGCACCTGGACGGCTTGAACACCCACCCCGCCCATGGTCTTCGGGGCCGAAAGATCAACTACAGCATCGGATTCGATCTCGACGCCCGAGCCCGCACCGCCATCACCATGCTGCCGGCCGGGGTGTGGGAGCCCGCCCTGGACGCCGCCGGAGAGGCCCGCGACGACGCGCATGTGGCCGAGCTGACCGGGCTCCTGCGCCACGGCCGCACCGGTGACCAGATGGCCTCCTGGCCCGGCGACATGCGGGTCATCGTGCGCCGCGAACCGATCGCCGTCCAGGCTCAGATGTCCCTGTTCGAGCAGGGAGACGGATACCGCTACCAGGTCATCGCGACCAACACCGCGGGCGGGCAGGTCCAACGCCTCGAGGCCCGGCACCGGGTCCAGGCCCGCGTCGAGGCGCGGATCCGCACCGGCAAGGACACCGGCCTCGCCCGGCTGCCGTCTAGCCACTACGCGATCAACACCGCCTGGTGCCACGCCGTCGCGATCGGCGTCGACCTGCTCGCCTGGACCAGGCTGCTGACCCTGGACGGGAAGCTGGCCAAGGCCGAACCCGGGACCCTGCGTTACCGGCTGCTGCACGTGGCCGCCCGGATCGTGCGCGGCCAGCGAAGACGGCACCTGAAGATCCCGACCACCTGGCCCTGGGCCAAGCAGCTGGTCGCCGCGTTCACCAAGGCCCTCGCCATC
>JBBRZC010000181.1:0-6888 GCA_038237075.1 Actinomycetales bacterium
GACGGTGACGCGCCCCTCCTCCATGACCTCGAGCAGCGCCGACTGGGTCTTCGGTGAGGCGCGGTTGATCTCGTCGGCGAGCACGATCGTCGCGAAGACCGGGCCGGGGTGGAACACGAAGGTCTTGCTGTCGGGGTCGTAAATCCTCACGCCGGTGACGTCGCTGGGCAGCAGGTCGGGGGTGAACTGGATGCGGCTGTTCGTGCCCTGGACGGTCGCCGAGAGGGCCCGCGCCAGCTGGGTCTTGCCGGTGCCGGGCACGTCCTCGAGGAGGAGGTGGCCCTCGGAGAGGAGGCAGGTGAGGGCGAGCCGGGTCACGTGGTCCTTGCCGAGCACCGCCCGGTCGATGTTGGCGACGAGCCGGTCGAAGGTCGCGGCGAACCAGGCCACCTGCTCGCCGGTGGGGGTGGTGGCGCTCATGGGCGGCATGCTCCTGTGCTCGTTCGAGGGCTCGGCGGAAAGGCGGGAGGTATGCCGTGGGGCCGGCGGGGCGGGCGCACGGGTCACGCGCCCCAGTTGGGTTGTGAGTCGGCGGCGCTCTCGGTGACCTGGACGCCCCGGCAGGTGACGCTGACGGTGTCCAGATAGCCGTAGAAGGCGGTCGTGCGCACCGTGGCGTTCGTGCCGACGGTCTTGGTCGAGAACCGGCCGCCGGTCTGGCCGCTGATCACGCACGTCGCCGAGGAGCTCTGGAAGTTCGTGGTCGTGATGACGACGAAGAAGCACGTCGTCCTGCAGTTGGACGGGATCGCAGGGTCGCAGGAGGCGCCGGAGCAGCTGGGTCCCGCGGTGACCTTCATCGTCGGCGTCGGCCGCGGGTTGGTGGTGCCGGAGGCGCTCGCTCCCGGCCCGGCACCGGAGCTCGTGGCGACGGCCTGGACGGTGATGGCCCGTGTCGTGGAGAAGCCGAGGCCGGTGAAGGTCACCGACCGGGCGCCCGGGGCGACCGTGGTGTTGCGGGCGCCGGTGATCCTGTAGCCGGTGATGGGCCGGCCGTTCTCAGGCGTCGCGGCCCAGGTGAAGGAGATGCTCGTGTTGGTGTGGGTCTGCGTCAGGCCGGTGACCCCCTTGGTCGGGCCGAAGGGCCGGTATGCGGCGCTGCTCGCCGACCACGGCGACCAGGTGCCGGCGTCGTTGAGTGCCCGGACCTGCAGGGTCTGGTTGGAGGTGCCGAGACCGGGCAGCGTCGCGCCCGAGCACGTCGGCGAGCAGCCGACGATGCCGCCCGCGCCGGCCGAGGTCTGCCACTGCACCTGGGAGTACGCCGACGACCGGGAGGAGCGCAGCGTCCAGGTGGCGGCGCCCTTGAAGTCCGGGCTCGGGGTGCTCACCCGCACGGCCACCGGCGACTCCGGGACACCGGAGGCCCGGTACGACGACGAGTTCGCCCGGGCCGACTGCCGGCCGCCGCCGTTGGTGGCGGTCACGGCATACGCGTGGGTGTGTCCGTCGTAGGGGACGGTGTCGCTCGCCGTGCGCTGGCCGCTCGCCGAGACGGTGCTGATGGCGGCGCCGTCGCGGTAGACCGTGTAGGTCGTCAGGGCCGGGCCGTTGGGGTCGGTGGCGCTCCAGGTGATGGTGACCTGCGCGGTGCCCGAGCTCGGCGTCGGGGTGCGCGGGGTCAGCCTCGGCGCCGCCACGGCGGGTGGCGTGCCCACCGACTGCTTGACGACAGCCGGCCCGTAGGGCCCCCAGCCGGCGCCGTTGTGCGCCTGCACCCGCAGCGAGTAGGCGTCGTCGTTGACGAGACCGGTCAGGGTCGTGCCCGTCGGGCTGGCGGGCAGGGCCCGTAGGCCGCCGCCCGCGCCGCCGTTCACGTTCACCCACTGGACCTGGTATCGGTCGACCGGGCTGCCCTCGTTGGCCGGGGCCGCCCAGGCCACCCGGAGGCTGCGGTCGCCGGGCGTGACCGCGCCGACGGTGACCACCCTCGGCGTGGTGTCGGGGGTCACCTGCGGCGAGGCCGCGCTCGGCCGCGACCAGTCGACGGCGTTGCGGGCCCGGACCGTGAAGGAGACCGGCGCCCCGTTGGGAAGCCCGGTGACGGTGCAGGGCGACGCGGGGCACACGAGGCGCGTCCCGCTGCTCGCGAGGACCTCGTACTGGAGCACCGGCAGCCCGCCGTCGTTCGCGGGCGGCGACCAGCTGACCCGGGCCGTGCCGCCCTTGACCCGGTCGGCCACCGCGCCGACGCGAGCGGGCGGGTCGGGCGCCCCGCGCACCGACACGGCGACCTGGCCGGTGGCGAGGCGGCCCGGGCCGTCGGACGCCTCGATGATGACGACCGCACTGCCCCGGGCGTCCCGGGCGGCGGCGACGGTGACCGAGCACCCGGAGGTCGTCGCGCTGACGCCGGCGCCGCTGCGCACGAACGCCTTGCCGACGACGCACTGGGGGTTCGCCAGCGGGCTCTGGAGGTAGGGGGCGACGGCGACCGTACGGCTCGTGCCGGCGATGAGGCCGTCCACGGTGATCGGGCGTAGCAACGGCGGCGGCACCTGCGCGGTGACCTTCACCGCCTGGGTCCCCTTCGTCGGGGTGGCGTGCACCCGGATGCTGAAGGTGTCGCGCGCGCCCTTGGCACCGAGGGTCATCGCCCCGTCGCCGTTTGCGGCGGGCGCGGCGGTGAGGACGACCTTGCGCCGGCCGGGGCCGCTCTGGCTCAGCTCGACGTCGGGCACCGTCCGCGACCACGCGGCGGTGTACTCGACGCTCGCGGGGTCGAGGCCGTCGGGAAGCCAGGCGTGGCAGAGCCGCGGGATGTCGACGGTCCGGGGGGCTCCCCCGCCGACGAGGGTGACGAGGTAGTCGGGGCAGCGCAGGACGGGCACCTTGGGCCCGACCTGCACAGGAATGGAGACGTATGCCGTGAGCCCGGTGGCGTCGTCGGGGCCCTTCGCGTCGGTGACCTGGAGCATCAGCGCAGCCGGGCCGGCGTACCCGCGGGAGGAGGTCAGGGTGACCTCGGCGTCGCCGGAGGCGGTGGCGGCGAGGTCGTCGTGCGGCGAGGCGCTGACCGTGTCGGGCGAGGTCACCGTGACCCGGCGCCCGCGCGGGTCGCTGACGTAGTCGGCGAGGTTGACCTTCAGGGTCGAGTCCGGGTCCATCTGCACGCTCTTGCGGGGCGTGACGAACGGGGCCCCGTTGTCGGCGGTCGGCACGAACACCAGCGCCATCGCCGTGGCCCCGTCGGCGTCGGCGACGACGTAGGAGACGACCCGGGGGTGGTCGAGCAGCGTGACCCGCACCTGCCGGCCCGCGACCGTCACGCCCTCTCCCACCACGCCGGTGACGGTCAGCGACGCCGCGTCGCCGTCGACGTCGCGGTCGTTGGCGAGCACGTCGACGAGCGTCGTGGTCTGGCCGGGCACCGGCTTGGCGGTGTCGTCGACGGCGGTCGGCGGGTTGACGAACCCCTTCTGGCCGCGCACGGTCAGGGCCGCCCGGGAGGCGTCGAAGAGGCCGTCGGTGATGCCGTAGGTGAGGATCTTGGCCGGTCCCTCCTCGGGGACCCGGGTCCTGAAGGTGTCGTCCGGCTGCCGGGTGAACTGCGTGAGCACCTCGGGGTCGTTGGTATTCGTGAGGTCCTCGAAGGTCACCTCGTCGCCGGCGCCCACGAGGTCGTTGCGCAGGACGTCGGCGGAGACGCTGCGGCCCGGGGCGGCGACGACGTCGTCCGCGACGGCCACCGGGGGCTGGGGGTCGCCGGGCTGGACGACGCCGACGCGGATGAACGCCTCGCTGGTGGCCCCGAACCGGTCCCGGACGACGTAGCGGATGACCTCGGTGCCAGAGCTGCCCGGGTACGCCTCGTACCTCAGGGCGGCGGCGCCGAAGGAGGTCACCCGTCCGAGCGCCAGGCTGACCGCGTTGCCGTCCTGTCCAACGATGCCGGCGACGTAGGCGAGGTCGCCGTCCGGGTCGATCCCGCTCGTCGGCACGGTGATCGTCGTCGCGTCGCCGGCGGTCACGCTGGCCGAGAAGCTGCGCGCCGTGGGCGGCTGGTTGGGGGTCGTCGAGGTGGGCAGCGGCTTGACGGTGACGGTGACGCGCCCAGCGACGGCGCGGTCGGGGCTGCCCTCCGGGTATGCCGCGTACTCCAGGGTGACGACGTCGTCGGCCGCGAGAGGGGCGGCGTCGGGGACGAAGCGGAGCACGTTGCCGGAGACGAAGACCTGGCCCTTGCCGTTCACCACCGCGACCGCCTTCGGGTCGAGCCGCAGGGGGACGCCGCCCGACATGGTGTCGTTGTCGAGGACCGGCACGGTGACGACGTCGCCGAGCCGGACCATGCTCGCGTCGTCCTCGACGTGCGGGACCGGCGGGCTCGCGAGCGGCGGCTTCTGGACCACCGAGACGCGCCCCACGGCGGTCTTCGTCCCGTCGGTGACCGTGTAGGCGACGCTGGCGGACCGGGGCTCGGCGCCGGTGAGCGGGCTGGTGGCCTGGAGGCGCAGCCACCGACCCTGGACCACGGACGGCTGGAGCCACCCCGCGTCGGCGACGGCCTTCTGGACGACGAGGACGTCGCTGCGGGGGCTGGCGTCGTTGGACAGGACGTCGGTGACGACCGGGGCCTGGTCGCGCAGCGTCGCCGAGTCCGGTGCCGCCACCGGGGGCTGGTCGTCGCTCGGGTTGGGCAGGATGTCGACGCGCACCCGGCCGGAGGCGATCGCGGAGCCCACCTGGGCGGCATACGTGAGGAGGTGGGTGCCGGGCGTCTGGCCGGTGACGGTGAGCACGCCGGTGTCGACGTTGCTGTCGACGGTCAGCGCTCCCGGCCCGCGCACCGCTGCGGCGAGGCGCATCCGCGCGCCGGGGTCGCTGGGGTCGGCCCCGGGGATGTCGTTGCCGAGGGGCCGCATCTGGACCGGCTTGCCGACGACCGCGCGCAGCACGTCGGGCTGGGTCTGTGGGGCCTCGGGGCGGGCGTCGTCGGCAAGGACGGTCACCGTGGCCCGCCCCGGAGTGTTGCCGCCATGCCCGTCCGCCACGACGTAGGCCACGGCCATCGAGCCCGGCCGGTCGGCGGCGGCGACGTCGAGGGCTCCGGACGGGTCGACCCCCACTCCAGCGTCGGGCGCCTCGATGGAGAGTGGGTCGTTCTCGCCGTCCCGCCAGTCGCCGACGACGCCGACGGTGACGTGGCCGGCACGGACCACGGGGTACTTCCCGGCCGCCATCCGGGCCTGACCCCCGCGGATGACCGGTGCGGTGTTGACCGAGTCGTCGACGACGCGGACGGTGACGAGCGCGGAGGAGCTGGCGGCGCGTCCAGCGGTGCCGTTGTTGACGGTGTAGGTGAACCGGAAGGTCGTGGCGGCGGGCTGCTCGGGCACGGTGACCTGGACCGTCTGGCCGTCCACGGACACCGCCGCGCCCACGTCGGCGGCGTCGGGCTGGGTCACGTCGCGAGGGGCGATGCCGAGGATGGAGCCCTGCGAGTCCGAGTCGTTGTCGAGCACGTGGAGGGTGGAGGTGCGGCCCGGGCGGACGCTGACATCGTCGGGCTCGGCCTGCGGCGGGGTCGAGGCGACCTGGTCGTCGACGGTGGTCGGGTCCTTCTTGCGGTTCTTGTCCTCCTCCTGCGGCGGCGGGATCACCGAGTCCCAGTTGTCGACCTTGACCGGCTTGTTGTCGAGGTCCCAGAGGTTGCCGCTGTCGAGGTCGTTGAGGACGACGAGGCCCCGGTTGACCCGCAGCTTGACCCCGTCGGTGCGCACGCCCCGGCCGAGGGTGCCGAGCTGGACGGCGGGCTGCCGTTCGGCGCCGCCACACGAGCGGCCGTACCAGACGGCGTCGGGCCCGGCCCAGGCCGCGTGGACGCAGTCGCCGAGACGCACCGGCTGGCTCACGAGGAGGGTCGACGCGGCGGCGGCCGCGAGGGCTGGGAGAGCCACCGGGGTGGACACGGCGCCGGTCCCGAAGGCGACCCGGGTCAGCCCGGCGGTGGTCTGGACGAGCACGGAGTCCGCGTCGGGACCGGGCTGCTGGAGGGCGGCTGGGGGGCCGCCGCCGGCTGCTGGGGCCGCGCTGCCGCCAGCCGCTGGGGCCGCCCTGCCGCTCGCCGCTGGGCTCGTCCCAGTGCTCACCGCCGGGCTCACCGCCGGGCTCACCGCCGGGCTCACCGCAGTGCTCACCGCCTGGACCGGCGCGTTGAGCGCGTCGGAGCGGACCTGGCCGGTCACCGCGTCGAGGACGACCCAGTGCGTCCCGACCGCGGTCAGCTGCAGCGAGGCCGAGGTGAACCCGAGGCGCGTCGTCACCGGCGCGGTGAGGTCCCCCGCCGCGTCGAGCCCCAGGGTGACCAGGTCGCCCGTGGCGCCTGACGCGGCATACACCGTGCCGTCGGTGCCCACCGCGACGACGGCGACCGCCCCGACCGTCGCGAGCGCCTTCGCCTGCGGCTGGAGCCGGTCGAGGGTCGCGACGGCCGCCCGCGGGTCGACCCGCTGGGCCCGTAGCGAGCCCTTCGCCGGGTCGACGACGGCGACACTGCCGCCGCGCGCGTCGACGACCTGGGGGACGACCTCGCGCCCGGTGGCCCGGCCCATGGCGGGCAGGGCGACGACGCCGCTCTCGGTGAGGGTCGCGGTGGTGGCGTTGAGGGGCAGCAGCTGGTTCGTCGACGAGCTGAGGCCGAGCACGACCTGGCCGTCCTGGAGGATGTCGAGGCCGGCGCTCCCGGTCACCGGGGCCGCGACGCCGGCGTCGAGCTGGCCGGCGGGCTTGTTGAGCCGGCCGAAGCGGGCCTGCTCCGTGTTGGTGACCCACACGCCGCCGTCGAAGAGGTCGGCCTTGCGGACGACCTCGCCCTGGGCCTGGGTGGCGAGCCAGACGAAGACGAGCCCGATCACCAGCACCGCGGCCGTCGACAGCACGCCCCCA
>JBBRZC010000182.1:0-6814 GCA_038237075.1 Actinomycetales bacterium
CTCTTCATGGAGAACGTCACCACCGACGTCGGCCTCTCGCCGCCCTACAACTCGATGTTCACCTTCTTCGGCCAGTTCTTCGACCACGGCGTCGACCAGACGGTCAAGAGCGGCGGGACCGTCTTCGTCCCCCTGCACGCCGACGACCCGCTCATCGCCGGGCCGGACCACCAGCTGGGGACCGACTGCGGCACTGCCACCGCCAGCCCCCAGTGCGCCGACAACCTGCCGGCCTCGCAGCAGTTCATGGTCCTGACCCGGGCCCAGAACCAGAAGGGGCTTGACAACATCCTCGGAACGGCCGACGACGTGCAGGACGCGTCGAACACCGACACCCCGTGGGTCGACCAGAGCCAGACCTACACCTCGCACGCCTCGCACCAGGTCTTCCTGCGCGAGTACGTGAGGAACGCGACCGGTGCTCCGGTCTCGACGGGGCTGCTCCTCGCCGGCCTGGCAGCCGGTCAGACCTACGCGGGCTCCCCCGACGGCACGGACGGGATCGGCACCTGGGCAGCAACGAAGAAGCAGGCCCACGACCTGCTCGGCCTGCGTCTCGCCGACACCGACGTCACCGACATCCCGATGCTCGCCACCGACCCTTACGGCAAGTTCGTCCCCGCCGCGAACGGGTTGCCTCAGTACGTCACCACGACCGGGCTCGTCGCGGGACAGCTCGACAACCCGGGCACGCCCGGGGTTGACGAGACGGTGCCGGTGCCGGGGAACGTGCTCCACTTCAACACCCCGTTCCTCACCGACATCGCGCACAACGCCGACCCGTCACCGCAGGACCTCGACCACGACCCCGCGACCCCCCCGACGGCACTCACCGCTGACACGGACCTCACGCCGTCGGCGAACTTCGCCGCTCAGCCGGTGGGCACCTACGACGACGAGATGCTCAACGCCCACTTCGTCTGCGGCGACGGTCGCTGCAACGAGAACATCGCGCTGAGCACGATCCACCAGGTCTTCCACTCCGAGCACGACCGGCTCGTGGGCGACATCAAGAACGTGCTCAAGGCCGACACCTCCCCCAGCGGGGTAGCCGCCCTCAACAACGAGTGGCTGCTCGGCAGCGGTGCCCCCTCAGCCGACGGCCCCTGGAACGGCGAGCGGCTCTTCCAGGCGGCCCGCTTCATCACCGAGATGGAGTACCAGCACCTCGTCTTCGAGGAGTTCGGCCGCAAGGTCCAGCCCGCCATCAAGCCCTTCCACATCTACTCGCCCGACATCAACGCGGCCATCCCCGCGGAGTTCGCCCACGCCGTCTACCGGTTCGGCCACTCGATGCTCGACGACACTGTCGCGCGGACCAACGTCAACGCGACCACCGGCGCAAGGAGCGACAGCTCGCTGCCGCTGCTCACCGCGTTCCTCAACCCCCCGGCATACTTCGACGGTGGGTCCGCGGGGGTGCTGACCGCACGAAAGGCGGCCGGCAGCGTCGTCATGGGCTCCTCGGACCAGGCCGGCAACGAGCTCGACGAGTTCGTCACCGAGACCCTGCGCAACAACCTGCTCGGTCTGCCGCTCGACCTCCCGACGCTCAACATGGCCCGTGCCCGCGACGCGGGGGTCCCCCCGCTGAACGACGTCCGGCGCCAGATCCTGGCCACCACGAACGACGGCCAGATGGCGCCCTACAAGAGCTGGTCGGACTTCGGCCAGCACCTCAAGCACCCTGAGTCGCTGATCAACTTCGTCGCCGCCTACGGCACCCACCCGACCATCACGGGTGTGTCCACCCTGGCGGCCAAGCGTGCCGCGGCCAAGCTCATCGTCGACCCGACCGACCCGGTCGACCCGGCAATCCCGGCCGACGCCGCGGCGTTCATGTTCGGCACCGGCGCCTGGGCCTCATCGGCAAGCGGCGTCACCACCACGGGTCTCGACGACGTCGACCTGTGGGTGGGCGGCCTCGCCGAGGTGACCAACCTCTTCGGCGGCCTGCTGGGCAGCACGTTCAACTTCGTGTTCCAGCAGTCCATGGAGAACCTCCAGGACGGGGACCGCTTCTACTACCTCAACCGGACCCCCGGCATGAGCCTGCGGAGCCAGCTCGAGGGCAACTCGTTCTCCGAGCTCATCGGCCGCAACACCGACGGGACCGACACCCTCAAGGCGGACGCGTTCGCGACCGCCGACTGCAAGTTCCAGCTCGGCTCGCTGACCTTCCCCGCCTCGCCCGGCAGCTTCATCACCGGCGCCGGCTCGGTCGAGGACGACCCGGCGACGACGGACTGCAACGAGAACCGGCTGCTGCTGCACCAGCCTGACGGTACGATCCAGTACCGCCAGTTTAACAGCGTCGACCCCTCGGGCATCAATGGCCAGTCGGTCTACAACGGCACGAACGGCGTCGACCGCGTCTTCGGCGGCAACGACAACGACACCATCTGGGGTGGCGCCGGCAACGACGTCATCGAGGGAGGCGGAGGCGACGACGTCGTGCTCGGCGGTGCCGGCAACGACATCATCACCGACCTCGGCGGCGCCGACGTGCCCAAGGGCGGTCCCGGCAACGACGCGATCGACGCCGGCATCGGCGACGACATCGTCATCGGCGGCGACGGCCAGGACTTCCTCAACGGTGGAGCCAACGACAACGAGACCTTCGCCGGTCCCGGCAACGACTTCATCATCGCCGGGCAGGGCGCCGACGCGGTCTTCGGTGACGGCGGCGACGACTGGATCGAGGGCGGGACCGGTCAGGACCTGCTCCAGGGTGACCACGCCGCACCCTTCTTCGACGACCCGGCGCAGGTCGCTCCGGGCAACGACATCTTCATCGGGCAGCCCGGCGAGAACGACTACGACGCGGAGGGCGGCGACGACATCATGTCGCAGAACGCGGCCGTCGACCGCAACGCCGGCGCGGCTGGCTTCGACTGGGCCATCCACCAGTACGACACCGTCGGAGCCGACGACGACATGGAGATCAACAACAACCTCGTCGGCGTGCCGATCCAGGTCATCGTCAACCGGGACCGTTGGCAAGAGACCGAGGCCGACTCGGGCTCCGCGTTCAACGACGTCATCAAGGGCACCTCGGTGGCACCGTCGGCGATCGGCGGAGCCGGGTTCACCGGCTGCGACGTCCTCGACCAGACGGGCGTCAACCGGATCTCGGGCCTCGGCCCCATCCTGCCGACCCTCACCGGCAGCGCCGCTCCCGTCATCGCGAGCTCGGCGGCCAAGTTCTGCCCGGTCACCGGCCCGATCTGGGGCGATGGCGACATCCTCCTCGGCGGCGGCGGCAGCGACAGCATCACCGGTCGTGGCGCCGACGACATCATCGACGGCGACAAGGCCCTGACCGTGCGCATCAGCGTCCGGACCGACCCTGCCAACCCCGCCACCGAGATCGGCAGCGCCGACCTCATGGAGCACCAGTACCTGCGGAACTCCGCCGGTCAGCTCACCGGCCCGACGCTGCAGGCCGCGGTCTTCGCGGGCACTGTCGACCCGGGCAACCTCGTGGCCGTGCGGGAGATCACCAACACGGTGACCGCCGCAGCGGACTGCAGCACCGTCGCCCCCTTCGGTGCGACGGCCACCTCGGTCAACTGCGACACGGCCGTCTTCGCCGGGCCGCGGTCGAACTACACCATCACGCCCGTCGCCGCGGCCGGCACCACGCTCGCCAGCGTGCGGGTCACCCAGACCGGTGCGAACGTCGTCGGCCAGAAGGTCAGCGACGGCATCGACACGGTCCGCAACATCGAGGCCCTGAAGTTCCTCGACCAGACCGTCCTCATCGCGGTTCCGGGTCAGCCCACGATCGTCTCGGCCACGGCCAGCGCCACGGCGACCACGACGGGCTCGGCCACCGTGACCTTCACGGCTCCGGTGCCCAACGGCTCACCGGCGATCACGAGCTTCGAGATCGTCGCCACCCCGACCTCCGGCACCGCGCCGGTCGTCACTCGGACCGGCATCGCCCGGACCGCGACCACTGGCACCGTCACCGGGCTCATCAACGGCACGGCATACACCCTCCAGGTGCGTGCGGTGAACATCTTCGGTGCCGGTCCGCTCTCGGCCGCCTCCAACCCGGTCACCCCGGTCGGGCTGCCCGGAACGCCGACGGTGCCAAGCGCGGTGCGCGGCAACACCACCGTGGCACTGACGTGGTCGGCTCCCGCCAACAACGGCGGCTCGGCCATCAGCGCCTACCAGGTTGATGTCCGCACTGGGGGCGTCGTGGTCCGGACGGACACCGTTCTCCCCCCCTTCGGGACGCCGGTGACCTACACTGCCACCGGTCTCACCAACGGAACGGCGTACAGCTTCCGGGTTCGCGCCGTCACCGCGCAAGGCACCGGGGCGTCATCCGCCTTCTCGGCCGCCGTGACCCCGGCCACCGTGCCGGGCCAGACGGCGCTCGTGTCGGTCGTCTCCGGTCCCGTCGGCGGGGCGAGGACCCTCGTCGTGACCTGGGCGCTCCCGACTGACAACGGTGGCTCGGCGATCAGCGGATACACCGTCTCGGCCTACGACGCGGCCGGCAACGTGGCCCAGCGGATCACCGTCGGTGCGACGCCACGCAGCCGGACGTTGACCTTCGCGGTCGCCGGTCCGTTCACGGTCGACGTCAGCGCCTTCAACGCCGTCGGCTCGGGACTGGCCTCGGCACCCTCCGCGCCGACCCCGGCGCTGTAGTCCAGCCATAGCAGCGGTGCCCCGGGCCATCGGCCCGGGGCACCGCTGCGTCCGTGCCTCCCACGCCGCCGCCCCGGCCGAGCGGTGCCGGCCGGGGCCGGCGATCAGCGGGCCGCGGCTACCGCGAGCCGACCATCGGGTCGGGGTCGTCCCCCGTCGCCGCCACCGCGGAGGGGTCGACCGCCGCCTCCAGCGTGGCGTAGAGGTTGAGCACCTGGTCCATGCTGGTCAGCTCGAACAGGCGTCGAGTCCGTCCGTCGCACACGATCCGCAGCTCGCCGCCGGTCTCGCTCACCCGACGCCGGGTGGCCACAATGGCGCTCAGCCCCGAGGAGTCGAGGAAGGTCACCGGCCGCAGGTCGATGACGAGGACCAGGTCGGCGCCGAACGGCAGCTTCTCCGTGACCGGCGCCAACGCGGCCACGGTGTAGGCGTCGACCTCGCCCGTGACGGTCAGCACGGTCGCCTCGCCGCGACGTGAGACGTCGGTGGACAGGAGCACTGGTAAACCCTCCTGACGTGCAGAAACGTGGTCGGCGTCAGCGTAGCCCCCGGCTCCCCCTGCCCTGGTGCCGTCTCCGGCTGCGGCGCGCCCGACATGGCGCGCATGTATCGATGGATTTGTCCCATGTCTCCACTAAGTTACTCATATTCAGCTCGATTTGATCGTGCAGGACCTTCGTCCGATGGGAAATAGGACGTTCGCCTCTAGTTGAGTGGAGTCGTGTGGCCGACGTTGGTGTCGGGAGTGCGCCTCGTGCCCCTGTTGCGCAAGGCCGCTGGAAGGCACTCACATGAACCGCCGTTCCCACCGATCTGGACGTGCCTGGCTACGGGGGAAGGCGGTGCTCGCCGCCGTCGTCACGTTGGCGGCGCCCGCACTCATCGTCGTCACCGGCGGCACCGCCACCGCCGCCGTGCCGGCCGCCCCACCCGGGTGGACCACGGTCTTCAGCGACGACTTCAGCGGCGCCGCCGGCTCATCGCTGGGCAGCAGCTGGATCTACGACCTTGGCACCAGCTACCCGGGCGGCGCCGGGCAGTGGGGCACGGGCGAGATCGAGACGATGACGAACTCGACGGCCAACGTCCACCAGGACGGCGCGGGGCACCTCCTCATCACCCCGATCAGGGACAGCAGCGGCAACTGGACCTCCGGTCGGGTCGAGACGGCCCGCACGGACTTCGCCGCCCCGGTGGGTGGGCAGGTCGAGATCACCGCCTCGCTCAAGCAGCCCAACCCGGAGAACGGTCTCGGCTACTGGCCGGCCTTCTGGGCCATGGGCGCGGACGCCCGGCCCGTCGGCGCCACGAACTGGCCGCGCATCGGTGAGCTCGACATCATGGAGGACGTCAACGGCATCTCGCAGGTGTCACACACGTTCCACTGCGGCGTCTGGAACGGCGGGCCGTGCAACGAGACCACCGGCATCACCAGTGGACTGTTCCCCTGCGTGGGCTGCCAGACCGCCTTCCACACCTACTCGGTCGTCATCGACCGCACCGACCCCGCCGCCGAGCAGGTGCGCTTCTCCACCGACGGGGTCCTGCAGCACACGGTCCACCAGAACGCTGTCGACGCGACGACCTGGGCCGACGCCGTCCACCACGGCTTCTTCGCCATCCTCAACGTGGCGATCGGCGGCAGCTATCCCAACAACGTCTGCCAGTGCCCGCAACCGGTCCCGGCGACGACATCCGGTGCGCCGATGACCGTCGACTACGTCGCGGTCCACACCAAGGCGGGCAACGGGCAAGCCACCACGGCCGTCCCCACGATGAGCCCGGCCCCCGGCACCTACGCGAGCGCCCAGACGGTGACGCTGGCTGACACCACCGCGGGTGCGTCCATCCGCTACACGCTCGACGGCACCGCCCCCACCGCCACGTCCACCCTCTACACGGCACCCATCACCGTCACCGCCACCACCACGGTCAACGCCATCGGCGTCAAGGCCGGAACCAACACCTCAGCAGCGGTCAGCGGGACCTACACGATCGACGCCGGCACCGGAAGCACCACCGTCGCCACCCCCGCCATCACCCCGCCCACCGGCACCTACGCCACCACCCAGAGCGTGACCCTGACCGACTCCACCGCCGGCGCCGCCATCCGCTACACGCTCGACGGCACCACCCCCACCGC